>SYEM01000150.1 GCA_005801385.1 Verrucomicrobiales bacterium | reverse complement strand
TTGCAGAGCCCTGCCTTACCACTTGGCGACCCCGCCGCGAACGGCCCGCGAAGTGAACGTCACAGAAGGCGATCGGGCAAGAGCGATTCGAAATTTCGAAACGACGCGACGAACACTCCCGCAGGTGAGAATCTCAACGCGCCAAACCCAACGCTACCAAGTCACCACCGAGTCCGCAGTGAAGATCGCCTCCACCAGCTCCCGGTAGTCCTGCACCGAGGCTGTCAGGTCCACCACACGAACCTCCAGGTCGGGCTCAAGTCGGATCGCCTCGAGCAGCTCCACCTTCGAAGCCTCCAAGGGACGGGTGACGATGTGCAGCTGGGTCTTCATGGTCACAATCTCAACACATAGGTGCAGCCGGCAATGCGACGGGCCAGCTCGGCCGCAGGGATCTCCTCGTACGGGACCGAGGCCTCACCGAGATCCGACAGGTCCGGAGCCCCCTGCTCCACCCAGACCGGCCGCCCCCAGTCGCGGATGATCGGCAGGTAGCGCGAGAAGTTGTCCTCGTCGACCAGCTCGTCCACGAACTCGCCCAACGCGCAGACCGCCGGGGCCTCGAGGTACACCGAAACCTCCGCCTTCTTCCAGGCACCAATGCCCGCCGCGATCCGGATCGCCTCGGCCGGACGCGCGCTCGTCCGGGGATCTCCTGACACGATGAAGAGGACCTTGGGGTTCATGGTGTCCTGGAACTCAGTTGAACGAGACGAAACGATCGGTGCCGGCGATCAGGTCACTGACCACGGTCAGACCTGCGAACGCCGCGGAGTCGTCCACCGGCACCCCATGGCGATGGGCCCCGTAGGCACAGGCATACAGCTTGAGCCCCCGGCCCTTCAGGGACTGGACCTCGGGCCTCCCAACGCCCTTCACGGCCTCGTCGATGCAATACGCATAGACATCGCATCCCGACTCGAGCGCGGCGGTCACAACCCCGAACGCATGGCGGAACGACTCGGTGTCCGGCGACGACGACACCAAGACGCCCAGCTTCCGGGCGCGTTGGGTGGAATCCTGTCCCATGGGGACAGGCTAGCACCCGACCATGTGCCGGAGAAGCCATCAGGAGAACGAAGTGGCTGCGGGCGGCGGGGACCGAGGCAGCGTCGGCGGATGGGTTCGGAACTCCAGAGGGTCTAATGGATTCAACGCCTCGGGGAGATGGGCGCTACCGCGCCCAGTGTCGCAGGGGACTGCGACACCCACCTTTGCCAGAAACACCCTCATCGGCACCCGCACCCCCAGCCCCTGTTGGACGCTCAGTGCTCTGGGCCACAGGGTGCCTCCAGGGTACCCACCCACCCCAGGCCCACCCTCTCCAGGCTCACAGTCCACTCCACGATTCGAACCGGCATTCCCCGCAGGTCGGCATCGCCTCGCCGGGTGGGCGCTACCGCGCCCAGTGTCGCAGGGGACTGCGACACCCACCAACGCCAGAAACACCCCCATCAGCACCAGCATCCACTCTCACCCGCACTCAACAGCACCTACCGTTAGCACCCTCCGGAACCAGGGAGAGAGCGGGTCGGGTTTGGGCCATGCCGTTGGGGCTTTGAAGGCTGTCCCAGGAGATGAGAGCGACCGATTTTCACAGCAACGTTTTCGTCCTCGCCGCAGGTCGGCAGAGAATTCCTTCCGGTGCGGAAGAGGGAGTTTGACAACGCCCACACAGTTACCTAAACCCAACCCGTCCTCCGCACCATCCTATGCACCCATTCTCCCTCCCCCGGTTGGGACGTCCCTCCAAGGACGCCTTTACCCTGATCGAGCTGCTGGTCGTGATCGCGATCATCGCGATTCTGGCCGGCATGCTGTTGCCCGCCCTCGGCAAGGCCAAGGACAAGGCCCAGATGACCACGGATCTGAACAACGTGAAGCAGATCCTGTTGGCCAACCACATGTATTCGACCGACAACAACGACTACAACGCCCACTGTGGCTGGGGGTCGGATCTGACGGGTCCCGACTGCTGGGCGTATGCCACTGCCAACAAGGGCCGCAGCACGACGCTGTCTCCGACCGCCACCGCCAACGCGGTCGCCAACTGTGCCGGAAAGGATCTCAACTCGTCGCAGTGGACCAACCAGCTCGCCTTCTTCCGGATCGGCCAGCTCGGGCCATTCCTGCAGACCCATCAGGTGATGTGGTGCCCGAAGGATGTTGCGCTCCGGAAATCCAGCCAGAAGCAGCGCACCGCGTGGATCGGACGTCCGGTCAAGGTGACCTCCTACTGCATGACCGGGAACGTCGGTGGCTACACCGGGATCAAGGGTGCGGCTCCGTCGCCGGATGGGCGCACGTTCAAGATCACGGACTTCATGCCAACCGACTGGCAGCTGTGGGAGCAGAACGAGGCCGAGGCCTTCTTCTTCAATGACGCCGGCAACAATCCGGAGTCGATCGGCGAGACCCTCTCCATGCGGCACTCGGGCGTGGCCAACAGCATCGGCCTCCCCTTCGCCAGCGCCAAGTCCCTGCCGGGCGGCGCCGTCGTGGGCCGCTTCGGCGGCAGCGCGGACAACGTGAAATGGGTGAAGTGCTACAACCTGGTGAACAAGAAGGAGCCGGTCCCGAACGATCTCCTGTGTGGTCCTCGGTACCGCTGACGCGCAGCCTGTCTCCGACATGAACCTCACCCGGGTTGCCCCCGCCAGTGTCCTGGTCGCGCTGGCCCTCCTCTCCGCCAGCGGCTGCAGCAAGCCGCCCGCCGAGGATCCGAGTGTCATCAAGGCGGTCGACAACCTGTCCGGCTCAAAGGAGGTCTGGGCGGCCGTCGACAAGAAGGACTACGAAGGGGTCATGACCGCCCTCGGCAAGGTCCGGGAGAAGGTCACCACCGAGGAGCAGAACACGCAGTACATGATCCTCGCCTACAAGGTCCGGGAACGCCTTACTGAGACGGCCCCGAACGACCCCAAGGCGATGGAGGTCGTGGCTCTGCTCCGGGGCCTGACCACCGGACGCTGAACCCTCCTCTCCGACCCATTCAGGGGCGCCCTCAGGGGCGCCCCTTTTTCTTGGCCTCGGATGTCAGCCCCCCGCCGACGGCATCGTCCCCGAGGCCGTGTTCTCCCGGGACCCGTCTCCCCTTCTCTGCCCGCTTCCTCCGTGTCTCCGCGTCTCGGCGTGAGTCCCCTTACCCACCGCGTTTCAGCCTCGACTGGGTTGCCTTGCTGAACAAACGCAGTCTACCCTTCGTCCTCGATTCAACGCATGAAGCTCCCGATTGCCTCCCTTCTCGGTCTGGCCCTGGTCTCGCCGGTGGCCGCAGCCCAGGTCGACTTCAAGAAGCAGGTTCGCCCCATCCTCGAAGTCTACTGCCTCAAATGCCATGGCGACGAGAAACCCAAGGGAGGCCTGTCCCTGACGACCCGTGCCGGGGCGATCAAGGGCGGCGAGGACGGCACGTCGCTAGTGCCGGGCAAGCCCGACCAATCGCCGCTCTACACGACCACGACGCTGCCGGAGGATCACGATGACGTGATGCCGCCGAAGGGCGAGAAGCTGTCGAAGGCCCAGCAGGCGACATTGAAGCTGTGGATCGAGGAGGGCGCCGTCTGGCCCGACGACCTCAAGCTGCAGCAGCGCGAGAAGGTGGACTTCGTCAAGCAGGTGAAGCCGATCTTCGAGGTCAACTGCGTCGCCTGCCACAAGGAGGGCCATGCCAAGGGGGATCTCCGCATGGACGACAAGGCCGCATTCTTCGCGTCTTCGAGCATCTTCCCGGGCGATGCCCAGGCCTCCAAGGTGTATACCACCACGGTGCTACCGGCCGACCACGATGACCTCATGCCGCCCAAGAAGAAGGGCGGTCCGCTGGCATCGACCAAGACCGACCTGATCCGGGACTGGATCGACCAGGGCGCCTACTGGCCCGACGGTTTGAAGCTCGAGCAGAAGGAGGCCGACTCCAGCGGATCCGACCGCGACTGGAAGGCGGTCATCGCGGCAATCCATGCCCATCTAGTGAAGACCGCCGCGGCCGAGGCGGCGAAGTTTCAGAACTACCGGGGCCAGGTGAGCAAGGAGGTCGGCTTCGACATGGTCGCGATCCCCGGCGGCGAATTCATGATGGGCAGCCCCGACTCCGAGCCGGGCCGCAAGCCGAACGAGGGTCCTCGCCACAAGGTCAAGGTCGATGGGTTCTGGATGGGCAAGACCGAGGTCACCTGGAACGAGTACGAGCTGTTCCAGTTCCCCGCGCTGGAGAACGGCAACAACGTCAGCACGGAGCGGATCAACCGCGAGCTGCAGGTCATGGTCGCCTTCCCGACCCCTGCAGGTGGCGGCAACCCATACGTTGGCAAGGAGGCCGATGCGGTGACGCGTCCGACCACGCCGTATGTGGAGATGAGCTTCGGCATGGGCAAGGACGGCTTCCCGGCCATCAGCATGACCCACTATGCGGCGATCGCCTACACGCGCTGGCTCTCCGCCAAGACCGGACACTTCTACCGGCTCGCGACGGAGGCTGAGTGGGAATATGCGGCGCGCGCCGGGACTGACACCACCTACTATTGGGGCAGTGATGCCGCGCCTGCGGGAGACTACGCCTGGTACTTCGACAATGCCGATGGCAAGTACCAGAAGGTCGGCTCGAAGAAGCCGAACGCCTTCGGACTGCACGACATGCTGGGCAACGTGACGGAGTGGGTCTATGACGGCTACAAGGCGGACGCTTACGCGACGGCCGGCGACAACAACCCGGTGGTGCCTGGATTCGCCGAGTATCCGCACGTGGCGCGCGGTGGTTCGTGGGACGACGGGGTCGAGGCCCTGCGATGCGCGGCCCGCTTCTTCAGCGAGCCGGCGTGGAAGATGCGCGACCCGCAGCTGCCGAAGTCGAAGTTCTATCTGACCGATGCCCAGTTCCTCGGATTCCGGATCGTCCGCCCGACCAAGGTACCCGAGACGCCGGAGGAGCTGGCCAAGTGGTGGACTACGTTCCCGGCGTTCAAGTAGACCCCCTGCCCCATCACCCTCGGTGAACGAGGCCTACATCGCGGCGAAGGAACGCTGGGCCCGCCGTCAGTCCGGCGCCTCGCGGCCGGCACCGCGGCCCACCACGGAGCGCATCCCGTCCGGACAGCGCCAGGTGCACAACTTCCCGGTGCTGGACCTGGGGGTGAAGCCCTCGATCCCACGCGAAACCTGGGAGCTCCGCATCGGGGGTGAGGTCGAGAATCCGGTCGTGCTGAAATGGGCCGACTTCATGGCCCTTCCCCAGGTCCGGGACACCAGCGACTTCCACTGCGTCACGACCTGGAGCCAGCTCGACATGACCTGGGACGGGGTCCTGTTCCTGAGCCTGGCGGAGCTGGTGCGTCCGAAATCCACCGCCAGCCACGTCTTCTTCAAGGGCTACGATGGGTACTCGACCAACAACCCCATCGAGGCATGCCTCGATGACGACGTGCTGGTCGCCCATTCGTGGAACGGCGAACCCCTCCCGGTGGAGCATGGCGGGCCAGCCCGGGTGATCCTGCCGAAACGGTACGCATGGAAGGGATCGAAGTGGGTCCGCGAGATCACGTTCCTGGACCACGACATCCTCGGGTTCTGGGAGAACCGCGGCTACTCGAACACGGCGGATCCGTGGACCGAGGACCGGTTCTCCTGAGCGGCTCCCCGGACGGAGGCGCCCGTGCGGCTCAGTAGGTGAGCAGATCGAGGAGTTCCTGGGCCTTCGGAAGGAGGGTCCAGACCTGCCCCCTCTTGAAGACCATCTTGCCGCAGGGGTGCTCCGCCAGCTCGGCAGGATTGACCTCCAGCACCTGTATCTTGCCGGTCCCGGTCAGCTCGCGGGCGCTGCGGGGGGTGATGCGGACGGGGAGTCCGTTGAAGGCGAGTGCGAATTCATAGCCCGCTACGCCATCCCGCTCGGCGACGGGATTGCGGGTCAGGAGCTGCGGGTAGCGTCGGACCCACGGTGGCTGTCCGCCGCGGACGGCGACCCGGGCCAGGACGGGACGCGACTGGAGGAACTGGATCAGCCGGAATCCAGCGCCCAGCCGGGCCTGCTCCCGGAAGATCGCGGCAGGATCGATGCCCAGGAGATTGCGTCCGTTGAAATTGCCGTGGTCGTTGCGCATGCCCTTCAGATTGCTGGCATGCCAGGCGGCGTAGCGTCCGTTGGCGACCAGATCGATCTCGAAGTGCAGGTGGGCGCGGTCCTTCGAGATCCCCTCCCGGGTGTTGGTGGTGCGTCCCATCGTCGCCACCGCCTCGCCGGCACGGACGGTGTCTCCGACGCGGAGGCCCTTACGGACCGCCGACAGGTGAGCATAGAGCGTGTACACCTCGAGTCCCTCGATCTGGTGGCGGATCACGAGGTAGATGCCGTAGTTGGAGAGTCCGGCGCGGGTACTGATGTAGGCGACGGTGCCGTCGGCACTGGCCAGGACCGGGTCGGTGGGCTCGCCACGGCGGTCACGGGACACGGAACGGATGTCGAGTCCCTCGTGGAACTTCCGTCCGTCGCTTCGGACGCAGCCGAACTGGCCGCTGGTCCAGGGACGGCCAATCGTGCCGACAAAGAACTGGTCCTGCTTCGACGGATCGAGGAGGGCGGTATTCGCGGTGGGCAACACGAACGTGGCGCCCAAGGCCCGTGCCGAGAAAAGGATCGCCAGGATCCAGACCACCTTCCTCATGGCTTCTTCGCGTTGTCGATCGCCTGCTGGGCCGAGGAATCCGGGCTGACCTTGGGCTTGGTGGTCGAGGGCGCGGATCCCTTCGACTTGTCCTTGGGCGTGGAGGCGGCGCCCGATTTGCCCTTCTTCTGGTTCTTGAGCTTCACGGCAACCCGGTTGATGCCCTCGACGAATCGATCCGCCTCCTCGCGGTCCATGTCGGCAGAGAAGACGATCGTCCCCGTCCGGAGGACATTCTTCACCACGGGAGCCGCCAGCCACCGTTCCTCGGGCTTCGCGTCGCTCTCGGTCGTCCACTGCCCGAAGATCAGGAGGTGGCGTCCCATCGACGAGACCGTCCCCATCTCAAGCGCCTGACGGCCGTGGGGCTGGGTGAGCTCGACCTGGATCATGAACCCGCCGTCGGGGGCCTCCACGACCGTAGCCCGGACGATGTCGCGCTCGTCGACAAACGGCGTCTGCTGCACGGGATAGGTCTGGGGGAGCCGACGGATCACCGTGGCCTTCGGCGAGTTGCCGTCGTTGTTCGCCTCGAGGAACAACCTCAGAATGCCGTCGGGGTCGGGCTTCTTCTTGGGCTTCGACTCCTTGGCCTCGGTGGGCCGGGTGGCCTGGGCATCCGCACCAAGGAGTCCGGGCGCCGCCATCAGCAGGAACAACAGCCCTGCCCGGAAAAAGGAATTGAACGTCTGGAACGCAATCCGCATCGTCCTCCCCCGAAACGTCAACGTCGTTCGATCCACAAGACAACTATGGGCAAACAGCACAACAAAGTCGAGAAACGCCGCCGTCAGATCCGCTACCTGAAGCGGAAGAAGGACGAGGCCGCGACGAAGAAGACCCGCGGCAAGTCCTGACGACACCGGTTTCCACCAACGCCACCCCAGCGGGTGGCGTTTTCTTGTGCCCATGATCCTCTGCGGTATCGGCGACGAGGCCGGCAATTCCCTCGGCTCTCAGATCCAGGCCTCCCGCGAACTTGGCTGGTCCCATGTGGAGGCCCGGAACATCCAGGTCCCGGGCGTCTCCAAGGCCAACCTTCACGACCTCCCCGAACCGGCCTTCGAGCGTGCGTCCGTGGACCTCGAGGCCGCTGGCATCTCCGTGTACTGCTTCGGGTCCACGATCATGAACTGGGCCAAGCGCGTGGAGGATCCCTTCGAGGTCACCCGTGCCGAGGTGGCCCGGGCCATCCCGCGCCTCGCCCGACTCCAGACCCGCTTCATCCGGATCATGAGCTTCAAGCCCCCGGAGGACGAATTTCGGCTCCCGAAGGTCGTGGTCGAACGCGTCCGTGAGGTGGTCCAACGCTTCGCCGACGTCGGGGTTCAGGCCGTCCATGAGAACTGTATGAACTTCGGTGGCATGAGCCCGGCCCACGCGCTCGAGCTGATCGACCAGGTCCCGGGACTGAAATGGGTGTTCGACACCGCCAATCCGGTGTTCAACGCCGACCGGTCCAAGGCGCGGCCCTGGCCCCGCCAGGATCCGTGGGAGTTCTGGACCGCGGTCCGCGACCATGTGGCGCACATCCACATCAAGGATGCCCGGTGGGTCGACTCAAAGAATGATGCCGACTACACTTGGCCCGGGGAGGGAGACGGAGCGGTCGAACGCATCTTGGCCGATGCCCTCGCGCGTGGCTATGACGCCGCGCTGAGCATCGAACCGCACATGGTAGCCGTGTTCCACGACGCTCACGCCCAAGCCCAGGATGACGCCCTTCGGGCCAACTTCGTCGAGTACGGTCGTCGTCTTGAGACGCTCTTGTCCGGTATCCGTGCGGGTTCCGCAGGGTCGGCACCCGCCTGACGCCGGCGTCGGGAAAACGCGGTCTGTTCCCACGATCGACAGTCCCCAACGGGTGCGATCTCTACGGGGATACCCTCCGGAAATAGGCTCGCCCGGGATCGTGGACCACCTCAGGATCGCTTTACCGTACCGTCCCGACCGACGACATGGCGCACCCCGACCCTGCCCCCCCCCCGACCGGACTCCCTGCCCAGCAGGCTCCTGAGAGCCCTGAGAGCCGGCTCGAATCGTCCGACGCGCCAGGCACCGAGCGCCGCGTGCAGGTTGGGTTCCTCCTTGGAATGCTCCTGCTGCTCGCCGTCGGCGCCGTTTCGTACTGGAGCGTGCATCGGCTGACCGACAGCGCCGCGGTGCTCAGGGACCGCGACCGCACAGCGGCGCTGCTGCAGCAGGTCGAGGAAGGAGCAGCGGACGTCTGCATTGCCACCGAGGCCTTCGCCCTATCGGACGACGAGGCCGACCTGCCGGCATACCGATCCGCCACGAATGCGCTCGAGACCTCGCTCGAGGCCCTCGAAGTCCGGGTGTCCCGTGAACCGGTGCAGCGGGATGCCGTCACCGCGCTCCGACGGGCCGTGACGTCGCTGACCGCGTCGACGCGCCTGGTGGTTGACCCTCCCCAGGTGGAGGGCCAACCGGCCGTGATTCCGGAAGGTAAACCTGAACACCAGATGCGGTATCTCGCCGAGGTCCGCAAGGCCGCCGAACGCATCGGGCGCCACCAGGACACGCTCCTGGAGCGGACGCATCGCGAGACGGAATCAAGACTCGACGAGGCGCGTCTGGTGGTGGGCCTGGTCGCCGTGCTGGTCTTTGTCGGCGTCCTGTTCTCCACCCTGTCGATGAACCGCGAGGTAGCGAGGAGTCAGGCGGCAGAGATGGGATTGCGGCGTGCCCGTGACGATCTCGAAAGCCGGGTCCGGGAACGCACATCGGAGCTGGACCGGTCGCTGCAGTCCCTCCATGCGAGCGAGGCCCGGCTGGCCCAAGCGCAGAAGATCTCCCAGACCGGCAGCTACGAATGGGAACTCCGTACCGGTGTGCAGACTTGGTCTGACGAGCTCCGACGCATCTTTGGCCTCGGAAGCACGGCGAAGGCCTCGGTCGAGCAGATCGAGCGGCTTGTCCACCCTGAGGACCTACCGCGTCTCCAGGAGGTCATCCACAGGGTGCGGCGGGGTGAGCCCTGCGATGCGCTCGAGTTCCGGATCGTTCGGCGTCCGAACGAACTCCGCCACCTCCTCGGCAACGCCGTCGGCATCCCGGACGATCGGGGTGTGGTGCAGCGGATTCTGGGCACCATCCAGGACGTCACCGAACGCAAGCGCGACGAGGTTCTGATCCGATCCCAGCAGCGTCTCTCCGAAGCCCTGCTGCGGCTCGCCAAGCGGCTCGAGCGTTCGCATCGGGTCGCGGAGGCGATGAACATCGCCACCGAGGAAATCCACCGCACGCTGGGCCTGCCCTCCCTGTGGTTCCTCCAGTACTCGGACGACGGGGAACGGGTGCGGCTCGTCCACAAGGCCTCCGCGGGAGAGCAGGGCGAGTCCTCGGGCGGATGGGTCTCCGTCGGCTCCCATCCCCTGCTTGGCTCGATCCGCTCGGCCCGGGAGTGGACGTTGATGCGGACGGAGGGCGAGGTCGGCAGTACCTCCCCCGAGGGCTGGCCCGATCTCCTTGGAAAGGAGGCACTCCACGTGCCGATCCTCCTGGCCGGGAACCAGCGCGGGGCGATCGGCGTATCCAGGACCCCATCGGACGATCGTCCAGAGCTGGGCGGTCTCGAGCGCCAGTTCCTCCTCTCCGCAATAGCGAACATCGGTGTGGTCCTCGACCGCGTGCTGGCCTCGGAGGCGCGCGACCACATGACCCAGGCCCTTCTGGTCAGCGAGGAGCGGCTCCAGATGGCCTCCCGCGTAGGGGGTGCCGGCGTGTTCGAGGAGAACCCCTCGACTGGCGAGTTCTACGCCTCGCCGCTCCTTGCCGAGATCGTCGAGCTGCCGTCCGGTGTGCGCCCACTCCAGAGCCTGTTGGACCGGATCCTGCCGGAGGACAGCCATGGATTGGTCGGATTCCTGCGTCGCCTACAGGACCCGTCCCGCGGCCGCCGGGCCGAACACGAGTGTCGGCTGCGTCTGGCCGATGGCGGGATCCGATGGCTTCGGATCCAGGCCCAGACGTGGTTCGAACCCCAAGGGGGGCGGGGATGTCCCGTGCGGACCATCGGGACTTTGGTCGATATCACGGAGCGTAAGGCCGCGGAGGCGGCGCTGCGGGCCTCGATCCAGGAAAACAGCGACCTCCGGACCGCGCTCGACCAGCACGCGCTGGTGGCGATCACCAGTCCTCTCGGCCGGATCTCCTTCGTGAATGACAAGTTCTGTGCGGTCTCGCGCTATGACCGGTCGGAACTCCTCGGACAGGACCACCGCCTGATCAACTCCGGACACCATACGAAGGAGTTCTTCCGGGACCTGTGGAACACGATCGCCGCCGGGCGGGTCTGGCAGGGGGACATCCGGAACCGCTCCAAGGACGGCACCTATTTCTGGGTCGCCACCACGATCGTCCCGTTCCTCGACGACCGGGGGATCCCGGCGCGCTACATGGCGATCCGCGCCGACATCACGGAGCGCAAGCGGGCCGAGGAGCAGCTGCGCCAGGCCCAGAAGCTCGAGTCGATCGGCACCCTGGCCGGCGGCATCGCCCATGATTTCAACAACATCCTCAGCGCGATCCTCGGCAATGCCGAGCTGGCCCGGATGGATCTGGATCCGCACCACGAGGCCTATGGCTGCCTCGAGGAGATCCGGAAGGCGGGCCAGCGGGCGAAGGGCCTGGTGCAGCAGATCCTCGCCTTCGGACGCCGCCAGCCCTCCGAGCAGAAGGCGGTTCCCCTGCAGGCGCTGGTCGAGGAGATGGCACGGCTGCTCCGGGCGACCCTGCCGGCGGGGGTTGATCTCCAGCTGGCCCTTGATCCGCTGGCACCCCCGGTCCTCGGGGATGCCAACCAGCTGCACCAGGCCCTCTTCAACCTGTGCACGAATGCCTGGCATTCGCTCGACGACCAGCCGGGCACGATCTCGATCCGTCTGGGCTCCTGCACCCTCGACCACCCGGCATCGGCCGCCCTCCCGGGCACGCATCCCGGCCGACACGTCCGCGTGGAGGTCGCCGACACCGGTCATGGCATCGAGCCCGAGGCCCTGCGCCACATCTTCGAGCCCTTCGTCACCACCAAGCCCCCGGGCAAGGGAACCGGCCTGGGGCTCACCGTGGTCCAGGCCATCGTCCAGAGCCACCACGGCTCCATCGTCGTCGACAGCCTCCCCCGCAAGGGATCGACCTTCACCCTGTATCTGCCGGCCACGGATGCGGCCCCGGAGACGTCCGCAGCCCCGGAGCCCGCCACCGGGCGTGGCACCGGCCAGCGCATCCTCTATCTCGACGACGAGGAACAGCTGGTGTCGCTCGGAACCCGCATGCTCAGCCGGGCCGGGTTCCAGATCTCCGGATTCACCCACCCGGGGACCGCCATCGAGGCCTTCGCCCGGAACCCGATGGGGTTCGACATCGTCATCACCGACCACAACATGCCGGAGCAATCCGGTCTCCAGGTCGCCGAGGAGCTCCTCAGGATCCGTCCCGACATCACCATCGTGCTGTGTTCGGGATTCCTCACAGACGAGCTCAAGGAGAAGGCCCGCCACATCGGCATCCACCACGTCCTGTACAAGCCGAACACGATCCAGGAGCTGACCCAGTCCATCCATCGCATCGTCCAGGACGCCCAAAACCCTAGGCTGGACGGATGAGCGACCCTCGTCTGGACGAGCTGAGGCGGATCCTTCCCCGGTGCATGACCCGGGACTGGGTCCGACTGGGAGGCCGACTGGTCCGTCTCCTCAAGGATCGGAACCACCTCGATCGGCACGATGCCGTGTTTGCCCGGCTTCTCGAGCAGGCCAGTGACTCGATGGCGCTCCGGGAACGGCGGCGACTCTCGGTCCCGGCATGCACCTACCCGGAATCCCTGCCGATCGTGGCACGCCGGGACGAGATCGTGTCCGCGATCCGCACCCACCAGGTGGTGGTGATCGCCGGAGAGACGGGATCCGGCAAGACGACGCAGATCCCTAAGATGTGCCTCGAGGCAGGACTCGGGATCGAGGCGATGGTCGGCTGCACCCAGCCTCGGCGGGTCGCCGCCCAGTCGATCTCCCGCCGGATCGCGGAGGAGCTCGACGTCCCCTGGGGTCGGCAGGTGGGCTGCAAGGTCCGCTTCGACGACCAGACCGGCCCGGAGACCCACAT
>SYEM01000149.1 GCA_005801385.1 Verrucomicrobiales bacterium | reverse complement strand
GACGCCCCCGAGGCCAAGGAACAGATCGCCTTCGCCGACCGCATCCTGCTCAACAAGACCGACCTCGTCGGGCACGACGAGGTCGTGGCCCTCGAGGAACGGATCCGCTCGATCAACGCCCTCGCCAAGATCCACAGGACCACCCAGGCCGTGCTCGGTGTCAACCACGTCCTGAACCTCCATGCCTTCGACCTCGACCAGCGGATCAGCCTGAACGGCGCCTTCCTCGAGAAGGAACTGCCCTTCGAATGGTCCGGGGCCTACGAGCTCAAGGCCGGCGCCCACGAGCTCGTCCTCGACGCCGGAGCCGATCCCGTCATGGGCGTGGTCCTGCTGCCCCTCGAAACCCAGGACAAGGCGCCCTACGGCCACGACCATGAACACGACCACGACCACGGCGAGGAGGGGCATTGTCACGGCGGGCTGCATGAGGCGTTGCACGCGGCCGAGGATCTGGCCACCAACCTGTTCACCCACCCGGCGACCCCGGTGCGACTCGGCGGCGAACTGAAGCCCGGCCGAAAGGTCTACAAGCTCGTGCTCGGCACCGAGACCTCCCGGTTCAAGGTGTCGATCCCCGAGGACGGCGCCTACGCGCTGTTCACCCAGCATGGTCTCGACGAGTTCAACGGCCGCCTCGAAGCCCACGGCCATCGCATCGAGGCCGGCCATGTCCACGAACACCATGGGCATCACCACACCCATGACGCGACCGTGACCAGCGTCGGCTTCGAGGAACACCGCGAGCTCGACGCCAAGAAGCTGAACGCCTGGCTCAGCGAGCTGCTGCAGACCAAAGGGCAGGACATCTTCCGCATGAAGGGCGTCCTCAACCTCCGGAACAGCGCGAACCGCTATGTCTTCCAAGGGGTGCACATGCTCTTCGAAGGGAAGGCGGATCGGCCTTGGAAGGACGCGACCGAGCGCAAGAGCCAGATCGTCTTCATCGGACGCAACCTCGATCGCGAGGCTCTCCAAGCCGGGTTCCGCCGGTGTCTCGCCTGAGCCGGGATTCCATCCCAGGATCCTCGATGCCTCCCCTCCGAATCCCGGAACGACCACTCCAGTGGACGCGACCCCTGGGTGATTTCATCCAGGGCGTCTCCTGGTCCCCCTCGGGCACCCTCATCGCCGTCGCCGAGTCCGGCGGACCCCTCCGGGTCCTCGACACCCAGACCGGCGACACCCGACAGGACTGGTCGGGACACGAGGGCGGATCCTTCGCCGCCCAGTTCTCCCCGACGGAGGAGCGCGTTGTGAGCGTCGGGCAGGATGGACATGTGCGGTTCTGGGAACCCGGCCGCCGGGAACCCCGGAACGCGGTTCCCGTCTCGTCCAAATGGGTCGAGCTGGCGTCGTGGTCGCCAGACGGACGGAGCCTCGCGATCGGCGCAGGCCGCGAGGTCCTGCTGCTGGGGGCTGACGGCACGGTCCGCCATCGGCTGCCGCCCCGGAAGACCACCGTGACAGCCCTGGCCTGGCGGGCCGATTCCACCCGGATCGCGGCAGCCTCCTACGGGGCCGTGCAGATCTGGGACACCCAGTCCGGCGAACCCGAGGCACCGCTCGAGTGGAAGACCTCCCTGATCTCCCTCGCATGGAGTCCCGACCATCGGTGGCTTGTCGCCGGGACCCAGGAGCAGGCCGTGCAGATCTGGGAGCTCCCCTTCAAGCCGGGCGAGGAACTCGCGATGAGCGGGTACTCGGTCAAGGTGCGTGAGCTCTGCTGGCACTTCGGTGGCCGCTACCTCGCCACCGGCGATGGACAGGAGATCATGGTCTGGGACTGCCAGGGCAAGGGTCCGGCCGGGACCTCTCCGAAGATCCTCTCGGCCCATGCCCACTGCATCACCCGGCTCGCCTACCAGCGCGCCGGACACCTCCTGGCCAGTGCGGACGAATCGGGCGAGGTCCTGCTCTGGAACGCCGGCAAGGGGGGCGACCCCCTCCGCCGCCACCGGGTCGGCAAGGCGGTCAGCGCACTCGCCTGGAGCCCGGATGGACGTCGCCTCGCGATGGGGTGCGAGGATGGGACGCTCGCCGTCGCCATCGTGGAGCAATGAGACACGGACTGCGCGACACCTTGGCCCCGGACCGCCCGTTGATTCCTCCGGAAACCGGCGTTATCTATTCTTCGAACTCGGTCTGACTCCTACAGCCCTAAATCCATGATACCCTACGGAATGTCCCTCGACGGTCTGATCTTCATGATCCCGGCCCTCCTTCTCGCCCTCTGGGCGCAGTTCAAGCTGAGGTCGAACTACGAGCGCTACTCCCAGGTCGGCACCCGGAACGGACTCAGCGGCGCCCAGACCGCCCGTGAGATCCTCGATCGCAACGGACTCCCGAACGTCGAGATCTACGAGGTCGAGGGGACCCTCTCCGACCACTACGACCCCTCGAAGCGGGCGGTCTTCCTGTCCACCGACGTCTACCACGGCAACAGTGTCGCCTCCCTTGCCGTGGCCGCCCACGAGGTGGGCCATGCCCTCCAGCACAAGCTGTCCTACGCGCCGCTCAACCTGCGGATGGCGCTGGTCCCGATCACCGGCATCGCCACCAACCTGTCGATGTTCCTCATCCTCGGAGGCATCTTCCTGGGATCGGTCCTCGGACCGATTTCCTCCACCCTGCTCTGGATCGGCGTCGGGTGCTACGCGCTGATCGCCTTCTTCCAGCTGGTCACCCTCCCGGTGGAATACGACGCCTCCGCGCGGGCCAAGGTTCAGCTGCTGAAACTCGGGATCATCGACCCCCGCGAGTCCGAGGGCGTCGACCGCATGCTCGGGGCCGCCGCGCTGACCTACGTCGCCGCCATGGTCTCGGCCCTCATGGAACTCATCCGCCTGTTCCTCCTCGCCCGTTCGCGCGACGAGTGATCCCAGCCACCCCGCCCGGGACCGCATCGGGAGCCCCATCCACCGGAAGCGCCCACCGGTCCCGGGCACGGGGTTGGACTTCGATCCGGCTCCGGGTCACCCGGATCCCGTCCACCTCATCGACCCGGTGGATGGGGAGAGAGGGATCCGGACGCCACCCGCGGGCACGATCCCTCCGTCCCACACCGGTCCGCAACTCCTCCACCACCACCTGTCCGGGACGGATCCTCCGGACCAGTCTTTCCCACGCCTCCCGGTTTGCGGCGGACACCTCGGTGATCAGGAGGTCCGGAGCCTCCAGTGCGGCGGGCCATCGTCGCCAGAGATCCTCCCGGGCTCCAGAACCCAGGTCCGGCAGGATCACCACGCGCGCCGCTCCCACCCGTCCAGCCAGAGCCACCGCATTGTCCGCCGCGGTGGTCCACCCCGCCCCGGAGGCCGGACTCAGGACCTCCCAGCCGTCCCATCTCCCGGTCCCCTCGGCCTGACGGAGACGCACACCCCGACGACGCGCCTCCGCCAGCAGTCCCCGGAAGTAGGGAGACCGCTGGCGGGTCTCCCCGGTCCAGATCTCGGACGGCCGGAACGCCTCGAACAGCAGCGACGATCCCCCCGCATGCGCGGCATCCGCCCGGAGGATTCCCAGCCGGGGCAACCGGTTCCAGCCGCGGGACCGCAGCCACTCGACCAGCAGTCGCCCCCCGGAGGGATCCGATCCCACATTCAGCACCCAGTCGCCCGATCGCCCGGGGGCGTCGATCACGATCATGCATCCCCGAAGGACGTCGATCCGCGTGGAAGGTGTTCCGGCCACAACAAGAAGGGCGGCCAGCGCAACACAACCGCCCGCGATGGCGAAGCGGACCCGCATCGACCCGGACTCGCCCCCGCCCCCGCCCGATGCCCCCCTCCAGCCCCACAGCGCGATGCCGGCCAGGGCCAACAGCACCCAGACCACGATCGGAGGTTCCGCGACCGAGACACAGGCCCCCGGCCATCCGGCGAACCCGCGGGAGAGTCCCACCATGAGCTCCATCCAGAGCCACGCCCCCGCGTTGAAGAGTCCCGACAGTCCCGGCCACACGGGATGGACGAGCATCGAAGCGACGCACGCGACCAGGACCAGGCTGGAGATCGGGATGACCAGGAGGTTCGCCACCGGGCCCACGAGGCTGACCCGGTGGAAATGGTGGATCGTGAACGGCAGCGACACGACGAGGGCGGCAAGGGAAAGAAGGAGACCCTGGACGACGGCCCGGACCCCGGGACGCAGCCAGCGCCTCCACCGGGGCTGCAGTTCCGGCGGCAGGAAGGGATCGCCCCGCAGCCAGGGCTCAAGCCAGGAACCTCCCGACCACAGGGACTCCCCCACCATCAGCCCCGCAACCGCGGAGACCGACAGCTGGAACCCGGCGTCGAAGACCTGTCCGGGATCCAGCACCACGATGCCCACGACCGCCAACGCCAGGGAGTTCGGACCCGTTGCCGGACGATGCAGGACCCAGCCTCCCATCAGCACCGTGGTCATGACGGCCGACCGCAGCGCCGAGGAGGTCCCGCCTGTCGCCAGGGCGTAGAACCAGAGAAGCGGGACCGCCCCGCATCCGATGAGGCGTCGATCGACCCGGATCACCCGGAGCAGCGTCACCAGGGTGGCCGCGATCAGGGCGACGTGGAGCCCGCTGATGGCGAAGACGTGAAGCGTCCCGGACCGGGCAAAGACCTCGGTGAGCTCACGGCTGAGACCGTTCCTCCATCCCAGGGCCATCGCCCAGAGCAACCCCGTGGAGGCATCGGCGGGAATCCCATGCGACAGCACCCCCTGTCCCCAGCGCACGAAACGCACCGCCCAGGGGTCGGCTCCGCGTCCCGCCTCCGGCACCCGCCACCCGCTCGTCGGATCGGCCTCGAGGGTGAAATGGATCCCATTCCGGCGCAGGTACCGACGCAGGTCGAACATCCCGGAGGCGACCGCCACCGGGGGACGCTCCAGGAGCCCATGGACCTCGATCTCCCGTCCCGGGTAAACGCCCTCCGGAAGCCGACCCTGTGTCTGGACCCAGATCCTTCCCGAGACGCGTCGCCACCCCTGGCGCCCGGGATCCAGCGCCTCGACCTGCAGCTCGACCCGGGACCATTCCTGGAGGCGTCCCCGCCGGACCTCGGAACGCACCACGGGCATCCCGACGACAGTCCCCCGCACGGTGGCCTCGAGGGGATCGCTCCAGACCTCGAGTCGGAGATCCGATGGATGCAGCGGGGTCTGCTCGATCCACCAGAGCAGAGAACCCAAAGCCATCCATCCCCAGCACCGGGACAGGTCCTGGACCGACGGGACCCGGACGAAGGCGAGGAGCAGCAGTGGGAGTCCGAGGAGGATCGCTGTGGCGAGCCCGAACCCGTCACAGAGGGAGACACCCAGGATCAGCCCCACTGCGGGACCGAGCCATGGAAACTTGAGGAACATCCCGCCAGCCTAGGCCCGTTCCGCATCCGGGGATCCTCCCCAAATCTGGGGATACCCGCATCCATCCGTTGCCCGTGGCGCCTCCGTGAAGGCCGATGGGATCCACCCACGCGTCAGAGGAACCCTACCCAACCATCCGCCTCACCCATCCTCGCGAGAATGATGGGGACGCAATGGAGTGCGATCCCTACCAGGTGGGCGCTCCCGCGCCCAGTGATGCAGGGCACTGCATCACCCACCCATTCCTGCCTTTGGCCTCGGCCATGTCATCCCACCGGAGCCCGAAGTTCGTTGGCCAAGCCTATTTCCATCCCTCCTCTACGTTGTTCCTCCATGTCTCCGCGTCACCGTGTGACTCCCCGTCTTCTCCGCGTGACCCCTGCGGCCACTTGCCAATGGCCTCGAGAAACGTTGTGCCGTTCAGAGCCGACCCGCGACCCCTCAGGAGGTTCCAGAAGGCCGGAACGGCCACCACCGCCGCCGGGCGATCCAGCAGAGCAGGAGCAGGGCAACCGCGGCACCCGAGGCGTCGATGAGGACATCCAACGCCTGTCCCTGCCGGGTGGCGACGAAGGACTGGTGCCATTCGTCGCTCACGGCATAGACCGCGGCGAGAAGCCAGCCGACCCGGACCGATCGGCGGTCCCACGGATCGGTCCGACGCCAGCGGGGTCCCCGCAGGGCCAGCCAGAAGAGAATGGCCAGGATGCCGAATTCGGTGCAGTGCCCCAGCTTGCGCACCCCCCACTGCACGGCATCAAGGGTCTCAGAGGGGATCTCCGGGAAGAGCCACCGCAACAACGGTCCCAGGATGCGGGACGTCCGGCGGCTGGAGAGCGCATCGGTCGAACCGATGAAGATCCCGGTCATCCAGATCCATGCAGGGATCCACCAGCTCAGGCGGGACGCCATGTCAGGAATCGGGCGACGGATCCGGATCCGACCGGAGACCGGGGAGGATCCGACGGGACGGCACCCGTGGGTCCGCTAGTCGCGACCGCGGTCCGGATCGCCCTGCCAATTACCGATCTCGAGGTGGGGCTGGTTGTCGTTGTTCCAGCGACGACGCCACTCGTTGTTCCTCGGGTTCACCACCTCGCGACGGAGGGCGCTTTCGGCGTGGCCGTCGGCACACTGCAGATTGGTCCGACGGTTGTGGCGATTGGAGGGCCACTGGTCGGATTCCTTGGGGTCGATGTTGCCATCCCAGTTGGTGTCGGTCTTGGAGTCGGCGAGCATGATCATCTCGCTGGGCGCGATGACGGCGCTCTCACGGACCTCCTCGGAGAAGCCGGGGCCGATGTCGCCGCCGAGACCGAGCTGGGGCCTGGCTCCCGGGGCGGCGAGGCCCCAGTCGTTGTAGCCATAGGTGAACGCGGCCGCACCGGTGCGGAACACCGGCGTGCCGATGTATTCGAGCTGACCCTTGAGGGTCCGGTTGACATTGGTGTCCCACCTCCAGATCGCCTTGCCTGCCGGACACCAGAAGGCCGAACGGTTCGTGCCCATCTGGGAGAACAGCCGGTTCACCCAGAGGTACGAGAAGTATCCGGGTCCCTGCCGGGCATCGATGCACCCCGGGTACATCTTGAACTCCTGGACGTACATGATCGTGGCCAGACCGAGCTGGCGCTCGTTGTTGAGACAGGCCGTCTGGTTGGCCTTGCTCTTGGCCTTGGAAAGCGCCGGAAGAAGCATGCCAGCCAGGATGGCGATGATCGCGATCACCACGAGGAGTTCGATCAGGGTGAAGGCGGCATGCCGGGAGGGTCTTCGGTCCGGGATCATGGACAAATGCTGCCCAAACCAGGCGCCGGGGATCAAGACGGGACTGCCACCGGATCCAAATCCCCGCTTCCCTCCCCAGCGGTTCCACACCATCTATCCCACGCCATGTCTCGCGTGATCCTCCATCTCGACATGGACGCCTTCTACGCGT
>SYEM01000148.1 GCA_005801385.1 Verrucomicrobiales bacterium | reverse complement strand
GCCGGCCGCGCTGGGCGATGCAGTTGGCCAGCGTGAAGGTCTGGCCCGACCCGGTGACGCCCAGCAGGACCTGCTGCTTCACCCCGCGGCGGAGTCCCTCGCTGAGCTTGGCGATGGCCGCCGGCTGGTCTCCGGCAGGACCGTACGGGGCAACCAGTTCGAAGGCGCGGGCCATGGGAGAGGGATTCTAGGCGGACCTCGACGCAATGCCATCCCGGGAAGGACCCGGATCGCGGAGGGCTGGCCCTCAGCCTCCCGTGGCCTTGGCCTCCTTCGGTGGGGGCGGTGGCGGGGGAGGCGGTGGGACGGTCAGCCACAGGTCCGAGAGGCGATCCCGGACCAGGGTCCGGAACCCCTGGGGCACCCCGTTGTTCTCACCCGCGCTGACCAGCTCCTGGAACACCTCGTGGACCCGGCCACCGGGAGTCTCCGTGACCTCGATGCGGAAAGGACCCGAGGCCGTTGGCGCCTCCGCGGCGGTCACCAGCCTCAGCACCGTCTCGCCCCCCTTCTCCGGCACCTCCGCCGCGGCCGCGGAAACCCCGGCCGGCAATCCCGTCGCCGACACGGCCAACGCCCCCTTGAACCCATGGCGCCGCTCCACCACGACCTTGATCTCGTTGGTTTTGCCGCGCTCGAGCACCCATTCGCCGCCCGATACTGTCGCCTGGATCGACGGCCTCGGACGCTCCAGACCGAGCCGATACCGCTGATCCCGGCCCCCACGCTGGAGCAGGTTGCCTACGGCGACGACATGAACCCCGTCGGCGGGCGCGGTCCATTCCAGCCGCGGATCCGACCCCGAGGCGTCGTCGACCCGGATGAGCTCCTTACCCGAGGCCTCTTCCACCGCCAGCCATGCGTCCAGCGGGAACCCAAGCCGGATGGCCCGGACGTCGAACACCACCAAGTCCCCCTTCGCCACCGTGATGCGGAACCGATCGACATCCCCGACACCGTCGAGGTCGCCCGAGACCGACGAAGGCACCTCGACCGCCATCGCCTCGGCCACGGTGCCATTCGGTTCGACCTCGAGACGCTCGGGTCCGTCCCCGACCGGGACCCGCAGCGGCCACGGACGCCCGGGGATCGGCAGCTCCTTCTCCGGCTCCCCCTCCGGCACGGAGCCATCCACGATCAGCGGAACACCGTTCGTGGCGCCGAGGGACCACCCGACCGGTTCGAGACGGGTCGACGCACCCCGCTGGATCCCGAGCGGCTGGGTGAATCGCACGAACGGTCCGGTGGTGGTCTTGAGCCGATAGATGCCCTTCGGATTGCCGGTGAACCGGATCTCGGCATCGGCCGGATAGGGGAACGCGAAGACCTGGAGCAGATGCCGCCCCGCCCGCTCGGCGGTCCAGGCCAGGAAGGGATCCATGGAGCGGGGATCATCATGGTTCCAGGCCACCATGACGCCTCGCGGATCCAGCAGGCGAAGGACAGGGTCCAGTGGGGACATCAGCCGGTAGGCCTCGAGATCCGCGACCAGCGTCTGGCCGGGCTCAAGGTCGACCGCGTAGAGATCGACATCGCCGTTCTTCTCCAGGCGTCCGTTGATGCTGCTGGCGTCCCGAGGCAGGAGCTGGGCAGTGGAGGGATCGTTGTTGGGTTCGGCCTCCAGCGGCTGCGGACCCGTGGTGAGGGTCAGAAACCGCGGTCCCGTCGCTCCCTCGTCGTTGACGGCCCGCACGAACCGGACACCGGGAACCGCCCCGGGGTCGACCACCACCTCGAACACCCCGGCATTGGTCGTCGGGGTCCAGCGCACGCCCCCGCCCTCCTGCCAGATCCGTGGGGGCCAGGGGTCGAACTTCCCGACGGCGGTGACCGTGTTGGTGGTCCCGATCTGGAGCGCGGACGGGAACAGATGGTCCAGCACCGGCACCGCGGCCGTCAGACCCAGCCCGCCCGCCACCGCCCCCATCCAGAACCCCGCCGCACGCACGCCGTTCAGAGGAAGAGTTCCTTGATGCGACGGCCGTTGTTCACCAGCTGGACCGGACGGCCAGTGTTGGTGTGGAGCACCTGGTTGGGATCGATCCCCATCTTCGAATAGACGGACGCCGCAAAGTCCTCGGGCCGGTACACGTTCTCCGACGCCGCGTAGCCCTTGGCATCGGTCGCCCCCACGATCGCACCCCGTGGACAACCGGCGCCGGCGAGCAGGACCGACATCGCATGCGGCCAGTGGTCGCGCCCGGCATCCTTGTTCACCTTGGGGGTCCGACCGAACTCACCCAGGAGCACGACCAGCGTCGAGTCGAGCAGGCCACGTTCATCGAGATCCCGGATCAGCGCCGCCACGCCACGGTCCATGTTCTTCACATGGTCCCCCTTGTAGGCGTCGAACAGCTTGGTGTGGTGATCCCAGCCGCCGTAGTTGACCGTGATCCACGACACGCCGACCTCGACCAGCCGACGCGCCATCAGGAGTCTCTGGGCGAAGTCGTTTCGACCGTAGGCATCGCGGACCTTCGCGTCCTCGCGTCCGAGATCGAACGCCGCCTGGGCCTTGCTGGACAGGACGAGGTCGACGCCCTGCTGGAGGTACTGGTCGAACGTGACGGCCGGATCCTCCGCAAGGCGGTCGGCATGGCGTCGCATCCCATCCAGGGCCGTCCGGAGCTCGCGGCGGGTCTGGGCCCGACCGTCGCTGATGCCCGAGGGGAGGACGACGTCACGGACCTTAAACCCGGCGGAGTTGGGCTGTCCGTCGATGACGAACGGGGCGTACTTGCCGCCAAGGAAGTTGGGGCCGCCACTCCGGGTCACGGACGGCATCGAGACGTAGGGGGGGAGTCCCTCCTGCTGTCCACGCTGCCAGGAGACGACGGACCCGAACGAGGGGTGGAAGGTGACGAAGGCGCCGCAGGCGACCGGGACCGGGGTCGGAGCCCCGGTCATCAGGTAGTGGTTCCCGCCACCGTGGTTGGGGTCTTTGTGGCAGATGGAACGCACGACCGTGAAGCGGTCGGCGACCTTGGCGAGCTCCGGCACAGCCTCGCTGAAGCGCGTGCCCGGGACGGCGGTGGGGATGGTCTGGAAGGAGCCCCGGATCTCGGACGGGGCATCCGGCTTGGGATCGAAGGTCTCGTAGTGGGACGGCCCGCCGTCGAGCCAGATCAGGATGCAGTTGACCGGACGCGACACCGCGGGAGCCACCTTGCCTGCACCCCTGCCGGTGGGCCGGGTCGAGGCCTGCAGCCGGAGCAGGTCGCCCATGCCGAGTCCCAACACGCCGCCCAGCCCCAGCTGGAGGAAGTCGCGCCGCCGGAAGCCGGAGCAGTTGTGGGTCAACGGGGACATGTCCTGGAGGCTATGCCCATGTCGTGGACTTGGAAAGGCGGGTTTCGAATCCGTCTCTGGAACATCCTATGCACAGCAACCGGAATCCGGGACGCCGACATCGGATTCGGGCGACGGATGGAGTCGGGAATCGAACCCCTCCGAAACGCCACGACAAACCCGGTCCTCCCTCCGCCCCGCGGCATCGCGGAAGGTCCTTCCCCGCACCGTCGAAGACCTACCGCGGCCACTTCAGATGACGTTGCAGGAAGTCGAAGGTCCCCTTCCCGTGGATCGTGTGCGGCCCGTCGAAGAACTCGATCTCAGTCCGGTCACCGATGCCCAGCTTCACATACTGCCGTCGCGTCTTCGCAAACTCGTAGGCCACCCATTCGTCCGGAGCGACCCCATCGTCGTGCCCCCGTTCCACCATGAACGGCCGGGGGATCATGAACCAGCTGAGCTCCGCATAGTTGAACGTGTTGCCGAGGTTGAACTCGGGCATGTCGTACTCGCCCCAGTACAGGTAGCAGTAGCCATGTCGGACCGAGACGTTCTTCCAGATCCACTCGTTGTAGTCGGCAGAGCAGATGCTCAGACAGTAGCGGTCGATCAGCGGCGGGATGCGCACGGCGGTCTTGCCGCCGTAGCTGAGCCCGTAGAACGCCATGCGGGAGGGGTCGACAAAGTCCTGCGACGCCAGCCAGTCCAGGATCACCTCATGCTGGCGCTGGATGAACGACCAGAGGGTGAGCTTCAGGGGCTGGGCCTTGCGAAGGACCTGTCGGAAGCGGTTCTCCCCGATGTAGGCATTCTGGGGGGCGAACACCACGAAGCCGCGCTCCGCCAGCCGGCAGCCGTAGGTGTGGTAGGCCGGATGGTCGAGCTTCGGATCCGCCACGTCCGACGGACGACCCTCGAGTCCATGCTGGCACACGACAACGGGACGGCGCTCGCCCGCGGGAATGCCCTTGGGAACGAGCAGGATGCCGTAGGCGACGACATCGGGGTGGACGTCCAGCACCACCTCGTAGCCGGTGAAGGCGTCGGTTTCCGACACCTTCCGTGACCGCGGATTGGCCGGCAGAGAGGCCGGCGGAAGGAACCCCACAATCTCGTTCTGGAGGTAATCCCGGAGTCCCTTGCGGGTCTGGACGAACGTGTCGACGGACTTCCGGTCGACACCCTTCCAGAAGTTCTGCCGGGTGAACTCGGACTCCCGCATGAGCCATTGGGTGTCCTCCAGGATGCCCTGGTACTGGCGGAGCTGCCGTGCCGCGGCATCGACCCCCACACCCACGGCCACGACATTCGACGACCCGGCCGAGGGTGGCGTCACCCCGAGCCGATCCATCACGGTGCCCAGCGCCTCGTCACCCCAGACCGTGTCGGATCCCGCCTGGGCGACCTTCCAGGCGTCGACACCCGGAACCCCTTGGAGCCATTCGAGAGCCTGACGCGCCCGGTCGTCGGCGTCGGACGGATCCGGGCCTCCGAGCCTTCCCGGCGCCGCCCCATCGCTTCCCTTGCCCGCAGACGGATAGGTGGCGTCGGGGTGGCGTCCAACCTCGTAGACGAAACCCCGCGGGGCGACCAGGCCGGCGATCTCGGGTCCGCCGAACTGGTCCGTAATGGACCAGACGTTGCGATAGATCGGTTCGTCGTGGAGGCGCGGGTTCTGGAAGAAGCCCGAGACGCCGGTGAGATCGATCCGGGTGTCGAGAGCCCCGGCCTGGAAGGCGATCATCCCACCTTCACCCCAGCCGACGACACCGAGCGGGCGGACCGGTCCGTTGGTGGGCGCGCTGGACCGCAGCCAGTCGACACCGGCGAGGACCTTCTGGACCTCATAGCCCTGGATGGTGCGCCCCATCTCATAGGCGGCGCGCCACAGGACCTCGCGTTGGGACTGCCGGATCTTCCGGACGCCAGGCAAT
>SYEM01000147.1 GCA_005801385.1 Verrucomicrobiales bacterium | reverse complement strand
GCGACCGAGACCGAGATGAAGGAGAAGAAGGCCCGTGTCGAGGATGCTCTCCATGCGACCCGCGCGGCCGTCGAAGAGGGCATCGTCGCCGGTGGTGGCGTTGCCCTGCTCCGCACCCTCCCGGCAATCGAGGCTCTCAAGCTGGCCGTGGTCGACGAGCAGACCGGCGTTGACATTGTCCGTCGCGCCGTCGAGGCCCCGCTCCGCGAGTTGGCTCTCAACGCCGGCGTCGAAGGCAGCCTCATCGTTCAGGAGGTCAAGCGCCGGAAAGGCAACGATGGCTACAATGTCGCCACCGGCGACTACGAGGACCTCGTCAAGGCCGGTGTGGTCGACCCGAAGAAGGTCACCCGCTCCGCTCTCCAGAACGCCTCCTCGATCGCCGGTCTGATGCTCACCACCGAGTGCCTCATCACCGAGATCCCGGAGAAGAAGGAGAAGCCGGCAGCCGACCCGCATGCGGGCGGCGGCATGGACTACTGATCCGACTGGAAACCCCTTGGACAGGGCGCGGCTGCTTGGCAGCCGCGCCTTTTTCTTTGGAGGCGTCCCACCGACTGGACCCGCGATACAGAGCGTTGTTTCACACATCCAGTGAACATGCCCCACGGTCATTGAGACGCACCGGAAGAGGGCCGGCGCACCTCGCAATCGGCTTGGCCTCCCTAAAATTCCTGACCGCTGTGATTTGCCAAATGAGCCTGCGCCCCGGGCTTCCTCCGCTCCGGTCTATTTGCCCTTCCGGTCCGGATAGGCCGGCTTCTTCGGCACAGTCGGGGGATGGCGCTCCAGGGACTTCATCACCTCGGTGATCGCCCGTTCGAGCTGCGGATCCTCGCCACGAGCCAGACGCGTGGGATCGTCCACCACCTCGATATCCGGATCCACCCCGTGACCCTCGATGATCCAGTTCCCCTTCAGATCGTAGATGCCAAAAGTCGGCACGGTGACACTCCCGCCGTCAATGAGACCGGGAGCCCCGGTGATCCCAATCAGGCCGCCCCAGGTACGCTGGCCGATCAGCGGGCCCAGCCCGCTTTGCTTGAAGTAGTAGGGGAAACAATCGCCTCCCGATCCTGACCAGCCGTTCATCAGCATCGCCTTGGGACCGGGCTGTGAGGTGAGCGGCCAGGGCCAGTCCGCGCCGTCTCGGACACCCCACCAATTGCGCAGGGGCCGGTTCAGAACCTCCACGAAACGGTCCGGGATCTGTCCCCCGGAATTGAACCGCTCGTCGATGATCAGACCCGGCATGGCGACCTGGCCCCGCCACTGGCGGACCAGCTCGTTCTGTCCATTCACCCCGGTATCGGGCACGTACACATAGCCGATCCGACCGCCGCTCCGTTCCTGGACACGTTGACGATTCTCCTGCTGCCAGGCGAGATGGCGGAGGCGGGACTCGGAATCGAGGGTCCGGACGAGGATTTCCCGCGCCCCCTCCATCTGCCCGTTGGTCGAGACGGTCAGGAGCACCGCGCGATCCGCCAGCCCTTGGAACGCGGCCCAGGGATCCTTCTTCGGATCCAGCGGCTCGCCGTTCACGGCCATCAGGAAATCCCCCGACTTCACCGAAACACCCGGCTGGGCCAGCGGTGACCGGGGCTCCGCATCCCAGGGTGCCGCCTCGATGACGCGCACAATCTGGTAAAGACCGTTGGTCAGGCGGAAATCGCACCCGAGATACCCGACGCCGCGGGAGGGTGCGCTCTCGACGTCCCCGCCGCTCCGGTAGGTGTGTGAGGAGTTGAGCTCGCCAATCAGCTCGCCGATGACGTAGTTGACGTCCCAACGGGTCACCGCGCCCTCCAGCAGGCGGCCGTACCGCTCCCGCATCTGGGGCCAATCCACGCCATGCAGGTTTGGGTCGTAGAAGAAGTCACGCTGGAACCGCCAGACATCGTCGAAGATCTGACGCCATTCGGCCCTGGGATCGAGGCGCATGACGAGATCCCCGGTCGGCACCGCCTTGTCGATTCGCTGGCCCTCCTTGGGTTCGACCACGCCCCAGCGTCCACCGGAGATCACCAGCAGCTTGCTGCGGTCCGCCGACAACTCTGCGCCGGCACAATCCCCGATGACGGTCTTCTCCTCCTGCTTCTCGAGGTCGTAGAGGTAGAGGGTCGCCGATCCACCGTCTGCTCCGGTGCGCGGAAGCCGCCGATACAGCACCCTGCCCCCCGCCACCGGGATGACGGTGTCGTAGCCACCGCTACCGGGCGGCAGCAGGATCACACGGGACTCAAATCCCTCGAGATCAATCCGGGTCTCCTTGACGCCAGATTCCTCGGTCTTGGACGGGGCTGCAGCCGTCGACGGAACGGCATTAGTCGTGGTCGCCACACTGGCGGACGCAGGAGGAGTGTTAGTAGCCGCCACCACCGGGGCGGCAGCGGGCGCGTTGGTCGCAGGATCTGCCTTCTTCTCCTTGGGACGCTCCTCCTCATCGTTCTTGGGCGCCAGCGGATTGGGGAGATCCCGCATCAGGGGTACAACCGCCATCCGGGTTCCGTTGGCATAGATCCAGGTGCTGTCGAGCTCGCTGTAGATCGGGTTGAAATTACGGGTCGTCCGGAAATAGAGATACTTGCCGTCCGGGTCGAACGACGGGAGATCGTCGCTGTAGAACCCCGAGGTGACCTGGTGGGTCTTGTCCTCCTTCAGATCGTGCAGCACGACGGCGCTCTGCTGGTTGGTCAGGTCCTGTCCCCAGGTGAGCCAGCGGCTATCAGGACTCCATCCCACCCGAAATCCCGCGAGGTCGCCGTGGTATTTCCAAAGCTGTCGGGCGATGACACGATTGGTGCCGGCCCCGAAGTCGTAGACATTCACCTTCATGGCCTGGTCAATGAAGGCGACTTTTTTGGAGTCAGGCGACCAGAAGAGGTTGTAGCGGTATCCGGGACCCAGACGGGTGACGTTGGTCTCCCCCCCGGTGCCATCCGCGGATCGGGTGGTCAACTCGTACTCGCCAGTCCGATCTGAAAAGTACGCGATCGACTTGCCATCGGGCGACCAGGCCGGATAGCGCTCGGCGATACCGGAGGATCGAGTGACGTTGCGCACGATCCCCTGCTCCGCAGGTAGGGAGAAGATCTCGCCCCGAGCCGAGACCAGGACCCGCTTACCCTTCGGCGACACGGCGCCGTCTTGGATCAACCCGCTTGCATTGACATCCCGGGGCTTGAGTGTGGCCTGGTCGGTCACGACGTCGATCCGGACCTCGCGCAGCTTCTCGGTGCGATAATCGAGAAGATAGAGCCGTCCCCCGTTCTCGAAGACCAGTTCATTGGGCCCGGCACTTGGAAAGTGGATATCGTGCTCGGTGAACGTTGTCAGGGCCTTGAACTTGTCGGTCTTGGAGTTCCAGACCCAGAGGTTCGCCCGCTTCGCTCCGTCACGATCGGACAGGAAATAGAGGTTGTCCCCCTGCCACATCGGCATGGAGTCATCGGCCCCGGATCGGGTCAGGTTCTTCGACTCCAGGGTCTCGAGGTTGAAGATCCAGATGTCTGGCGCCATGCCGCCGCGATAACGCTTCCAGGTGCTGAACGAAATCGAGATCGGCATGTAGGCTAGAGTCTTGCCGTCGTCCTTCACGCTTCCGAATTCGCCATAGGGCATCGGGAGTTTCATGGGCAACCCTCCCTCGACATCGACCTCGTAGAGCTGGTTGAACCGGTCCTTGTAGCTCGTCATCGAGGTCGCAAAGAGCAGCCGCTTCCCGTCGGGGAACCAGTCCACGAGCCGGTCGGGGGCTCCGTGATGGGTGATGCGACGCGGAACGCCCCCTGCGGTGGGCATCACGTAGAGATCGAGATTGCCGTCATAGTTGCCGGAGAACGCGATCTGGGACCCGTCGGGCGAGAACCGAGGCATTGTCTCCTCACCACGGGGCGAACTGAGGCGTGTCGCCAAACCGCCTTCCTTGGGCACGACCCAGATGTCACCGGCATAGACGAATGCGATCTGGGTAGCCGAGACGTCGGGATACCTCATCAGTCGGGCATCGACCGCCCGGAGAGCCTCCTGGGAGACCCCATGGATCCCGCCGAAAAGGAGACCCAGCCACACCGCATGGAAGAAACGCATGCATTCGAGCCTGCCCAAAGCCCTGGCGCTCCGCCAAATCCAATCCCGTTGCCTTGCCCCATCCGCCATCGCACGACATTGTCGCTGCACGCGGACTGCACCGCGGACCTGAACATCATGGCCAAGATCACCATCCTCCCCGCCAACGTCTCCGCCGAGGTCCCCGATGGGGAAAACCTGATCGAGGCCGGGGAGGCTGCCGGTGTGGAGATGGAGGCCGGGTGCTTCAACTGCTCCTGCGGCACCTGCGTGGCGGAGGTCGTGGAGGGCATGGAGAACCTGACTCCGCCTTCACCCGACGAGCTCGACGTCCTCGACCAGTGGAACAAGGACCCGGAAAAATTCCGTCTCACCTGCTGCAACCGCATCCTGCACGGTGAGGTGGTGCTCAAGACCGGGCATTGAGCCGAACAGGACAGCCCGAGTGCACTACACCGGGCCAAGGAGCCACATAGGGTTCCCGTAGAGAGGCAGCGGGATCGGTCCATCGCGGGTTGTCATGTCCGGCTTTCCGGTTTCGTTTCCTCCTTCCCCGGACTTTCTTCGGCCTCCGCGGATCCGCGAATCTGCGTGAGTGCTCGTTTTTGCTCTTGGCACGTGGCGCACGGCCCTTTGCTCTTGGCACACCACCATGAACTGCCTCTTCCGTCTCCTGCCCTGCCTGCTCGCCCTTTTTCTGGCCTCCGCCGCGGAGAACCCCTTCCCGCCCGGACCCGATTCCCAGCCGCAGGAAGGGGTGCCCCAGGGCGAGGTGATCAAGGGGACCTACACCGCCGCCACCAACAGCGTCTTCCCCGGCACGATCCGCACCTATTCGGTCTACATCCCCCAGCAGCTCGACCGCTCCCGCCCCGCGCCCCTCATGGTCCTCCAGGACGGCGGCGGCTACCAGGCCGTCCACGTCTTCAACAACCTCATCGCCAAGAAGCAGATCCCGCCACTGGTTGGACTCTTCATCATGCATGGTCGGGTACCCGCACAGTCGACCAACGCCCTCGACCGCTTCAATCGCAGCGTCGAGTATGACGGACTTGGCGACGCCTACGCGCGCTTCCTCCTCGACGAATTCTTCCCGTTCATTGAGCGCACCCATGGGCTCAAACTGAGCCCCAATCCCGATGACCGCGCGATCGGAGGGGCGAGCAGCGGCGGCATCTGTGCCTTCACCACGGCATGGGAACGCCCCGAAGCCTTCCACCGCGTGTTCACCAGCGTCGGCACCTATGTCGGTCTCCGCGGTGGCAATGCCTACCCGACTCTCATCCGCAAAACCGAGCCCAAGCCAATCCGGATCTTCCTGCAGGACGGCGACCACGACCTGGACATCTATGGGGGCGACTGGTGGATGGCCAACCAGGAGATGGAACGGGCGCTGAAGTTCGCTGGCTATGACGTCGAACATTCCTGGAGCAACGGCGGCCATGACGGCCTCCATGCGACCCAGATTTTCCCCGACGCCCTGCGATGGCTGTGGCGGGACTACCCGGCCCCGATCCGCGCCAACCCCGAGAAGAAGTCCCGACAGCCCGTCATGAGGGAGGTCCTTGCCGACGGTTCCGAGTGGCAGCTCGTCGGCCAGGGCTACCGCTTCACCGAGGGTCCGACCGCCAACGCCAAGGGCGAGGTCTTCTTCACCGACATCCCGAACAACCGCATCCACAAGGTCGGCCTCGACGGACAGGTCAGCGTCTTCGCGGAGGACACTGGCGGGGCGAACGGACTGAAGTTCGGTCCCGACGGACGCCTGTATGCCGCCGCGAACGGTCGGAAGCAGATCGTCGCCTATGACCCCATCGGTGCGAAGACCATGGTCGCAGACGGAATCGAGTCCAACGACCTCTGCATCACGTCCAACGGGCGACTCTACATCACCGATCCAGGCAACAAGAAGGTCTGGCTGGTACAGCCCGACGGTTCCAAGCGCGTGGTCGACGAGGGGATCGGGTTCCCGAACGGCGTCCAGCTGTCGCCCGACCAGACCTTGCTGTTCGTCGCCGACACCCGGGGGCAGTTCGTCTGGTCGTACCAGATCGCCGAGGACGGATCCCTGCGGTTCAAGCAGCGCTACCATCACCTGCATCTGGTCGACGGTTCGACCCAGAGCGGGGCTGACGGGATGACGGTGGACCGGGACGGGCGGCTGTATGTGACGACCGAGGCGGGTGTGCAGTTCTGCGACCAGGCGGGCCGAGTGAATGGCATCATCCCAAAACCCCAGCGTCAGTGGCTGTCGAATGTGACGTTCGGCGGACCGGACTTCAGCGACCTCTATGTGACCTGTGGCGACAGGGTCTACCGCCGCGCGACACGGGTCCGTGGAGTCCAGAGCGGCACGGCTCCGATCCGGCCCGCGCCGCCTCGCCTGTAGACGCAGTTGGGAACTATTGGGGCACTAGAGCATCTCCCATCCATGGCCAGGGCATGAGGAAGTGGGGTATTTTTTGAGACGCCTGGCGTTGAGCACACTGTCGAGCCTCAAGGGGGGGCTGACTCAGAGCCGAGCATACCGGGCCCTGCGCACCGGGCAGAGCGCCAGGCCTGTCGAGTCCCGAGTCGTTAGAGTGTTCCCTGACCCGACCGGCCGTCACCCCATCGCAAGTGTCTGGTGCCCCATCGCGCGGCGAGGGATCACTTCGCCGGAAGCCCCGCCGCACTTGCCTTCAGGGCATTGACATACTGTCGGGCTTGGCTGTTGCCGGGATTGCGGCGGAGCACCTCCTCGAACTCCCGGATCGCATCGACATACTGCGCCTGTTTTGCAAGGGCTACTGCCCAGTTGAATCGGGCAAGGGTGTGTTCCGGATTGAGCCGGACCACCTCGCGGAACTCCGGCTCCGCCTCGGCGAACTTCCCGTCGACGCCGAGTTCCACCCCGAGCAGGTATCGCGGCTCCCAGTAGGTGGGTCTCAGGGCGATCGCGTCCCTTAGGCACTGGATGGCCTCGGGACGGCGCCCCTGGGCGGCGAGGACATCCGCCTTGCGAACCAGCACCCGCGGGTCATCCGGACGGCGCGACTGGAACACGGCGTACTCCCGCAAGGCCTCCTCCCATTTCTTCTGGGCCGCGAGGATCTGTCCGAGATCCAGATGGGCCTCGTCGAGGTCGGGTCGGATCGCGAGGGCGGCCCCGAACCGTTCCCTCGCATCGTCGAACCGCTTCAGCCGCGCCAGGAGTCGTCCGGACTGGTAGGGGGCAAGGTAGTGGTGTGGCATCAGGCCGGCGAGTGCCTTCCACTCGGCCAGAGCGGCCTCCGGATCCCCAGCCATCTCAAGGAACTCAGCAAAGTTCTGATGGATCCAGGCTCGATCCGACCGGCGCTTGATAGCCGCCTCGAACCGCTCCTTGGCCTCTGCGACTTCACGGGGATGGAGTCGCGGGCGAAGTTCGGACATCTGCTCGGCAATCCGACGGCGCTGGGCCGCGTGGTTGAACTGGCTGGTGTAAGGGGCCTCGTTCAGGCGACGCGCGATGTCCTCGAGCATCGCGTAGCGGTTCCAATCCGAAAGCCCCAGCTGCTCGGCACAGGCGGCGGCATCGGGCCAGGCACTGCGCCCCTTCGCGGTGATCTCCTTCGGAAGCCAGGGGACAACGGCGTCGGCCAAGGCTACGGCAAGCCGGTAGTTGCCCTCGGGATTGAGATGGACGTGCTCATAGAACAGGTCACTTCCTGCGATGCCGAAGTCGCTGACCTCTCCAATGGCCTTCTGGGCATCGACCAAGCCCACGCGGCGTCCCTTGGTTTCCTCGGCGACCGTGGTCACGGCGAGGTTAAGGGGGGAATCCGCCCGGAACGGCAACGCATCCAGGTCGCGGGCCATCAGGAACTCGGTCCGGGCCGCGACGGCGTTCCCCAAGGAGAGCTCGCAGACCCCAAGCCGGAAGTGGGTCTCGGCATCGCGGGGGTCCACATCCAGGATGGACCGGCAGCCCTCGGCCGCCATGCGCCATCCCGTCGCGGAATCCCCGGAAGGACCCGAATTGGTCGGGGCCGCACGGAATGCCGCAAGCGCCCGGGCGACATCCTCGGGGGAGATGCCGCTACCCCTCCACGTCCCGAAGGGCGCACAGTCCCGGAGATTTGTCGCCATGGTGGACAGGACCACCGGGATCCCTGCCTTCTCGCCCGTGCGCACCACCTCCTCGAGGTTGCGACGGAAGGCATCCTGCACGATGGCGCGACGCGGATCGGACGGCGGGAGTTCCGAGTCCCGGAACGCCTTGAGCCCGGCCCACTCCGTCGGCCTCGAGCGGGTTTGCATCCGTTCCTGAACTTGGGCGAACCACTGACCCATGCGGGTCTTCCGAGCCCGCATCAGCCAGCGTACCAGCTCCTGGTGGACCGCCCCACCCCCGAACGAGGTCCTCGGAAAGAACGGTCCGCTGTACTCGTTGTTGCCGGCGTAGACGATCCAGAGGTCGCCATCGTATCGAACCACTTCATTGGCGATCTCCCGCATCACATGGGAATTGATGGCGGTCATGGCCGCCGGAATCACCTCGAACCGTGTCCCCGGGAATCGATCCTCCAGCAGGACCTCGAGATGGGGTGCCAGCCCCAACGAGGGACGCGGATCTCCGAGCGCAGCGGATTCACCGAACAGGAAGATGCGGTAGACCCCGGGCTCCTTCTTGGCTGTGAATGCCATTGCGACCGGGCTCCGGGCAACGCGGGACGGGAAGAAACGCCAGCCAAACCGAGGGTTGTCAACCCGCATCTCCCGGCCGTCGATCCGGGACGGCACAAAGAGCGAGGTTGGATAGCCATATCCGGTCACCCGCAGGGTCAGCTCGATGGAGCCAAAGAACAACGTCGGCACCAGGATCGCCAGCAGCGCCCGGAGCAGCCGTGGGCGCCAGAGGTCCCAACCCCGCTTCGATCGTGAGGCCCAGACCGGACGCGTGTGCGTAGGTGCCGACGTCGTGCTGGAATCCTCGTTGGGCTTCACCACAGAAAAACTACCGGTCGGTCCTATCTGCAACAAGAACGTGTTGCTCCTGCGCGTTGCCTCACACGGACCATAGACCGTCGGATTTTGGGCTGTTCTCCCGTGCATCTGGCCCATGCTTTGCCCTTTGCCATCCGCCCCACGGTTTTCCTAGCGTTGGCTCCCAATGTCGTTCCTACACCGAGCCGCACCGTCCCCCCGCACCCGGTTGCTCGGAGTCCTCGGAGCACCCGTCCGACATTCCGCCTCACCCGCCATGCACAACGCGGCGCTGGAGGCCATTGGACTCGACTGGAGCTACCTCGCCTTCGAGGTCCATCCCGACACCCTCGCCTCCGCCCTGCGCGGAGCCCGGGACCTCGGTGTGCTCGGACTCAATCTGACGGTGCCCCACAAGCTGCTCGCGATGCCGCTTATGGATGTCCTCGACGACTCCGCCCAAACCTACGGGGCGGTCAACACCGTCATCTACGAGTCCCAGACGTCGTCCGGCGAATGGAGGCCGGTGGGACAGCTGCCCGAGATCCGCGGACCAGTCCGGATGCGTGGTGCGAACACCGACGCCGACGCGCTGCTCCGTTCGCTCGGCGAGGATCTGGGGATCGAGCCGCGATCAGCGAGGATACTGATGCTCGGTGCCGGAGGTGCAGCCCGTGCTGCCGCGCTTCGACTGGCCGACGAAGGGGTGGGAGAGCTGTGGCTCGTCAACCGCACCACCTCCAAGGCCGAGGAACTCGCCGCCGAGATCCGGCTCCGGAATCCGGCCGTCGAGGTCGAGATTGGCTATCCGCCAGACACCGTCGACATCGTGCTGAATGCGACCTCCCTCGGTATGAAGGCCGGGGATCCCCTGCCCTGGGATCCGGCCCGCTTCAGCCTCGATCGGGCGGACGGCGTCTATGACATGGTCTACCGGCCCGCCGAGACGGTTCTGCTCCGCACCGCACGGGAGGCCGGCTGCAGGACCGCGAACGGCCTGGGCATGCTGCTCTACCAGGGAGCCGCCGCCCTCGAACTCTGGACCGGCCGCCCGGTGCCGCTGGATGTGATGCACTCTGCGCTGCTGTCGGAGGTCTACGGGGCATCTCGATGAACCCCCGATTTCTCGGCCTCCCGTTCGAATGGTGGTACCCGGTCGTCTGGGGCATCCACTATACGATCTGGACCGTCACCTGGACGATCCTCG
>SYEM01000146.1 GCA_005801385.1 Verrucomicrobiales bacterium | reverse complement strand
GGTTTCCCGGAGCGTAAGCTCCCTAAAGGCCGCAGGCAGACTACCTGCTCGATAGGCTGGGCGTGTAAATGCCGTGAGGCATGAGCGGACCAGTACTAATCGGCCGTGAGGCTTGATTGTTCGCCTTATAAAAGTCAGTCGGTTAGTTCGTATGTATCCTTCGTGCGCAGATTTCAAAGAATGAGTTCTTTATAGATTTTTCGGTGGCTATGAAGAGGTGGTCCGACCCGATCCCATCCCGAACTCGGCCGTCAAACGCCTCATTGCCGATGGTAGTGCTTCTATAGGTTGCGCGAGAGTAGGTTGCCGCCGGTTATTTCCAGAGCCAGTCCCGATGACTGGCTCTTTTTTTTGGGCTTCGCTGCTGTTTTCTGTGGTTGCGAGGTGGATAGACGCCCCTGGGGCAACCCGTTCGATCCCGGAGGGATCAAAGAGACAAGTCGGTGGTTGAGCGCAGCAACACCACCGGAGTTCGACCCCCCAGGACCTTAAGGCACCCTAGAGGGGTGCCAGCCCGTCAAGATGCCCCTATCGAGAAACCGCAGCGGGTGAGGTTGGCATCCATGCCGGGATCCAAGGCCTCTAGACCCCGTGACCGGTGGTGTCGCTGCGCTCAACCATCGGCTACCTGCTGGGATGCCTCCGGCATCAACTCCCGCTAAGCCATCCACCGAAAACAGCGAAGAACCAGGATAGAATGGTTTGACGGGTGCGCCAATTGATGGAATCCCCATCTACTGAGTCGTCGACCTGCTTGGCTCCATCTGCACTCATGTCGCCCCCTGAGACCTGCTTGCCCGCGGATTCCGTTGAGTGGGGTTTTCAACAAATCCGTGACGATGTCCAGTGGCTGGCAGGATCCATGGCCGAGGTTCTGAACCGCCTTGGTGAACATCAACTGGCACCTTGGATTCCTTGGTCTTCCTCCGCTGAACACCCTCACTTCCCGCAAGGTCCCGCCCCGTCAAGATTGGGATTAGCCATGGCCATGGCGTTCCAACTCCTCAACTCAGTCGAGGAGCGGGTTTCTGAAACGCTTAGGGAACTCCGAGAGGAGAGTGACTCACCAGAGACGGAAAGAGGACTCTGGGTGGATCAGTTGACGCGACTGATCGAGGCAGGTGCATCTCCAGATTCAATTGCCCAAGTTTTCCGTGCCGTAGAGGTGGAACCTGTCTTCACCGCCCATCCCACTGAGGCGAAGCGTGCATCAGTACTCGAGCAACACCGTCTCCTCATGCAGCTTCTCCAGGAGGTGGGGCGGAGTGGAAACCGGCGATCCCGGCAGGCCGAACTGAGCGCCCTTTTGGAGCGGCTCTGGAGGACCGGGGAGATCCTCCTCCAGAAACCCACCGTCGCGGATGAGCGGCGCAACTTGCTCAACTACCTCCGCGAGGTCCTGCCCGGTGTGATCCGGGATCTTGACGGCCGGCTGAGGACTGCGTGGCAGCGCGTGGGGCTTCCTGCTGAGGTGCTCGATGATTCTCCACACCTTCCCTCCCTGCGGTTTGGGACCTGGGTGGGAGGTGACCGTGACGGTCATCCTGGCGTGACCGCCGAGGTGACGGCCGAGACGTTGGATAGCCTTCGCGCCAACGCCCTCGTTATTCTCCATCGGCAGCTGGTCGCGTTGTCAGGACGGCTACCCCTTTCCGAATGGATCCAGCCCGCACCGGGCATCCTCCAGGATCTCCGTGGCCGCAGTGCGTCTTGTCTAGGTGACGCAGCCCCTTTGATTCTGCAACGCCATCCAGGTGAACCGTGGAGACAGGTCGTCGAATTGATGGCGGCTCGACTCCCGGTGGAGCTCAATCCCGATTATTCGGCACGGATCCGATCCGGACCGGGGTTTTACCAGGCCCCGGCCGAGCTGGAGTCGGACCTCAAGACCCTGGAGGCCTCCCTGGTCGAGGCGGGAGCCGGTCGGCTAGCGGAATACGATGTCGCACCTGTGCGACGGGTCCTGAGGACGGTCGGGTTCCATCTGGCGGTCCTCGATGTCCGACAGAACTCCGCGTTCCATGACCGCGCCCTGCGCCAACTGCTCTGCGCAGCGGGCATGGATGCCTCGCAGTGGGAAGACTGGTCGGAGGCCGAGCGCCTGCGCCTGCTTGAACGGGAGATCCGCTCGCCCCGGCCGTTTCTCCATCCGTCGGTCTCAGCCGGACCGGAAGCCGAGGCGGTTGTGGGAACCTACAAGGTCCTCGCCGAGCATCTCCGGGTCCACGGTGCGGATGGGTTGGGTGCCCTTATCGTCAGCATGACCCGGCGCCTTTCGGACCTCCTGGCCGTGTACGTCCTGGCTCGCGAGGCGGGGCTCCTGCGGCTGTATCCAGAGGGCATGGTGTGTCTTCTTCCGGTCGTGCCGTTGTTGGAAACGGTCGAGGATCTCGAGAGGGGCCCCGAGATCCTCCGAAAATTCCTCGAATTTCCGGTCACCCGGACCAGCCTGGATTTCCATGCGAGGCGGGCGGGGCGGGTGGGACGTCCGCGTCAGCAGGTGATGGTAGGATATTCCGACTCGAACAAGGATGCCGGAATCATGGCGAGCCAGTGGGCTCTCCAGAGAGCGCAGGCCCGGCTGGCAAGGGTCGGGGAACAGGCAGGGGTGGAGGTCCAGTTCTTCCATGGCCGCGGAGGTACGATCAGCCGAGGAGCCGGGCCGACCCATCGGTTCCTAGAGGCCCTGCCTCCGGGATCCCTCGGCGGTGCCATTCGACTGACCGAACAAGGGGAATCGATCGCCCAGAAGTACGGCAACCCGGGCACTGCCCGGTACAACCTCGAATTGCTCCTTGCCGGCGTCGCTGCCACAAGCTGGCACCACCGCCACCGCTCTGCGTTTCCAGAGTCTTTGGTTCCGCTGCTGGACCGGATGGCCGAGGTCTCGAGCCGAGAGTATCGATCACTCCTGGAGACCGAGGGATTTCTGGCCTTCCATCGCCAGGCGACCCCACTTGATGTCCTTGAAAATACCCGGATCGGCTCCCGGCCCTCGCGTCGCACCGGCCAGGCCAGCCTGACCGATCTCCGGGCGATCCCCTGGGTTTTCTCCTGGACCCAAGCCCGGTTCTATCTCACCGGATGGTATGGTGCAGGCAGTGCTCTATCGACTCTTGCGGATGCGGACTGGGCCCTTTTCCGGGAGCACCTTTCTGCGGTTCCCTTCCTCCGATACCTGATCACCAACATCGAGACATCCCTGGCCAGCAGTGATCTCGAGGTGATGCGTGAGTATTCCGGTCTCGTCGAAGATCCTTTGGTGCGGGAACGGGTCTGGAACCGCATCGAGGCCGAATGGCATCGGACGCAACACGCCCTCGGCCGATTGCTGGGTTCGGACTTCTCCCGAAATCGGCCGCGTCTGGGTCGGACACTGGCCCTCCGGGCGGCTCCACTCCGGGTACTACACCGTCAACAGATCGGACTGCTAAGGCAGTGGAGATCCCAACTCGCCGCCGGGGATGACGAGGGCGCCGCCGCTCGACTCCCTGAGCTTCTCCTTACGGTCAATGCGATCGCGAGCGGTCTTCGGACGACGGGATGACCGGCTCGTAGGTCTGGGAAGGAAGCGGTTCTCCGTCCCCCCAAGAACTCTTCCCGTGATACCGGGGCATTTCCGTGCGGTCGTTGATGGGTCGGCCGGTACGGAACGCGAAGGACAGCGCTGCACGATCAGTCCGTGACGATAGGCGGTTCCATGCCCTATCCTTGGGCATCGGCATGGAACGGCCCGTGATGCAGCGCCTCCAGTCCCGGCCCGTCCCTGATGAATCCCGTCTTCAGGGGTTCACCCTGGTTGAGTTGCTGGTGGTCATCGCCAGCATCGCCATCGTCGCCAGCATGCTGCTTCCGGCACTGACAGCCGCTCAGGGCAAGGCCAAGCGCATCCGGTGCGTGTCCAACCTCCGTCAGCAAGGTATCGCCTGCACCCTCTACCTGGGTGACTTCGATGACCGGTTCCCGACGGTTATGGAGCCGACGACCCGGGAGACTGCCGTCTACAGCTATTACAACTACGGCGGGAAACAGGGCACCGAGTACACGGGACAGCTCCGAATGCTGAACCCCTACGTTGCGATCGCGGGCAAGGTCAACCAGAAGTCGGCAGGGGCCGAACTTGTGTTCCGGTGTCCTGCAGACAACGGCGGCCGCAAGGCTGGATGGCCCTACGATCGCCGGCCCACGCTCTTCGACACCTTCGGGAGCAGCTATTTCTACAACAGCAGCGCCAACAACAACGACGAACTGCGCGGCTTGGTCCACAAGCGGCAGTCACAGATCCGGAATCCGACCCGGACCATCGTGGTGAACGACTTCGCCTTCAACGCATACCTCGTCGGTCTCAAGCCCTTCCAGAGGATGTACTGGCACGACAGGAACCGGAACGGCTTCGGAAACCTGACGTTTGTGGATGGCCACGTGGGCTACTTCCAGGCCACCGACACACATCCGGACTTCCAGCGAGGCCGGGACTGGTCCTTCGTCTACAACGATCCCTGAGGCGGCAAGAGACCTTGGTGCGGGCGAGAGGACTTGAACCTCCACTCCTTGCGGAACCAGATCCTAAGTCTGGCGCGTCTGCCATTCCGCCACGCCCGCGCTGGGTGTTTGGCCCGTCACCAACTGTCTGGCAACAAGCCACTTACGCAGCATCTATCGCTGGAAGTCTCTGCCTCGGTCTTATTGCCAAACCACTCGGATCGGCAACCAAATCGGCAAACCGTCGGCAAATTCTTGAGCGAGGAAAGCAGGGTCAGGATCTGTTGTCCACATCTGGGGGCTTACGGCCCAGCCACCGATCCTCCGAGGTCGTGAGGAAGGCGGGGGAGGGGGGCTGGAACCTCTGTGGGGATCGAAGGGCAGACGGATTCCCGGAACGAAAAAAGTTCCGCAAACGGGCTCTCAGTCACTCCCACCACTACTGCACACCGGCATCTGAACCACCTGTCCTTTCGGAAGCACCTCACGCACCCGCTTACCCCAGACCGGTGACAGCGCCTCCATGGCCTGCGTGATCTCCTCGTGCACCAGCTGCCGGGGTATCGACCGAGTTCGGAGCGCAGCTGCGGCGGGCGGGTGTAGACCAGCGTCACGAAGTCGGGAAGGCACGTCGACTGTCCAAGCTATCCTACCATAGCTTGCGACACACCACCATCAGCCGGATGGCCAACGCTGGCATCAGTCCGGAGCTCAGAATTCGGCTGGTCGGCCACTCGTCAGCGAGGGTCCACGAAGGCTACACACACCCGTCTACTGACCAGCTTGCCGACGCGCTCAAAAGTGTGCCTCGAGTTGGATGAAGTGCGGGTGACGGCGACCCCGGATCCAAACGCTAAAGTAATGTTTTCGGGTGTGCGGTCTCTTAGCCTTGGTACTAACTGCGGCTGCTGATCGCAGGTCGATCGTTCGTCTCAATGAAACGAAGGTGTAGTGCCTCTATCGTTTCCGACCTTCTGGGTCCGTTGCCGCGCGGCGGGAAACCTATGAGGGCGATGGGCCGGC
>SYEM01000145.1 GCA_005801385.1 Verrucomicrobiales bacterium | reverse complement strand
GCCGAGCGGAATCTCAAGCCGCAGCGATACCAGTGGCGGGCTGAAGGAACGGTGATCCTGGAGAAAATCCGCCGAGCCCGGGAAGCTTTGGCACGGAGCCAACCAATTGTTAAAGACTAATATGAGACACTACACTAGGAGGAGTATGACGAGCAGGAATCCCGCGCTGAGGGCGAGCCGGATGGCCCGCTCCGGGAACCGTTGCAGGCCGGGAGTGGACGTCATGGGCCGGTTTAGTCGATTAGTCCCTTGCGCAGGGCAAAACGAACCAGTTCGGCGATCGAATGCAGGTTCAGCTTCTCCATGATCCGTCCCCGATGCGCCTCCACCGTGGAGACGCTCAGGTTGAGCGCCGTCGCGATCTCCTTGTTGGTGCGGCTATCTGCGATCATCTGAAGGACCTCGCGTTCCCGGGGTGACAGCAGGTCCACGGGGTCGGTGACATGCCGGCGGTAGTCCTCCAGGACCGCATCGCTAACCCCGGGGCTGAGCCAACCCTTGCCCGAGGCGACCGCGCGCACCGCGGCCCGGAGGTCCTGCTCGCTGCTGTCCTTCAACAGGTAGCCCTTCGCGCCGGCCCGGAGCGTCTCGCGGACGTATACGGCGTCCTTCTGCATCGAAAGGGCCAGCACACGCGTGTTCGGCTGGCTCCGGGTGATCTGACGGGTGGCCTCGATCCCATTGAGCTCGGGCATCGCGATGTCCATCACCACCAGGTCGGGTCGGGTCCTCTCCGCGAGGGCGACAGCCTCACGGCCATTCGAGGCCTCGCCCACCACCTCGAGGTCCTTTTGCGCGGGCAGGATCATCCGGAAGCCGTTCCGGACGACGGCATGGTCGTCGGCAAGCAGGATTCAGGTGGCGTGGAGAGGCATGGGACGGGCTGGGATCGGGAGCGGGTATACCCCCGGACCTGGAGAGAAGACTCATCGGCCCCCCGGAATTCGCCAGACGCATTCTCAGGTGGGCGAGCGGGTTAGGTTGCTGCATCCGGCCCTCCCTCTCCAGGGCTTGAGATCGTGGCAGAGTCTGGCGAGTGCATGCGTGAAAACGAAAGGAAGGCTCAACCCAGGCCAGGTCCCGAATGCCAGATCCGACAGCCGTCCTCTGGCGTGAAGTCGGAGCAGAATCTGTCCAGACGATGCGCACCGACTTTCGCGGTGAAAAACATCCGTTGCCGCTCCCCGCACCTCCGTTCCACCGCCATGGGGATCACCTCCATCCGGCAGACGGCTTGGAATCTGCTTCCCAGCTCAGAACAGGTATCAGTCCACAAAGCGGTCGCGGTCAGTCCAAACGATTGCACCCATTACCGGATCCAACGAATTCGATGGCTCGTCGCCCTACCGTGTACTAAAGTAGATTGTCAGCACTATGAAGTATCGACCCGAAATTGATGGATTAAGAGCTCTTGCGATTATTCCAGTCATTTTTTCGCATGCCGGTTTCTCAACCTTTAGCGGTGGCTTTATTGGGGTGGATGTCTTCTTTGTCATCAGTGGATATCTGATCACATCCATCATACTAAAAGAAAAACGGAGTGGGTCGTTTAGCTTGTTTTCATTCTATGAGCGGAGGATCCGGAGGATAATCCCTCCGTTGTTCACGATGCTCGTTGCGTCAGCACTATCTACTTATTTCATCCTGACGCCAACTGAGATGAAGAGATTCAGTCAAAGCCTTGTGGCGGTTATCTTTTCATCTTCAAACATGCTGTTTTGGAAAACCCATGGATATTTTGAGTCTTCTTCAGATTTGAAACCGCTATTGCATACATGGAGTCTCGGTGTTGAGGAGCAGTTCTACTTATTTTTCCCGTTAGTATTTTTATTTCCATGGCGGAATCGATCCGGGAGGCTTCCGATAATAATATTTACACTGGTTCTATGTAGCTTTGTAACGGCTGACGTTCTTGTCAAAACGGATCCTGTCTTCGCTTTCTACAATCTAATGACGCGGGCGTGGGAACTCTTAATTGGAGCATTTGTCGCTGTATTGCCTCGCAGACAAATCGAAAGTTTCCGCGGTGAAATTTCCAAGAAAGACTGGCGCAAAGTCAGTGCCGAGATCCTTGGTTTGATTGGGATTGTGTTCATTGCGCTGCCGTATTTCTTGTACGACAACCACACCGCCACCCCAGGTAAGAGTGTCTTGATTCCTACGATTGGGGCGGCTCTTGTTTTATATTATGCGAGCGGCGACAATTTTGTTGGGAGACTGCTGAGTGTTTCACCGCTGAGATGGATAGGTTTGCTGAGCTACAGCGCGTATTTATGGCACCAGCCGATTTTTGCTTTCGCTCGATATACATTTGGATCCTACTTGAACGCGGGTGTGTTTTTCTTACTAATCATTCTTGTCTTTGTTGTCGCTTATTTGAGTTTCCGGTTCATTGAGAAGCCTTGGCGAAATCCAGCCTTGATAGGACGTCGAAAAGGAGCGTTGTATCTAATTGGTTTGGCTAGCATTCTGTTAGCCTTCGGAGGGGCAGGGCATGTGACCAAAGGATATCCTGATAGACTGTCAAGCAGGGAGCGGGACATCCTTGGTCAATTTGATAATTCTCTACCGGAGATGAAATACTATTATTCAAACAAAATTGATGTAGCATTCCGGGATGATTGCAGCTTTTATAATACTTCTGCACGCAGAAACGGTGGTGCTGGGGCGATGATTCTCTCTACAAATCTCTCCGTCGATTGCTTCTCAAGGAAAAGCTTAACCTCGAAGGTTGTTTTTGTTTGGGGTGACAGCCATGCCCAGCATTTGCATTCGGGACTGAAAAAGAACATGCCGGTAGATTGGGAAATTTTGCAGGTGGCCAGTCAGGACTGTCATCCTCGTATCGTTTCGGAACCTTCCCTTGACAATTATTGTGAGTATTCCAACTGGTTTGCGTTGACTTGTATCAGGAATAGTCGTCCCAATGTTGTGGTTGTGAGTCAGGATCGGAATTGCAGCGTAGAAAATATGAATGCGATCTACGCGGAGCTCCGTAGGGCCGGTGTCGGAAAGGTTGTTTTTGTCGGTCCAAGCCCGAGGTTTTTGATACCGGTTCCTGAGGTTTTCTTGAAAACATTAAACAATGACATGTTTGATCCAAGGAAATTCATCGATAAGAAGATTTTGGATGAAGACTTGTTTCTGAAAACCGTTCTGAAAACAAATCACACCTATCGTTATGTGAGTGCGGTTGATTGTTTAAAGAATATTCCTGACGTTATTTTTATCGGGTCTAATTCTCCTGATAATTTGATTATTTTCGATACGGATCACTTGACTCCAATTGGGTCGGATTATCTTGCGAAGCACGCGTTGGTCGAGGAAATCACGGGTGGCATTGAATGATGTAGCCTTGGGCTGTTGAAGGTGGCGTTGTCGCCATTCCTCTTTTCTCCCAGGAAAAATCAAAGTCCTCGCAACACTGAAGTTTGATTGGCTGAATCAAATTCAGATCTATCGCCTCTATCCGGGCCCCGAGGATCGGAGGTATTTCAAAGAGTTTCCTGAACGGTTCCAGTTCGGGAAATGAGGGTGATCCGGGAAATGAGGGTGATCCGGGGACAGAGGGTGATCCGGGGACAGGTCCACAATTCAGGAGACACCCCGGTGCGGAAGTACATTGGTCGCCAGGAGGAATACCCTCTGGTCAGAACGTTCCGGGAGGAGCTGGTCGAATTTCTGGAGAAATCCGGGGTGACCTACGATTCGCGATACCTCGACTGAGCTGGCATCCCTCCGGGATGCGGGAAGACGTGGGCGTGGATGTCCGGCGGTGTCGCTGCGCTCAACCGCCGGCTACGTGCTGACATTCCTCCGGGATGGAACTGGAGGGGCGTGGCTATGCGGTTGGGATGGTATCCGGCGAGAATGGAGAGGGACCGAGGGTTGATGCCCCGGTTAGTTCGGGAGCGTCAGCCCTCTGGTCGATGCTGGAAGCATCCCATTGTGTAGCTTGTGGTGGATTGGAGCGACACCATCGGGGAATGCCCCGCTTCATCGGGACTGGCCGTCGGGGCGGCGGGTCTGCGCTTTGGCCCCCAGATGAGGGTTGAGGAACTCCCCGACCGCCTGCCGCCATGCGACCGGTTCCGCTTGGGCGTAGGATTGGTGGCCTAGCTCCGGGAAGAGCACCCAGGTGCCGTGTGATCCCAGCCGATCCCGGATCCGTTCGGCTTCCGCCAAGCGGACCCGGGTGTCGCGTCCGCCGTGCAGTAGGAGTGTGGGAATCCGGACCTGGGCGGCGTAGTCCTCCGGATTGTGGGCGAACCCATCGAATCCCAGCTGGACGCCACCCCAGAAAACGAGGCTCTCAGCGATGGGGAACTGGGGAAGTCCCATCAGGGTGCAGCGGTTGGCCACGGTTGTGAGCAGTCGGTCGAACGGACACTCGATGATGAGGGCGTCGGCCTCGAGCCGCTCCAGCGATGCGGCCCGCAGGATGGCGGCCGCTCCCATCGACGATCCGAAGAGCACCAGCGGACGACCGGGACTCACAGTCCGGGTCTCCTGCGCCACGGCGATGACATCCTCTGCCTCATGGAAACCGATCGACGTCGTCATCCCGCCCGAGCCACCCGATCCCCTGAAATCCACCATCCAGACCTCGAACCCCATCCCGCGGAACTCCGCCGCGATCGGCAACATGTCGGCCTTGCAGGAGATGTACCCGTGGAACATCACGACCATCGGGGCTGTCGCGTCCCCATTCGCGGATCCCGACACTGCCGGCACTCGCCAGGTCTCGAGCGGGGTTCCGTCCTTCGTCACCGTCGTCCGGGTCTCGTAGGGGAACCCAAGGGACGACGGATCACGAGCGTTGACCGGACGGGGCAGGGTGACTCCGGAGACAAGGATGGACAGCTTCTCGGTCAGTCCCAGGGATTCCGGAGCTCCCATGCGTCGGGCTCCCGGCGAGAACTGGACCATCGCCGTCGCATGTCGGTAGGCGAGGACCTGCAGCGTCACTCCCGCCAGGACCACCCCAACCCCCATCCACCGGACCCATCGTCTTGGAGACCGCCGAGCACCTCGTTCCATGCCGAGTGTTTAAATGTCGATTGTTGACATGTCAACAATACGGCTTACAACAGTCGCCGTGAACCACAGTCAGCCATCTGATCCGAGGTATCCGGCGCTGCTCCAGCTGTTGCGGACCTCGGATGTCATCTGGAACGCGAGTCGGCGGTTCTTTGAGCGGTGGGATCTCAGTCCGGCCCAGTTCAACCTGATGAACCTGCTGTTCGAGTCCGAAGCGGGACTGACGCAGAGCGATCTCGGGAGGGAGCTGCTCACGCATCGCTCCAACATCACGGGGCTGGTCGACCGCCTGGAGTCCCGGGGTTGGGTGACGCGGCGGGAGGAGGCGGGGGACCGGCGGGCCTGGCGGGTGGTGCTCACGCCGGCGGGGCGTCGGATCATCGAGGAGATCCTGCCGAGCTACGATCGCACGGCGACGCTGCTCTGGGAGGGGGTTTCGACCCGGCGGGCCATGGAGACGGCCGCGGTCCTGAAGGAGGTGGCCGACAATGCGGAACGCGGCATCGAGCGTCTGGAACAGGAGGCCGCATGAACCGGAACCGGAACTATCCACTTCTCCTTGCGAGCCAGTTCCTTGGGGCGTTCGGCGACAACGCCATCCTGGCCGTCATCGTCGGCCAGCTCACCCTCCTGCAACGGTCCGGGGAGATCGGGCTCGACGAACTCCGGACCCGGAGTGCCATCTACACGAGCCTGCTGTTCATCCCCTATGTCCTGCTGGCACCCCTGGCCGGCTATCTCAACGACCGCCATGCCAAGACCTCGTGGCTTCTCGGGGGCAACCTGCTGAAGGTCCTCGGGGCAGGGGTCTGTGCCCTGAGCCTCTGGCATGGATACGTGTGGCAGGCCCCGGGCTACCTCATCGTGGGCATCGGCTCCACGATCTACGGCCCGGCCAAGTACGGGATCCTCCCGGAAATCCTTCCCCGCGAGCGTCTGGTGAAGGCCAATGGCATGGTGGAGTTGCTCACCCTGCTGGCGATCCTCTCGGGGGCCATCGTGGGCTCCGTCCTGGTCGACCGCGCCCCCATGGCGGTCTGCTACGCCGCCCTGGTGGCGACGTTTGGAGTGGCCCTGGCACTGAACGTGTTCATGACCCCGACCCCGTCCTCCCCGGACGTCCGCTTTGGGACGAGTGTCCGCGAGTTCTTCCGTCACCTGGGACAGATGCTCTGCCAGCCGGTGCCCTCGTGGCGTGGTCTCGGTCGGACCCCCCAGTTCGTGGGTGACGGGATGGCGTCAGCGCTCCGGGGCACCCGTCTTGGGAAGATCCTGATCGGTACCGCGCTCTTCTGGGTGTGTGGCGCCGGCATGAAGATCAATTTCCAGCCCTGGGGACTCGATGTGCTGCGTCTCCCGGACAACACCCAGATTGCGCTGCTCGGGGTCTGGCTGAGTGTCGGCGTCATGGTGGGCAGTCTCCTGGCGGGGATGGCCTTCAGAATTGGGGATCTCCGGAAGGTTCGCCCGGTCGGGCTCCTGCTCGGGGTCCTGCTGGTGCTCGTCTTCGCGGTCGGAGCCCTCGGACTCAGCGGCTGGGGACGACAGGAATGGGCCACGGTGGATCCGGACGGAACCCGGCGCGTCGGACTGGTCTTCCTGCCGGCCGTGGCGTTCGTGCTCGTCGCCGCCGGCGTGGCGGCCGGGCTGTTCCTCATCCCGCTCAACGCGGCGCTTCAGGCGGAGTCGGACCCCTCGAAGCTGGGGAAGACGATTGCTGTTCAAAACTTCTGCGACAACATCGGCATGATCTCGGCGGGACTCGTGGTGCTGGGCTGCACCCGCGTCGGGTTGTCCGCCTCCCAGGTCTTTCTGGTCCTGGCTGTGATCGTCGCTGTGGTCGTGGCCTGGCTGCGGATCCCGCACACCGCGGAATCGGCATCGGAGTGACGCATGAACCCGGTTTCAGCCGAACAACGAGGGCAGGGGGATGTTCGTGGAACCTCCCCGGCCTGGATCCGGGCGGGAGTCCTCGCGGTTGGTGCCGTGGGACGCGCTGGGAGCTCTGGCGTGCGGCGGACTCACTGGCTGCCGTGCGGACTCCTGATTCAGCCGTAGATCCAGCGCCGCTGCCGCTTCTTTTTTCAGCCTGTCCTTGAACCCTTGATTCCAACCCGCTCATGAAACCCCTCCTGCGACTCCTGCTCGGATTCTGGTTCCGGTTCCGGGCTTTCAACGTCGAGGTCCTTCGGACCCCGGGACCGGCCCTGCTGCTGCCCAACCATGTGTCGTGGCTCGACTGGCTGTTCCTTGGCGTGCTGCTGGAGGACGACTGGCGTTTCGTGACCAATTCCAAGACCGCCGAGCTGTCGTGGTTCCATCGGAAGATGATGGTGAACCGACGCACCTTTCCTGTGGATCCGACCTCGCCCTATGCCGCGAAGCGCATGGCGGAGTTCCTGGGGAAGGGGGGGCGGCTGGTGCTGTTCGCCGAGGGGCGGATCTCGCTGACCGGCTCGCTCATGAAGTTCTTCGATGGCACCGGGTTCCTGGTCCAGAAGACGGGAGCCAAGGTCATCACCTGCTACCTGCGCAACGCCAGCCGGGTTCTCTGGGTGCGTCATTCTGGCTGGACGCAATGGTTCCCCCGGGTCTCCGCCCACTTCAGTGTCGCCCACGAGGTGCCGGTCCCATCCGGGGTTTCCCATGGTGTCGCCCGCCAGCGCATGACCTCCTGGCTCCGTGACGCCGCGCTCGCCCAGCAGGTCGCCGTGGAACGGGAACACGGACCCGCCCATGTGCTGGAGGCCGTGGTCGAGGCCGCACGGAGCCTCCCCGGCAAGATCGTGCTCGAGGATGCGACGTTCCAGGCCCTCACCTATCGGCGCCTGATGGTCGGTGTCGATGTCCTGTCGCAGGTCTGGCGTCGACGCTGGCAGGAGGCCGCTCCGGGCACCCGCATCGGTGTGCTGTTGCCCAATGTCAATGGGACGCCCGTGACCGTGATGAGCCTGTGGTCTGCCGGTTTCGTGCCGGCCATCCTGAATTTCTCGACGGGAGTCCCCACCATGGTGCAGTGCGTGCAACTGGCGGGGATCCGGTCGGTGATCACCTCCCGCGTGTTTGCCGAGAAGGCAAAGCTCGACCTCCGGGCGTTTGCCGAGGCCGGCATCGAGCTGGTCCATCTCGAGGATATCCGCCCCACGATCGGCTCCAGCCTCAAGGTGGCTGCGCTGATCCGTCACACGCTGTGTCCGGGCTGGGGACTGGTGCCGGCCGGTTCGCGGGTGTCTCTCCGGGATGCGAGTGGTGTGATCCTGTTCACCTCTGGATCCGAGGGCATCCCCAAGGGAGTGGATCTCACACACGGCAATCTGATGGCGAACATCCGCCAGGTGCTGGGGGTGCTGGATGTGACCGATGACGAGCGGTTCTTCAGTGCGATGCCGCTGTTCCACAGCTTCGGTCTCCTCGCCGGGGTGCTGCTGCCGCTGGTTCGGGGCTACTACACCTTCCTGTATCCGTCACCCCTCCATTACCGGGTCATCCCGACCGCGGTCTACGACAAGGTCTGCACGGTGATGTTCGGCACGAACACCTTCCTGAACGGCTATGCCCGACGGGCCAATCCGTACGACTTCAACTCGGTGAAGTTCCTCGTGTCGGGTGCCGAGAAAGTGCAGGAGGCGACCGCAAACACATGGGCCCGTAAGTTCGGGGTCCGACTCCTCGAGGGCTACGGCGCCACCGAATGTAGCCCGGCGATCTGCCTCAACTCCCGGCTGGAGCTGAAGTTCGGCAGCGTCGGCCGGTTCCTGCCCGGCATCGAATGGCGGCTGGAACCGATAGAGGGTGTTTCGGAGGGCGGACGTCTCCTCGTCCGCGGACCGAACATCATGCGCGGCTATCTCAATGCCGATGCCAATGCGCGCTTCCAGTCGCTGGGCGGCTGGTACGACACCGGCGACATCGTCCGGGTCGACGACGAGGGTTTCGTGTTCGTCCTCGGTCGGTTGAAGCGCTTCGCCAAGGTCAGCGGGGAGATGGTGAGCCTGACCGCTGTCGAGGAGGCCCTGGCCGGTGGATTCCCCCAGTATGGCAACCGGTTCGAGGTCGCCGTGGTGAGCCTGCCGGACGAGGACAAGGGCGAGATGCTGATCGCTGTCAGCAATGACTCCCGGCTCTCACTGGATCAGATCCGGTCCGTGATCAAGGGCCGTGGCATGACCAACCTCTGCGTGCCGCGCGAGCTGCGGCACCTTCGGGAGATTCCCAAGCTGGGCACAGGCAAGGTGAACCACCGCGAGCTCCAGGAGTGGGTTCGGGGCGGTGGCGCCTGACCTGCCGATTTCCTGGCGCGCCATATCCAACCGATCGGGTTGGAACCCGGGACGTGGGCGTTGTGGAACCAGTCGACCGCTCTCAGACGAGATGGCAGGCGACGCTCCGGCCGCCTTCCAGTGTCCGAAGCACTGGCTTCTCCGTCCGACATCGGGCCTCGGCGACCGGGCATCGCGGATGGAAGGGGCATCCCGGGGGCGGGTTGATGGGAGAGGGGACATCCCCACCCAGCATGATCCGGGGTCGCTTCGACGCCGGGTCCACGACGGGTATCGCTGAGACCAAGGCCTTGGTGTAGGGGTGCAGCGGTTCCCGGCAGAGGTCGGCTGCGGGGCCGGATTCCATCACCTGTCCGAGGTACATCACCACGATCCGATGGCACAGGTGCTCCACCACGGCGAGATCGTGGGAGATGAACAGATAGGCCAAGTGGCGCTGCTGCTGGAGGTCCTGGAGCAGGTTGATGACCTGGGCTTGGACGCTGACGTCGAGGGCACTGACGGGTTCGTCGCAGACGATGAGGCGGGGCTCGACCGCGAGGGCTCGGGCGATGCCGATCCGCTGACGCTGTCCACCACTGAACTCGTGGGGGTAGCGATGGGCGTGCTGGGGATCGAGGCCGACACCGCGCAGCAGCTCCCGGATCCGTCCCGTCCGGGCCTCCGTTGACGACGTGAGTCCGTGGATGTCGAGCGGTTCACCCAGGATATCCGCCACCGTGCACCGGGGATTCAACGAGGTGAACGGGTCCTGGAAGATCATCTGGAAATGTCGCCGCCGCTCCCGCAGCGCAGCGCCTTCCATTCGGGTGATGTCCTCGCCGTCGAACCGGATCACGCCGCCTGTGGTTGGAATCAACCGGATCAGGGCCCGCCCCAGCGTCGTCTTCCCGCAGCCGCTCTCACCCACGAGACCGAGAGTCTCCCCGGATGCCACCTGGAGGCTGACGTCATCCACCGCCCGGACCTGTCCTTGGACCCGGGAGAGGAGACCCTGTCGGACGTCGAAATGGACACGGACACGCTCGGCTTCCAGGAGGGCGGGGGAGGGCATGGACATCAGGGTTCCGAGATAGGACACCGTACGGCCCGTCCCGGAGCGATCTCCTGGAGTTCCGGCATCCGGAGTCCACATTCGGGTCGGGCCTCCGGACACCGGGGGGCAAAGCGACACCCGG
>SYEM01000144.1 GCA_005801385.1 Verrucomicrobiales bacterium | reverse complement strand
GGATTGCCGTTGCGGACCACAAACTCATTGCGATCCAGGGAGGTGCTCACTAGCTTCGCGCCGCTTCACAACCCGCGCGGGTAGCTCAATTGGATAGAGCGTCGGCCTCCGGAGCCGAAGGTTGTGGGTTCGACCCCCGCCCCGCGCACCAGTTCCCCTGGAATTTCAGGATCCCGACCCGGAGACGTCTCCGTTTCAGAGCCTCGCCAGTTGGGGAAGGTGGTCGAAATGGGAGTCCCGCGAGATCAGCACCAGCGCGTGTTGGAGGGTCAGTGAGGCAATCCAGAGATCGTTGGTGGGTATGGGTGTGCCCTGTTCTCGGAGTTGTTGGAATAGGCGGGCGTAGTGGTGGGGAGTCTGATCGTCTGGAAACAAGACCCTGACCCTGGAAGACCCAAGGAATCGGGTCAGTGTTCTTTCGTTGTGTCGGGACCGAGACCCGCAGAGAAAGCCCGACCTCAATTCAGCAAGGGTGACGAAGGGGAGGTGGATCTGATCCGCGCGCCTCAGCGTGTCGACGACCTCCGGGACGCCTCGGCAAAAGTCGACGTACCGGTTGGTGTCCAAAATCAGCCTCATTTCCATGCCTCCGGATCAATGGAATCCTGGGCAGCGATGGCCGCATCGAATCCCGGATCCTCCTGCCAGCTGCCGATCAACCCATCGAGGTCGGTGTAGACCTGCGTCTCATAGGTCAGGCCCACACCCCGTCGAAGCGCCTCGATGGTGGCTTCGTTCAGGCTGAGATGGGCATCGTTGCAGTGTTTGCGCAGTCGGTCGTCGACCTCTCGGGGGACCTGACGAACCGTGTACTGGATTGGACGCTCCATGATGCAGGCAGAATCATTCAAATATGCAGGCACGTCAATTCGACCGACATCAAGCTGAGGTGTGATGCATCGGAGTGACGGGTCAGGGGATTGCGGGCTCGACGGCGTTCTGCCTTATCCCCGTTCGTGGGTATGGGAGGGTGCGGCATGGAGACTCGCCATCTGGACTGCCTGGCTGCTGCTGTGAACTCCCCGATCCGTTGGACCGCCTCCGGGATCCTGTTGTGGGTCCTCTCGATGGGCTGCCTCATGGCGGATATCTTGCCCGGTTCCGTTCCGAAGGATTGGCCGGCGAATCCCAAGCGGCATGTTGTCACCCTGAAGCGGATGCCAGATCACGAGGCCGCCCTCAAGGCGATCACCCTCGCCGAGAACGCGCCGTCGGGCACGAATGCCTGGTCCAGTGGCACCCAGCTGGGGGTCCGGCTGCCCTTTGCCCTGACGCATCCGGCACTCGAATACTACGAGGCCCTGGTTCGGGGGTATCAGAAGCGTTCCTGGAAGACGTTCATCGAGCCTAGGAGCCTCATGGACTACTCGGCGACGGTCTCGCACCACGAGACCTTCGAGCGGGATGGGCAGACCTTCCGCGACGTGGATGTGGTGGAGATGAAGCTCACCTTACAGGCAGAGTTCACCCAGGAAGGCACCCAAGGGCTGCACTTCATCAAGACCCGCACGGTGGTGCTGGATCGAAAGGGGAGAGTGCTCGCGGTGTTGGGTGATGGTCCAACCGAGGTTCCGGTCTTCGCCATTTAATCGGCCTCGATGCCGGTACCCCGTGGCGGGCTGGAATTGATCTGCGCGACTCCCGCTCAGCGCGCTTCAACGATGGATTGCGCCCGGGACAGGGACCCGAGGTTGAATACGCGGGTGTAGCCGAGACGCCGGAGCTGCTGGGTTGCGATCCCGCTACGGCCTCCACTGAGGCAGTGCAGAAGCAGGACCCGTTCCCTGTCCGGCACCTGCTTGGCGATGTCGTCCACGACCTGTCCGAGTGGAATGTTGATGGCGTCCCGGACGTGTCCCTCCCGGAACTCCTCAGGTGTCCGGACGTCGATCACCAGCGCACCCTCTGCGAGGTGGCGACGGGCCTGATCGGGGGAGATCTGGGTGAGGTGTCTCCAGAGCAGGAAGACGAAGACCAGTCCGACGACAACGAGAACGGGGTCCAGTTCATGGGTGGGCTCAACGCACGGCCTCGACCCGGTAGAAGCGGGGCAGTCCCTCGACGCCTGGGTCCACGTACTCAGTGATGGTGGCGGCCGCTCGAATGCGTTTGACCTCGATCCATGGGGAGTCGGGCAGTCGGTCCTTCCGGAGGACCCGGTAGGTGGCCCCGACCACACTGTGCCAGCGGACTGATGGAATCTGGCGGATCCCGGAGGCAAATCCGTCGAGCGGGTCCACCGGATTGGTCCCGGCCAGGTATTCGGTGAGGTTGTTGGAGCCGTCATTGTCGGGATCGGAGGCGCCGGCCGCCTTCGGATCCAGTGCCGCCTGGGCCCCGAAGTACTTCAGCCGCCAATCCCAGGAAATCTCGTCGTTGAACGACGGGATCAGCACGTATTCCCGGCGCAGGGTGTCGCCCAGTGGGGTTTCCCCCTCGAACGCCTGGACCGTCAGCTGGGTCGTGTTGGTGAGGGTAAGGGTGGATTCCAGGATCGGGGAATGGGTCGTGACCTGGCTGCCGTCGAGTGAGTACCGGAGCGTCACTCCCGTGTCGGTCATCGACACGACCTCGAGCTGGTCCCGGAAGGCGAGGGAATTGGGGTAGACGTGGTATCGGTCGGCCGTCCGCTGGACCAGCTGGATCCCGTTCAGGCTCGGGATGTACTGGGCATCTCGGTCGGCGACGATCGCGAGCAGTTCGTGTCGGGTGACGAACACATTGGTGAAGCGGACGAATTGGCGTCCCTCCACCCAGGGTGTCGTCTGCCACCCCCCGTTGGTGGTTGTCCTCAGGGTCCCATGACGGATCGATCCCAAGGAGAGGGTGAAGGCGGTGTTGTAGGTGTCTCCGGGACCGCCGTGTCCGTACAGATAGGCGTCATAGAACCCGGTCGGTAGGTTGGTGGCTATGAGGGTGATGCGTGGGTTCCCGCCCAGTGGATACAGATACAGGGACATGAGGGGATTGGTGGCGCCGCTGCCCCAGGCCCCGGGGGCGTTATGAACCACCAGGCCTGCCATGCTGGGCACTCCCCTGGAATCCAGCAGCGGCACGACGGATCCAAGGGTCTTGTACCCGCCCTGGCCGTCATCCCGGGAGTAGGGGTTCCAGAAGTCGTTGGCGGCTTCGCCGTAGGCAGCGGGACCCTTGATCGGAGCCGCCCCCGAAGTGCCGAAGCGGACATTGAAGAGGGCTACATGATTTTCCGGGGGCAGGAAGCTGGCCAGCGGCGTGATGGTCAGTTCATCCACCTGCAGTTCGTCGCTGGGCTGGACGTTTCCATCGATCACGGCCCGGATGCCCACCGGTGATCCCCCGGGGGTGAACGTGCCATAGACGAACTGCCATCTGGGACGCTTGGGAATGGACACCTGGATGTCCCCGGGGATGTCCCAAAGGTCCAGGTACACGGTCGCCTTGCTGTTGGAGGGATTGGGCCGCCGGACCCACCCGCTCAGGACCTGCGGCACTCCTGCCGGGAGGCTCATGGCGGCGCCCAGGGTGAGTGCGATGCCCGGGCTGTTGAAGGTGCCCGGGGAGATCACCACCCCGTTGGTGCCTCGGGACGCTGCCGCACCATCGATCCGGGCGGTGCCACTGCTTCCTGCCGCGAGAACCAGCTGCCAGCTGCCGTCGAGAACATATCCCGTCCGGGCGACGAGTTCGCCTCGGGTGATCTCGAAGGAGCTCTCCTTCACGAGGGGGTCCAGGACCCGGTCCCGGGACGGAACGGTTCCACCAGTGCCTGTTGCGCCCGGATCGCCATTGCCGGGATGAGGGCCAGGACCATCCCAACAAGGATCCGATGGACACGATGCCAACCAGGAAAGCCGAGCATGGGACAGAGCCTGTCCGTGGTGAGGGTCTCCTTCAATAGACACTTTCGGACGACGAAGCCGTCCCGATGCCACAGGGTCCGAAGAGGTGCCTCGTGTCGAGGACCCGCAGGCACGTCGTCGGGCGGCGTGCCCCCCGTATTCGTCTTTTGCCGGCAAGGGGGGCGACCCTATCCTCGACCCATGAACGTCGTTCTTGAAGCACCGCAGACCGCAGGGATCCGTCCCCTCCGGGATGTGTCCGACCCGCTGTCCCGAGAGATCCTTGAGCTGAAGCGTCGTCACAACGCGGTCATCCTCGCCCACAACTACCAGATCCCGGAAATCCAGGACCTCGCGGACTACGTCGGGGATTCACTCGGGCTCTCCCAGCAGGCGGCACGGACCCCGGCCGACGTGATCGTCTTCTGTGGAGTCCATTTCATGGCGGAGACGGCGAAGATCCTGAATCCCAACAAGCCGGTCCTGCTGCCGGACAAGGATGCGGGCTGCTCCTTGGAGGAGAGCTGCCCGGCCGACAGGCTCGAGGCCCTGCAGCGGACCAACCCGAACTTCTACACCATCGCCTACATCAACTGCAGCGCGGCCGTGAAGGCGATCAGCGACGTCATCTGCACGAGCGGCAATGCCCGGAAGATCGTCGAAAATGCCCCCAAGGACCGCGACCTATTGTTTGTTCCAGACGAAAACTTGGGCGCCTGGGTCACCGAGCAGACCGGCCGGCCGATGACCCTCTGGAAGGGCAACTGCTACGTCCACGTCGAGTGGACCCACAACGCGATCCAGCGGATCCGTCGGGAGCATCCGGGGGCGCCTGTGGTCGCCCACCCGGAGTGTACGAAGGCGGTCCGCATGCTGGCCGACGAGGTCTGTTCCACCGAGAAGATGGTCGCCTACTGCCGGCAGAGTCCGGCCAAGGCGTTCGTGATCGCCACCGAGGCGGGCATGTTGCACCGGTTGCGTCGGGAGTGTCCCGACAAGGTCTTCATCCCCGCACCCACCGACCGCTGCGCGTGCAATGAATGTCGGTACATGAAGATGAACACCCTGGAGAAGCTGAGGGATTGTCTCCGGGATCGGACGCCGGAGGTCCTCCTTCCGGCCAGCATCCTCGAGAAGGCCCGGTTGCCGATCGAGCGGATGCTGGAGATCTCCGCGCGGCCCTGAGTGGCGCAGGGTGGGAACGGAAGAGGTGGGGTTCCGAAGGGACCCCTCGGGCTTGCCGCTGGGGAGGGGGTGTCCCAACCTGACCCGCATCCCATGAAAGCCTTCCTGACCACTGCTGCAGCGTTGTTGTGTGGGACCCTGCTGGGTTCAGAGCCGAGGTTCCGCCCCGTCAACATCGACACGAACATCGCCATCGGCTACGGCCTCGCCATCGCCGATGTGGATGGAGACCGCCGCCAGGACATTGTCCTCTGCGACAAGAACCAGATCGCCTGGTATCGGAATCCGGACTGGAGGAAGGCGGTGATCGCGGAGAACCTCACACCGCAGGATCACGTCTGCGTGGCGGCGGCGGACATCGACGGCGACAGCAGGGCGGAGATCGCTGTTGGGGCGGGGTGGAATCCGGGCGACACGGTCAACTCCGGGGCGGTCTTCTACCTGGTGCCACCGCAGGATCGGAGCCGGCGATGGGAAGCGATCCGGTTGCCCCACGAGCCCACGGTCCATCGGATGCGCTGGATCCGGGATGCGGATGGGAAGCACGTTCTCGTGGTCGTTCCGCTGCATGGCCGAGGCAACAACCCGCAGGCCGGGGAAGGGGAACCGGTCCGTATCCTCCAGTATCGACGTCCAGCGGACCCCAGAAGCCCTTGGTCTGTGGCGCCGGTGACCCGGTCGGACTGGCTCGCTCTGCATAAGACCCACAACGTGGATGCAGTGTCGTCGGACAACACCCGTCCGCAGTCGCTGGTCATCGCCGCGAAGGAAGGCCTGTTCGAGGTGGAGGCGTCGGGAAGCCTGCGGATGGTGGGTACCAACGCCATCGGGGGTTCCGGCGAGGTTCGACGGGGGCGTCTCTCCGGGGGCCCCGGGGGCCTCTTCCATGCCTCCATCGAACCCATGCATGGAAACACCCTTTCGATCTATCGGCAGGACGGCACCGGAGCGGTGCAGCGGCTGGTCCTGGACGAATCCCTGGTGGATGGGCATGCCTTGGCCTGCGGCGATCTGCTGGGGTTGGGACGGGATCAGATCGTGGTGGGGTGGCGTGCGATGAACCGTCCCGGGGTGCGTGTCGGCCTCCGGCTCTACATCCCGGAGGACGCTGCTGGAAGCTCCTGGAGACGGGTCCAGGTGGATGACAACACGATGGCCTGCGAGGATCTTGCGCTTGCGGATCTCGACGGTGACGGGCGTCTGGACCTTGTCGCCGCGGGCCGTGCGACCCGCAATGTTGTGGTCTGGTTCAACGAGACCGGCCGTTGAATGACGGGTGCAAGGTCCAGTTGGCACCGTGTCCATGGCGGATCGGCGGCCCGGATTGAAGGGCCGGCGGGCGCTCAGTGCGTGAATCTCATCCTGCTCAGGCTCAACGTTTGACTTTGGAATGCGCGCTCCTCTTTACTCATCCGCTTTTGTTCCCCAGAAACCTCTCGAAAACAGGTCCGGGGGCACCCAAACCATTTTCCTGTGGCTGCCAAAGACGACTATCTGATCGATACGATGCTCGAGACGGGACTTCTGTCTCCCGAGCTGGTGGATGAAGGCCGTGCCGAGGCGGAGGCGAATGGGGAAGGAGTCCTCGACACGCTCGTCAAAAAGGGCTCGGTCGAGCCCTCCGTGGTCACGATGGCCAAGGCCACGTATTTCGGTGTGGAGTCGGTCAATCTCGGTGACCTGCGCCTCGGGGACGAGGTGATCGCGCTGATTCCGCGCCATGTGGCCCGGAAATTCAACGCGATGCCCGTTGGCCAGAGCGACAGCGGCGCCGTGATTGTCGCCCTCAGCGACCCGTCCGACATCGATTCCGTGGACGGCCTCCGTCATGCGATCGGCAAGGACGTCGAGATGCGGGTGACGAGTTCGACCGACATCGAGTCGTCCCTCAACCGGTTCTACGGCAATGCGACCCGCGACGACAGCGGCATCGCGAAGATGATCCAGGACATCACCGAGGGTGAGGTCGAGGTCGGCGGCCTCTCGGGTGATGTTGCGGACGACACCGAGGCTATCGATGCCGACGCACCGATCATAAAGCTGGTCAACCAGGTGATCGTCGATGCCTTTAAGAAGAGGGCCTCCGACATCCACCTCGAACCCCTTGGAAGGCGGTTCCGTCTCCGGTTCCGGATCGACGGCGTCTGTGCGGAGCAGCCCGACCTCCCGAAACGACTCCAGGCCCCCATCGTCGCCCGGTTGAAGATCCAGTCGGGAATGAGCATCGCCGAGAAGCGCATTCCCCAGGACGGTCGTATCAACACGAACGTGGGCGGCAAGACGATCGATCTCCGCGTCAACTCCATCCCCACCCAGCATGGCGAGTCGATCTGTATGCGTATCCTGGACAAGTCCGGGCTGCGACTCGGTCTCGCCGAGCTGGGGTTCTTTGCCGACGATCAGGGCACGTTCGAGCGGTTGATCGGGCTTCCCGACGGCATCCTGCTGGTCACCGGCCCAACGGGTTCCGGTAAGACCACGACGCTGTACTCCTGTCTCAACTACATCAACCGTCCTGACCGCAAGATCATCACCGTCGAGGACCCTGTCGAGTACATGCTGGCCGGCATCAACCAGGTGCAGGTCAACGAGCACATCGGCTTCACCTTCGCGAACGCACTGCGATCCATGCTGCGCCAGTCGCCAAACGTGATCATGCTGGGGGAAATCCGCGATCTTGAGACCGCCTCGATCGCGATCAATGCCTCGCTGACCGGTCACCTGGTCTTCTCGACGCTCCACACGAACGATGCTCCCAGTGCGGTGACCCGTCTCATCGACATCGGGGTGAAGCCATTCCTTGTGGCGTCCTCCGCCCGTTGCTTCATGGCCCAGCGTCTGGTCCGCAAGATCTGCAAGAATTGCGGTGCCCCGCACACGTTGACCGAGAAGGAAATCCAGCCGCTCAACATCACCCCGGAGCAGCTGCAGCAGGCGACGGCCCGCAAGGGGAGGGGTTGCGCCGAGTGCAACAAGACCGGTCACCGGGGGCGCTTCGGCATCTTCGAAATCTTCCTGGTTCAGGACGAGGTCCGCCGCCTGATCTTCGAGAAGGTTCCGGCCAACGTCCTGCGCCGTAAGGCGTTGGATCTTGGCATGCGGACGCTCCGTGAGGATGGCACCCGGAAGGTCCTGTCCGGCCTCACCACGGCGGAAGAGGTGGTCCGGGCGACCGTGAGCGAGCACTGAACCACCATGGCAATGCACCTGCTAGCCCGATAGGCTCATCAACCCGTTCTCCAAAGGATTCTTCGCATGTCCTACCAAATGTCCGATCTGCTGCAGTTGATGGTGTCCGAGGGCGCCGCCGACCTGCACATCCGGGTGGGGATTCCCCCGGTCATCCGCCTCCATGGCATCCTGCACCGCGTCGATGGCCCTCCGCTCAAGCCCGAGGATACCGAGGAACTGATGCGGTCCATCACCTCGGAGGACCACATCCAGCAGATCCGGGAGAAGGGCGGCGCGGATTTTGCGCTCGCCTTCGGTGAGATGGCGCGTTTCCGCGTCTCGGCATTCAAGGAAAAGGGCAACTACGCACTCGTCCTCCGCCAGATCCCCAGCAAGCTCCTCACGATGGAGCAGATCGGCATCCCGCCGAGCGTCAGGGAGCTGCTCTGGAAGCCCCGAGGACTGATCCTTGTGACCGGCCCCACCGGCTCCGGCAAGACGACCACCCTGGCCTCGATGCTCAACATCGTGAACGAGGAGCGTGACGAAGCCCACATCATCACGGTCGAAGATCCCATCGAGTACTATCACAAGCACAAGAAGGCGGTCGTCACCCAACGAGAGGTGAATGTCGATGTCCCCAACTTCGCCGAGGCCCTCCGGCGCGCCCTCCGTCAGGATCCGGACTGCATCCTGGTCGGTGAGCTGCGCGATCTGGAAACGATGGAGGCGGCAATCACGGCGGCCGAGACGGGGCACCTCGTGTTCGGTACCCTGCACACCACTGGTGCCGCCAAGACCATCGACCGTATCACGAACGCCTTCCCGACCAACCAGCAGGAGATGATCCGGATCCAGCTGTCGACCGTGCTCCAGGCGGTGATCTCCCAGATGCTGATCCCCCGGATCGACAAGCCCGGCCGTGTGGCCGTGTTCGAGATCATGGTCAACACGCCGTCCATCGCGGCCCTGATTCGTGACAACAAGACCTTCCGGATCCAGTCGGACATCCAGACCGGCGCCAAGTTCGGAATGGTCACCCTCGACAGCTTCCTGCTGGAGAAGTTTGAGGCGGGGATGATCGCCGAGGAGGAGGTCCTGACCAAGGCCCAGGACCCCACCACGATCCTTCAGAAGGTCCAGGAGTTGAAGGCTGCCAAGGCCGCCGCCGCTGCTGCTGCTGAATCCGGTCGCTGAATTCTATGTCCGAAATCGTCTCCGACCCACTGCTGCTCCTCCTGCGGGAGCGGGGCATGCTGGACGACCTCCAGTTCGAGGAGGTCCGCCAGGAGGTTGGCCGCAGCGGCAAGCCCGTCCTCCAGGTTGTCCAGGATTATGGGCTGATCGACAAGGACATGGTCCTGCAGCTGGTCGCGGACCATCTGGGGACCTCGGTGGTCGAGCTCGACGAGGGCGCGATGACCCCGGAGGTGATTGCTGCAAGTCCCGCCGAGAGCGCACGGATGTATCAGTGCATCCCCGTGGCCCTCTATGGCGACACAGTCCAGGTGGCGCTTGCAGATCCCCTCAACCTCGCCGTGCTCGATGAGCTGGGCTTCACGGTCAAATTCCAGCTGCAGCTGGTCGTCGTCGACCCGGCCGCCATCAGCCAGGCCATCGCGAAGTTCTATCCCTCCCAGGGCGGCGCGGCCTACCAGGACATCATCAAGGAGCTGGGCGGTGCGGCGACCGAGGACTCCGGCGCCGATGAAGGGCCGAAGGGGCCTGATCTGAGCGCCGCGGACGGCAATGACGCTCCGATCGTGAAGTTCGTGAACCTCGTGCTGATGCAGGCGGTTCAGGATAGGGCGAGCGACATCCATTTCGAGCCCTTCGAGGACGAGTTCAAGATCCGCTACCGGGTCGACGGCGCCCTGTACGAGATGTCGCCTCCCCCGAAGAATCTGGCAGGACCGGTGACCTCGCGTCTCAAGGTCATGGCCAACCTGAACATCTCCGAGAGGCGTCTTCCGCAGGACGGCCGCATCTCGGTGAACATCGGGGGACGCCAGGTCGACCTGCGTATGTCGACCCTTCCCACTGCGTTCGGGGAATCTGTCGTGCTCCGCGTGCTGGACCGGAACGCGGTCAAGATGGAGTTGGAGACGCTCGGGTTTCCCCAGAATGTCTACGATTTCACGATCGAGACGATCAACCAGCCGAACGGCATCTTTGCGGTGACGGGACCGACCGGCTGCGGCAAGACCACGACCCTCTATTCGGCGCTGCGCCGCATCAACACGATCGACGCGAAGCTCCTGACGGTCGAGGACCCGGTCGAGTACGACATCGAGGGCATCATGCAGGTCCAGACCAACGAGGGCGCCGGGCTCACGTTCATGAAGGCCCTGCGCGCCTTCCTGCGTCAGGACCCCGACATCATCATGCTCGGGG
>SYEM01000001.1 GCA_005801385.1 Verrucomicrobiales bacterium | reverse complement strand
GAAGAAGATGTCGACCCCACGAAGCCGCCTGAGAATCCGGGGATTGAGACGTGGAAGAAAAGGACGACCAGAACCGCGATGGCTCGCAGGCCGTCGATGTCGGGACGGTATTTGAATGGCATCGGAGGCGCGGTTCGGGAATTGAAGGCTGGAATACAGGGATATGGGCTGTCGATTTCAAATGAGGGTGGGGCTTCGGTATGCCTGCGAAGCGGGTCCGTGGAATTGGGAATGGTGGACGACGTGATTGGCTCTGTAGGCTCAACGCATGATGAGCGGGCTGGATCATGTTCTCCGGTATCGACGGTTGCGTCGGACTGCCGCGGTCCGGGAACTGGTGCATGAGTGCCGGGTGGTGACGTCCGACCTCATCGCCCCGCTGTTCGTCCGCGAAGGAGGGGGGAGCCCAACCCCGGTGGACTCCATGCCCGGGGTGGTTCGTCACACGGTCGAGACCCTGGTCGAGGCGTGTCGGGACCTTCACGGGCTGGGAATCCATGGGGTCGCGCTGTTCCCGGCGACCGATCCGGCGCTCAAGGATCCCCTTGGGCGTGAGGCGCTGAATCCCGACAACCGGGTGTGTCGTGCGGTGCGGGCAGTCCGCGGTGCGGTCCCGGACCTGCTGGTCTTCGCCGACGTCGCGCTGGATCCGTACACGAGCCATGGACATGACGGCATCCTGACCCCGGATGGGTCCGACGTGGACAACGATGCGACGGTGGCCGTTCTGGCGCGGATGGCGGTCCTGCAGGCGGCTGCTGGCTGCCAGTTTGTGGCGCCCAGCGACATGATGGACGGACGTGTCGCGGTCCTCCGGAAGGCCCTCGACGAGGCCGGTCACACGGGGGTGGGCATCCTCGCGTATGCAGCCAAGTTCGCATCGGCGTTCTACGGACCCTTCCGGGATGCGGTGGGCAGCGCCGCGGCGGCCGGGACCCGGTCGCTCGACAAGCGGACCTATCAGATCAACCCGGCCAACCGTCGCGAAGCGGTTGCGGATGCCCTTTGCGATGAGGCGGAGGGGGCCGACATCCTCATGGTCAAGCCGGCCGGCCCATACCTCGATGTCCTCCACGAACTCCGCGGAGCCACCCGACTTCCTCTGGCGGCCTATCAGGTCAGTGGGGAGTATGCCCAAATCCAGGCCGCGGCCCGGAACGGCTGGCTGGACCTTGTGGGGGCACGGGAGGAGTCGCTGCTCGCGATCAAGCGTGCCGGGGCGGACTTCATCCTGACCTACTTTGCGCGGGACGCGGCTCTGTATCGGTCGCAACCGGGCACGAAAAACGGCGTCGTCTGAGGGGCGACGCCGGGGTCCTCGGATGCCCTGGGAGGGTTCCTCCGGTCCGATGGGTCACTTCGGCAGCAGATCGCTGACGAGGGATTTCTCCTCCTTCAGTTCATTTTCCGTGGCGACGATCTTCGATCGGCTGAACTCCCCGACGGTGACGCCCTGCTGGATCTCCCATCGGGCCCCATTGCTGCGGATCGGATAGCTGTAGATGAGTCCCTTCTCGATGCCATAGCTGCCATCGGAGCAGACGGCGACGCTGAAGCAGTCTCCGGCCGGAGTCGGCTGGGTCAGGGCACGGACGGTGTCCACGACCGCGTTGGCCGCGGAGGCGGCGGAGCTGAGGCCGCGGGCCTCGATGATCGCGGCGCCGCGTTTCTGGACCGTCGGGATGAACGTATCCTTGAACCAGGCCTCGTCGGTGATGACATCGGTCGCGGCCCGGCCCCCGATCTTCGCATTCGGGAAGTCGGGATACATGGTCGAGCTGTGGTTGCCCCAGATGGCCACGTTGGTGACGGCGGTGATGTCGACTCCGGCCTTCTTGGCCAGCTGGGTCTTGGCCCGGTTCTGGTCGAGCATCGTCATGGCGAACCAGCGGTCCGAGGGGATCTCCTTCGCGCTGTTCATCGCGATGAGGCAGTTGGTGTTGCAGGGATTGCCGACGACCAGGGTCCTGATGTCCGATGCAGCGTTCCGGGCGATGGCCTGGCCCTGTCCGGTGAAGATCTTGCCGTTGATGCCGAGCAGGTCCTTCCGCTCCATCCCCGCCTTGCGGGGCACGCTGCCGACGAGCAGGGCCCAGTTCACACCGCGGAATCCCTCGTCGAGGTTCGCCGTGGGCACGACGCCCTTGAGCAGCGGGAAGGCGCAGTCGTCGAGCTCCATCACGACACCGTTGAGTGCCTTGAGGGCGGGCTCGACCTCGACGAGGTGGAGGATGACCGGCTGATCGGGTCCGAACATCGATCCGGAGGCGATCCGGAAGAGGAGTGAGTAACCGATCTGGCCGGCTGCACCGGTCACCGCGACGCGAATGGGATTCTTCATGAAGTAGGTCCCGGTAGTGTTCGGAATCAACACCCCGAGCGGAAGCGAAAACCCGCTGGCCTTGGAGGCCGGGTTTTCCAGGACCTCGGGAGGGGCACGGGGGTCAGGCCACGACCTCGGTCCCCACGCCTTCGTCGGTGAAGATTTCGAGCAGCATCGAGTGAGGCACCCTGCCATCCACAAACTGGACCTTCTCGACCCCCGCCCCGAGGGCGTTCAGGGCGCTGTCGACCTTCGGGATCATGCCTGCGTCGATCACCCCCGCTTTCTTGAGCGGGAGCACCTCGTTGCGGTTCAGGTGCCGGATCAGGGTCGAGGGCTCCTTCGGGTTCCGGAGGAGACCCGGGACATCGCTCATGAAGACGAGCCGGCGTGCCTTCAACGCGATGGCGGCCATGGCGGCGGCGACGTCGGCGTTGCAGTTGTAGATCCTCCCGTCCTCGCCCCGGGCGGTCGGGCTGATCACGGGGGTGAACCCATGCGACAGGCAGTCGAGCAGGGGGGCGGTGTTCACGCGGATCACCTCGCCGACATAGCCGAGGTCCAGCGGGGTGCCATCCGGTCCGAGGGGCTGCGCCTTGCGGCACGTGAAGATGTCGGATCCGGCGAAGCCCTGGGCCACACCGCCCAGGTGGTTGATGGTGTTGACGACCTCCGGGTTGATCTCCCGGGACAGCACCTGCTCGACCACGGCCACCGTGGCCTCGTCGGTCACTCGCTGGCCCTGGACGAACTGGGCCTTGAGTCCGGCCTTCTCCATCGCCCGTGTGATGGCCTTGCCGCCGCCGTGGACCACGACCGGGTTGATCTCCACGGCCTCGAGGAAGACGATGTCCCGGGCCACGCCCTGCCGCACGGCGGGATCGGGTGAATCCATGAAGGAACCTCCGTATTTGATGACGAAGGTGGCGCCGCTGAATTTCTGGAGGTAGGGCAGCGCCTCGAGGAGCGTTGCGGCCTTGGAGATCAGGTCCTGCATTCGGTGGGGATGTGCTTTGGGTGGCTGGGGTTTGGTGAGGGAGGAGGTCGCCTGGGGTTCAACCGCCAAGCGAACCCGGATCCGTGACATCCCCCTTGTTGAAGTCGACGTACTCCTCCGTGAGGTCGGCCGCGTACATCACGGCCTCGCCCTTCCCGAGGTTCAACCGGATGTGGAGATCGAACTCCTTCGGGGCAACGGCGGCGCAGAGGTCGCGGAAGGTCGCCTTGGTGGGCTGTCCCCGCCTGAGGCTCCAGAGGATCTTTCGGGATCCGGAGGCGCTGTAGCCGATGTCGACCCGGTCCTCCGCGATGGTGGCGGGACTGTATCCGAGGGCGTCGATGATGCGGCCCCAGTTGGGGTCGCCACCGTGCCAGCTGGTCTTGACCAGGGCACTATTGGCCACGGCGCGGGCTGCGGCATCGGCTTCGGCGATCGACCTGGCACCGGAGACCTTGACGGTCACGACGCGGTGCACGCCCTCGCCGTCCCGGACGATCTTCTTGGCCAGTTCGAGGCAGACGTGCTGCAGCGCGGCCTTGAATCTGGTGAACTCCTTGGACTTGAGGCTGGAGCAGGATTTCTTTTCGTTTCCGGCGAGTCCGTTGGCGAGCACCAGCACGGTGTCGTTGGTGCTCATGTCACCATCGACCGTGATGCGGTTGAAGCTGTGGGCGACGGCTTCCCTGAGCGCGGACTGGAGGGCCTTGGCCTCTATGGCGGCATCGGTGGTGATGAACGAGAGCATCGTGGCGTGCAGGCCGCTGGGAAGGGCGGCGGGACGCGCCCCGTTGGCGCTCATGCCCGGCTGGATCATGCCCGCCCCCTTGCAGATGCCCCCGAGCCGGACAGTCTTCCCGCCGAGGCGGAACTCCACGGCGATCTCCTTCGGACGCGTGTCACTGGTCATGATCGCCTCGGCCGCCTGGGCGGCATGGTCGGGGTTGCATCCGAGGATCTTCGCCGCACCGGCGATCCCGGACCGCACTTCGTCCATCGGCATCGTGACCCCAATCCGGCCGGTGGATCCGACGAGGGCGAGTCCATCGGCGATGCCCAGGGCCTTCTCGGCGAGGCGGACCATCTCCCGGGCGTCCTTCATGCCCTGTCGCCCGGTGCAGGCGTTGGCGTTGCCGGAGTTCACCACGATGGCCTGGGCGATGCCCTTGGCGACGCGGGGGACGCAGACCTTCACCGGGGCGGCGCAGACCTGGTTGGTGGTGAACATCCCGGCGACGGAGCAGGGGACCTCCGAGACGATGAGGGTGAGGTCCCGTTTGGCGCCCTTGTTCGATCCCTTGCCGGTCCCGAGACGCTTGATGTCACAGAAGATCCCACCGGTACTGAAGCCCTTCGGCGCGACGATGGCTCCCGGGATGCTACGAAGCTTGATGTGCACCCGCGTGTTGAACGGGAGAAGGCGGCGGAGTGCAATCAAAACCGTGTGAATCGAGGGGCTCGCGATCGGAAGTGGCGGAGACTCCGCAGGCGACGAGTCGGCCGAGACGGCAGGGAGCAACTGTCTTTTGTGGATCGTCGTTAGGCGCAGAGAAGGCAGATCGTTGGGGGAGTGATGATGGCCCTGGGGGACTCTGTCCCCCAAGCCCCCTGGGATTTTTCGCCTTGGGATCGATCCCGCAGGGTTGCCGGCCCGG
>SYEM01000143.1 GCA_005801385.1 Verrucomicrobiales bacterium | reverse complement strand
CGGATCCATCGAGCAGGATGCCGACCTGGTGGGACTGCTGTATCGCCCGCAGGAGGACGAGGATGACCGGGAGAAGGATCGGGCCGACCCCCCGGACGACGGCCTGAACGCCATCTCGGTCAACCTGTTGATCGCGAAGCAGCGCAATGGTCCCACGGGGGATGTCGAGCTGACCTTCCTCAAGGGGATCACCCGCTACGAGTCGAAGTCGAAGATCGGGGACGAGGAGTAGTCCAGGGGTGCACAGCGGGGTGTCCGCGGATGCGTCGATCCGGTTTTACGCCTTGTTTTTGGGGTGGAGGACCGAGAATCCTTGGGCTTTATGAGTTCGACGACAGCACAGCCACAGGGGACACCGGCACCGGATTCGGGCCCAGGGTTTGACCTTCTGACCTGGTTGGAGATCAACCGCCGCCTGGTGGTGGGGGTGGTCCTGGTGGTGAGTGTGGTCCTCGCCGTGCTGGCGGTGGTGCGTTCCCAGCAGAGGGCAACCCGGGCGGCGGCGGCGAAGGAGCTTCTTCAGATCCTCCCGCCGGTGGGTCCCGGGGAGACCCCGAAGGCGCCGGACGTGGCCAAGCTGCTGGCGTTGAGCGGCCAGTTCCCCGGCACTGCGGCCGGCCAGCAAGCCCGACTCCTCGCCGCGGGTCAGTTGTTTATCTCCGGGAAATATGCGGAAGCGCAGTCGGAATTCTCGCGGTTCGAGGAGCAGAATCCGAACAGCGAGTTCGTGGGGGTGGCCCTCATCGGAATCGCCGCCGCCCTCGAGGCCCAAGGCAAGGATGCCGACGCGGTCAAGGCCTACGACCGTGCCATCCTCGGCGGAGGCGATGGATTCGCGGTGCAGGCCCGTCTGGCAAAGGCCCGCCTGCTGGAGTCGACCTCCCCGGCGGTCGCCCTCGGGCTGATCGACGAGGTTCTCAAAAGCGCTGCGGCCTCGGTCGTGGGCGAGCAGGCGGCGACGGCCCGGACCCGTCTGGTTCAGAAGCATCCGGAGCTGGCCACATCGGCCTCCACCAATGCCCCCAGCCCGGTGCCGACGGGTGCCTCCGGTTCCAGGTAGTCCCGTCAGGGCCTCCGCCGGTGCGGTGGCATACGGGTTGCCTCCATCAGGATCGTCTTCGGATGAGAATCACCATCATCGGAACCGGGTATGTCGGCCTGGTCACCGGAGCCTGCCTCGCCGAGGTCGGTCACACGGTCCTGTGTGTCGACAACGACCCCAGGAAGGTCGAGCTCCTCAGGGCCGGCGGGATACCCATCTATGAGCCTGGCCTCGAGGAATTGGTCCAGCGCAACGTCGGGATCGGGAGGCTCGGCTTCACCCAGTCGACGGCAGAGGGGGTTGAGAAGTCCGACGTCATCTTCATCGCGGTTCCTACTCCGCCTCAGGCCGACGGTTCGGTCGACCTCAGCTACATCGAGGGAGTCGCCCGGGAGATCGCGACCAGCCTCACCCGGTATCGCATCATCGTCGACAAGAGCACGGTGCCGGTGAAGACCGCCGAGAAGGTGGCTGAGACGATCCGCCGGTATTGCAAGACGAAGGTCGAATTCGATGTCGTCAGCAACCCGGAATTCCTGCGCGAGGGGTTCGCGGTGCAGGACCTGATGAAGCCCGACCGGATCGTGCTGGGGGTCAACAGCCCCCGGCCGGAGACCGCCATGCGGGAGGTCTATGCTCCGTTCAAGGCGCCGATCATCGTCACCGACACCAACTCGGCCGAGCTGATCAAGCATGCGGCCAACTCGTTCCTGGCCCTCAAGATCAGCTACGCCAACGCCCTGTCGGTGGTCTGCGAGGCTGCGGGGGCGAACGTCCTCGAGGTGGTCCGGGGCATGGGGCTCGATGAACGCATCGGCACCCGGTTCCTGAATGCCGGCCTCGGCTTCGGGGGATCCTGCTTCCCGAAGGATCTCAGTGCCTTTATCCACATCTCCTCCCAGCTGGGCTACGATTTCCGCCTCCTCAAGGAGGTCCAGAACATCAACTCGGAGCAGATGGAGCGCTTCGTGAAGAAGATTACCGACACCCTCTGGGTAATCCGGGACAAGCGCATCGGGGTGCTGGGGCTCGCGTTCAAGCAGAACACCGACGATGTCCGGCTCTCACCGGCCATCGACCTCTGCCAGCGTCTCCTCAGGGAAGGGGCTCGGCTCCGGGTCCACGATCCCAAGGCAATGGAGAAGGCCAAGGCTGTCCTGCCTCCTAGCGATCAGGTCGAGTATGTCGGGGACCGGGACGAGGTTCCGGAGGGATGCGATGCGCTGGTGATCGCCACGGAATGGCCAGAATTCGCGGCTCTTGATCTCGCAAGGGCCCGCAAATCGATGACGACTCCCATCGTGGTCGATGGTCGGAATCTCCTCGATCCTGTGCAGATGGAACGCCACGGGTTCATCTACAAGAGCATTGGCCGGTGACGACTGGTCTGGGCGGTCTCCCAGGTTCGTCATGAGCGTCATCGATGTGGCCGCTGGCCTGGTCTTCGAGGGAGGCCGCCTTCTGATCACCCAACGCCCGCCGGGAGGGCACCTGGCAGGACTCTGGGAATTTCCGGGCGGCAAGCTGGAGCCTGGGGAATCGTGGGAAGGGGCGCTGGTCCGGGAACTCCAGGAGGAGCTGGGCATCGATGTCGTTGTGGGACGCGAGTTCTGTCGGGTCCAGCATGCCTATCCCCAGCGCGAGGTTCGGTTGCGCTTCTACGTCTGTCGCATCGCCTCCGGCATCCTGAGCCCGATCGCCTGCTCGGCGGTGGCCTGGGTCGGACCCAATGAGCTGGATCGGTTTGAGTTTCCCGAGGCGGACCGCCAGCTGCTCGAACAGCTCCCGGTCGCGCCGGAATTCGGCTCCGGTCGCTAGTCCTCGGTGCGTTCGCCGGACGGGGCCATCTTGACGATGCGCGGGTCGAACCGGCCGAGGACCTCCACGAGATCCGACTGGGAGGCCATCACGGCCTCGATGTCCTTGTAGACGCCCGGGGCTTCGTCGAGGCCTGCGGAGAGCAGATGGACCCGACGGTCCCGGAGCTGGCGTCGGATGCGGTCCCAGTCCATGCACTCGAGGGCCCGTCGACGGCTCATGATTCGTCCCGCGCCGTGCGAGGCCGATCGGAGGGATTCGGGGTTCCCCTTTCCCCGCACGAGGAACCCCGGGGTGGCCATCGATCCCGGGATGATCCCCAGCACGCCCTCGCCCGCCGGGGTGGCGCCCTTGCGGTGTACGATGACCTCCCGGTCCTTGCCCCCGATCCGATGCATCTCCTCCCAGGCGAAGTTGTGGTGGTTCTCGACATCGAGCAGGACCGCCGCGCCCAGACGGTTCGCGATGTGATGGTGGATCAGCTCGTGGTTCGCGGCGGCGTACCGGCCCATAAGTTCCATCGCGGCCCAGTATTCCCGGCCCTCCTCCGAATCGAGATCCAGCCACGCGAGGTGGGCAAGTTCCTTGGGAAGTTCCGGATGCCGCTCCATCGCGAGACGGCTGTAGTGGTCGCAGACGGCCGCCCCGGTTCCCCGGCTCCCACTATGGCTCAGCAGGGCCAGGTGGATCCCGGGCTGGAGGCTTCCGATCGGGGCGTCATGGGTGAAGGCCCCGAACTCGACGAAATGGTTGCCCGAACCGCTGGTGCCGAGCTGGGCCACGGCACGATCCCGGTTGCGTGCTGTGATGGGGCTGATGTTCCAGTCGGCATCGAGCACGGCATGGCTGCGCGGCTCGTCGAAGGAAGCCCCGATGCCGAAACGGGTCTCGGACTCGATCGCCTCCGCGAGACGGTCCCTCCGCCGGTCGAGGTCCCGGACCGGCAGGTCGAGAACCGTCAGCTTCATCCGGCAGGCGATGTCGACCCCGACGCCGTAGGGGATGACGGCGTTGTGGGTGGCGAGGACACCTCCGATGGGGAGACCGTATCCGACATGCGCGTCCGGCATCAGGGCCCCAGCCTCGGCGATCGGCAGCTGACACGCCCGCGCAAGCTGATTCATTGCCTCGGGTTCGAGCCCCTGGCCCCACGAGCGCCATGGGGCCCTTGCAGGGGTGATCCCCCGGGGCGATCTCAGCAACGCCTCCGCGAACTCACGCGCCAATGGATCATCCACGTGTGCCGAGGGGTTGGCCACGATCCCGCTCAGGGATTCGCCCAGGCGGGAGCGATCGAGCCCCTTGAGGATGTAGCGCGTGATGTAGTCCAAACCACGTCGTGAACACTCGCCGGGAGGGACTCCGAGGCGGATCAGATCCTGGGTGTTCATATGGGTGAAGCCGTTTTCCGAAACGAAACCCTTTGACACTGGGCACGGGATTTTTATCGTCTCCGGGCTTTCGGAAACGGGGTCGTAGCTCAGTTGGTAGAGCACCACAATGGCATTGTGGGGGTCAGGAGTTCGAATCTCCTCGGCTCCACCATCCGAAACGAAAGAAGCCCGCAGTTCTGCTGCGGGCTTTTTTGCGTCCAGCACCGATGCGCGGGAGCCTCAGACCGAAGGAACGGGCGAGGGGGTCCGCAGGGTTCCGCCGGACAGGATCCGGGCCCTCAGTCCACCGCATCCCTTCAGCAGATCCTCGGCGCCTGGACCGAACGCGGTGTTCATCCAGTAGCAGGGGCTGGCTTCTTCCGTACCCTCGAACCGGATCCCCTGGATCTCGAACTCCGTGCCGATCCACTGGTTGAGATCGATCCCGCGGGTGATGATGTTCCGACGATAGACCGACGGGGGATGCCGGAGGCGGAGGCGGTTGCAGAGATCCTCGTGGGTCTCCCAGGCGAAGAAGGTGACCTGTCCCTTGAATCGGTCCCGGAAATCGAAATAGCGGTCCCCATGGATACCCCGGCCGGCCTCGCAGACCAGCTCCCGTTCCTCGATCATGGGATGCTTCCGCGGTGCCTTGCCGTGGCGGCCCACGAAGTTGTGTCCCGGAGAGCGGTAGAGGTGGACAAGTTCGACGGCCATGCGAGGTGGGGGCCGGATATGATCCGGGTCAGCGACCGGTGCGCTTCGCCTTCGTTGCCGACTGGAGCGCGTCGATCTCCGGTTGCCAGTCCCTGCGGGAGGCCGAATCCATCCGGTCGATGAAGAGGATCCCATTGAGATGATCGACCTCGTGCTGGACGGCCCGTCCGAGGAGACCGCCGGCACGGAACGAGAAGGATTCGCCGCGGAGGTTCTGTGCGGTCACCTCCACCTCGCCAGGACGTTGGATGTCGGCGTAGATCTCCGGGAAGCTGAGGCAGCCTTCGGGCTCCTTGAGCTGGGGGCCGACCGGCTTGATGACCGGGTTGATCAGCACGAGGGGCATGAACGACTCCGGATCGGCCGGCTGGTTGTCGATCCAGAGCGTCGAGGGCCGTTCCTTGGCGCCCCGCACGTCGATGACGGTCAGCTGGAGCGCACGGCCGATCTGCTGGGCCGCCAGGCCGACGCCGTTCGCGGATTCCATCGTCTCGAACATGTCGACGACGAGCTGCCGGATCTCCGGAGTCACCTCCGCGATGCGATCCCCGCGCCTGCGGAGGACCGGATCCCCGTATTTCACGACGGGCAGCACCATGTCAGGCGGTGGGCCAGGCCCGCATCAGGTTCACGAGATCGTTCACCCGCGGACTCTCGGCCGTCCGGACGTAATGTCCACTGGTGCTCACCCCACAGAGCACGCTGGCGGCGTTGTCCAGCCCGAGCAGCTTGCCCAGGCAGAACCCACTGTTGAAGTGGTCACCGGCCCCGGTCGTGATCTTCGGACGACGGCAGATGGGTCCCGCGACCACGTCGGCCTTGCCGCCCGACACAGCCAGCGCGAAGGCCGTTGGATGGACCACCAGGGTGGACACCGGAACCTTCTTCTGGATCTCGACCGAAAGGTCCGCGAGTCCCTGCCAATCCCGTGGGGCGTCGCTGAGCCCCACGACCCGGGCGATCTCGTAGGCCTCCTTCTCGTTCAGTCCGAGGACGACGTCGAATTTCGACTGGAACCTGGCGATCAGCTCGAGGGCACTGGCGATGTCGGAGGCGAGTCGTTTCTCAGGGTCCGCGAGGTCGACGAACAGCGTGCGCCGGGGTCCCGACACCGACGGCATCAGTTCCGACTGGATCGACGACCAGATGTCGGACATGTAGGGCAGCATGGTCCAGTTCACGAAGGCCACGAGCGACGACGTCTGGAACTGCCGCGCAAATTTCTCCCGCCCGTAGCGCACCATCAGGTTCTCCCAGGTGACATGCTTGAGCATGTAGTGCTTACCGAGCATCAGCTTGCCGTCCTCGAACTCGAGCGCGTCGGTGAGGCCGGGCTCGGAGATCGAGTTGACGCCGGCATGCTGGGCGAAGTTCTCGAAGACCGGATGGAGGGCGGGCCAGCCGAGGGAGCCGACATAGGTGACCTTGAGTCCGAAGCTCGACAGGGCGTTGCCCATAATGGGGCCGTTGCCGCCCAGCTTGGTCATCACGTTCACCAGCTCGATGTTGGTGCTCTTCCCGGCCGCCGCCGCGAGACGGGCGGCGTAGGCGGCGATGGTGGGAACGCGGTCGAACCGGCTCGCATCAAACCGCTTGTCGACGACCTGCAGGATCTCGTCGACGAATCCGTCGAGCCCGACGAACGCGGTGAGGCTGGGGACACGGGAGGCGGCCGCCTCGAGCTTCTGGGCGGTCTGGTTGCGGAATTCAGGGGTGTCGATCATGCGGGAAAGGGGTCTTCGGGGGGTGGCGGGGCGGGAGGGATGGCCTCAATCCAGAGAGACGCCGAGGAGGTCGAGGATCCGGTTCAGCTCCGCATCGGAGAAATACCGAATCTCCAGGGCTCCCTTTCCATCCCGATGCCTGAGATGGACCTGGGTTCCGAGGCGTTCGCGGAGCTTTTCCTCGATGCTGCCGACGAGCGGGTCACGGGCCGGCTGTTTCTTGTCGGGGCCCGTCTTTGTGTCCGCAACGACGCCCGTGGCCTGGGCCACGATACGTTCCGTCTCCCGCACGCTCAGGCCGTGGTCGACGATCCGTTGCGCGAGGCGTTGCTGCTGGTGGATGTCGGGAAGGGTCAGGAGGACCTTGGCGTGGCCGACGCTCAGGCGGTTGTGACGGACCAGGTCGCGGACCGGTTCCGGGAGGCGGAGAAGTCGGATCGCGTTCGCCACGACAACCCGGGACTTCCCGACGCGGCGGGCGATCTCCTCCTGGGTGAGCTGGAACTGGGTGTTGAGCTGGACGTAGCCGAGGGCTTCCTCGATCGGGTTGAGGTTCTCCCGCTGGAGGTTCTCGATCAGCGCCAGTTCGACCACCTCACGGTCGGTCGCCTCACGCACCACGACAGGAACCTCGGTGAGACCGGCAGCCTGCGAAGCGCGCCAGCGTCGCTCGCCGGCGATGAGCTCGAATCCGCTGGCGACGGCACGGACGACCAGGGGTTGGATGAGTCCCTGTTCCCGGATCGAATCGGCCAGCTCTTGGAGGGATTCGGCAGGGAAGTCCTTCCGGGGCTGCAGCGGGCTCGGATGGATCTGGGACAGGGGCAGCCGACGGAGCCCCGGTGCCGCAACGGGCTCGGGTGCCTTCGCCTGGATGGGTTTCGGCGTCGTCGCAGTCTGGGCTGGGGAGGGGGCAGCCGACGGGGCACCGCCGAGCAATGCACCCAATCCACGTCCCAAGCCTGTTTTCGCCATGCGGTCGAGAGTAGGAACCCCCCTGTCGCCTTGGCAAAAGGGTTTTTGGCCCGCCACCCTCGGCCTCAACGCCCCATCAGGTGGTTCAGCACCAGTTGGTCCAGGTCCTGGTAGTTGAGGTCGTTGATCAGTGCCTGGGCCTTGGCCTCCGGGAAGGAGCGGGCCTTGTCGACCAGACGCAGGAACGTGTCGCGGGAATTGCCCAGGTGCTTGAGCCAGTGCTCGGGACGGGTCGTCCGGAACGGGTGGACATCGAAACACACGTATTCGCCACGCCGACCATAGCCGTTGCGCTCGAGGGCCCGGACCTGGTTGAACGCCACCCGGAGGTTGTTCGAACCGAAGGGCTTGTCCTGGTCGAACTTGAGCCCGTTCTGGTCATTGAGGTGGAGCGACCACAGCTTCTTGAACGCCATGGCGAAGTCGATCTCGTCGGCAGGATCCAGCCCCGCAAGGATGGCGTGGGCGGACTCGATCAACGCCCCGACCCGCTTCGGATCCCGAGTCAGCTGGGCGATCGCAAGGGCGTGGCCGATGGTGGGGATGTAGGCGACGTCGGCCGGCTCGTTCGGCTTGGGCTCGATGGCGAGACGGATCTTCGGATCATGGCCCAGCATCGCGTCGAACGCCTGGACCAGATACTCGACCGAACGGGTGCCGGACTTCGCCTCGCGGAGATAGGTGCCCTCACGAGCGAGCCACAGCACCAGGATGTCCGTGCCGAGCACGTTCGCGATGTCGATCGACCGCTTGGAGCGGTCGATGGCGTACTGGCGATGCTTCTTGTTGTTCGACGTGTACGCCCCGTCGACCGTCTGGGGAGCGAACCAAAGGCGGGGCGCCACCATCTCGGCGACGATGCCCTCACCGGAGAGTCGCTTCCGCAGTTCCTTGGCCTCCTTCAGGATCTGGGCCGACGACTTGGAGTCGATGTCCGGCACGGCGTCGTCGTCGTGGAACATCATTGCCTCGAACCCCAGCTCCTTGAGGGCGGAGAGTTTCCAGTCGAAGGACTGTGGCGAACGCGTGGGAGGACCGTAGGGATCCTGTCCCTCGCTGAAGTTCCAGGGTCCGGCGCAGAAACGGTAGACGGTGGGCTTGGCCATAGTGGTGCGGAAACCCTATGCCGCCCGTGGAATCAAGGGGGAGAGAAAAGACGCCCCACCCGATGGCGATCGGCGTGAACCCGCCGTGGCTCGCCCCAAGCTCAGCGACCCGGGCCACGGGACACCACGATTGCCAACCACGCCGGCCCGCCGGGTTCGCTGCAGCGCATGGTCGGGCCACGTCATCGGCATACTCAAATCTCCTCCGGTCGTGGTCTCCGAACGCTCGAACCAAACCGTTCGTCGGCAGCACCGATGCGCCGATAATTCTCGCGAGCCTGAGTTAAACTCAACGAACCGTTCGGACCGCCACGTGCCTCGTCGGCGTCGTGACTGTCCTGGCCGTCGTCCTCCCAGCAGCACACCGGGCAAATCTCATAGCCAGCGCGTCCGCACAGGGTGAGACAGTCGCAGCAAGGACAGCGATACGTCGGCTGCGTCTCCGTGGGCTTGCTGACATTCTGAAAGGTTATGGCGTGTCGAGTGGCCTAACCACGGATGTCCCGGCGTCGCAGGGATGACAGCAACCCCGCGATCCCAAGGCCCAGTAGCGCGACCACCGAGGGTTCCGGGACCACGGTTCCAGTCACGGTGAAGGCCTGGTCGTAAAGTGTGCTGTCCTTGAAGGTCGATCGCCAGGGCTCGACTGGATTGATAGTGCCGTCGCCGTGATTGTTGGCGTAGAATTCCCCGTTTGGGGTGATGCCTGGGCCAAATGAGACGGCTGCTCCACGGTACCATTTCGGATCCGTGCTGCTGGTCAGGTCGAAATTGTAGAGCGTTAGGAAATAGGACCCTGGCTCCAGGGTCAGGCCCGAGAAGAGTTCCGTGCTCGTCGGAAGGCCGGTGGTCTGGGCGATGGATACGGTCGATGTCGCAAGCGGGGATCCAGCACCGGGACCGATCGCGGATGTCAGATAGGCG
>SYEM01000013.1 GCA_005801385.1 Verrucomicrobiales bacterium | reverse complement strand
GGGATGATGCAGAACGTGCACGGGTGGTTGCAGCCCTCGGCGATCTTGACGTAGGCGAAGTGCTTCGGGGTGAGACGGAACCGTGGGGTCTCGTAGCTGGGGATATAGTTCGGACGCAGCGAGATCTGGGCGCTTGTGTCCTTGGGCGCCTCGAGCATCCGTCGGGTTGGACCGGTCGCGACGGATTCCTCCTCAGGGTCGTGGTTGTGGGGTTGGGCCTTGTCGAGGGTCTCCAATCGTCCCTTCACGGCCTTCCGCGACGTCTTCTTCCGGGCGGGCGGAGGGTTGTGGAGCTTCTCCTCCCGGGTTCGGATGGCGTTCTCGACGAGCTGGCCCACCTGTTCGACCTGGTCGATTCCCATGAAGGCATCGACCTCGGGCAGGAGCTTCGGCAGCTCATCCCGGAACCGTTGGGGCAGGCAGCCCGACACGATCACGGCCTGGCCGGGACGCGACTGCGTCCGGAACTCGGTGGATTCGAGGATGGTGTCGACGCTCTCCTCCTGGGCGGCGTCGATGAAAGAGCAGGTGTTGACGATGACGGCGTCGGCGAGGGAGGGGTCGTTGACGATCTCCACGCCGGACTTCAGCAGGGACCCCAGCATGATCTCGGCGTCCACCAGATTCTTGGCGCATCCGAGTGAGATCAGTCCCACCCGGCGGGGTGTGGTTGCGGTCGGTTTCGTCGTCACGGAAGCCGGAGGCTACGGGGTTGTCGGCGACCCCGCCACAGGGAACCGCCCGTCGCTGGAGGTCCACTCGGTTTCAGCCATGGAATTTTCTCGCCGTCGCCGGACCCGCCCGCAGCCTTGGGCCATGTCTTCACGGCTCCTGTTGGTGGACGGCCACTCCTATGCCTACCGGTCGTTCCATGCCATCCGGTCGCTCTCGGCACCGGATGGTTCCCCCACCAACGCGATCTACGGGTTCATCAAGATGCTCCAGAAGATGATCGGGACCCTTCGGCCGAGCCACCTCCTCGTGATCTGGGACGGGGGGCTTGCCGAGGAGCGGATGGCGCTGCTGCCGGAGTACAAGGCCCAGCGGCCGTCCACACCGGAGGGCTTGGCGGCCCAGCTGCCCCAGATCGAGGCCTGGCTCAGCGCAGCGGGCCACCCCCAATGGGTGAAGGACGGCACCGAGGCGGACGACTGGATCGGGACGTATGCCCGACGGGCCGAGGCCGCGGGGTGGACGGTGGTGATTGCCAGCTCCGACAAGGACTTCATGCAGCTCGTCAATGATCGGGTTGGCATCCTGAACCCCAACGACAAGTCCGAGAAGATCTGGTCGCCCGAGGACGTGGTCGCCAAGACGGGCGTCGCCCCGTCCCAGGTCGTGGACTGGCTGGCTCTGGTGGGGGACTCGGTCGACAACATCCCCGGGGTACCCGGCGTGGGCCCCAAGACGGCGACGGACCTGCTGAAACGCTTCGGATCGATCGCGGATCTCTACGGGCGGTTGGCCGAGATCAAGTCCGAGAGCCAGCGTTCCGCCCTGGCGGCTTCGGTCGAGGTGGTCCAGAGAAACCAGAAGATGGTCGCCCTGCAGTGCGGGTTGGCCGACGGCCCGGTGCTCGAGGGCCTTGTGCCGGGAACCCCACGGGTCGAGGACCTAAGGGAGATGTATCGACGCTGGAATTTCAGGAGTCTTCTCGCGGAACTGGGCGAGCCGACCGTTCCCCAGCAGGGCAGCCTCTGGTGAGGTTCGGATAGAACTCGTTTGGAACGGCCATGGAACTCGATCCCCAGACCCTCGGCACCCGGGACATGTACGAGTGGATGATCACCACGATCATCCCACGTCCCATCGCCTGGGTTTCGACGATTTCACCCGACGGGGTCACCAACCTCGCCCCGTTCAGTTTCTTCCAGGGCGTCTGCGCCCGGCCTCCGACCCTTCTGTTCTGTCCAGCGAATGATCGTCGAGGTGATCCCAAGGACACGCTCCGGAACATCCGGGAAACCCGGGAGTTCGTGGTGAATCTCGTCTCGTTGGCCCAGGTGGAGGCAATGAATGCGACGTCTGCCACCCTGCCCCATGGGGAGAGCGAGTTTGCCCGGTTTGCCGTAGGGCAGGTTCCGTCGTGTCGGGTACGTCCGCCAAGGGTTTCGGGAAGCCCCGTGGCGTTTGAGTGCGAGCTTGACCGGATCATCGATGTGGGGGAGGGGCCTGTCGCAGGGAACATCGTTCTCGGTCGCATACTTCGGTTCCATGTCGAGGATGCCATCCTCGGTTCCGATGGAAAACCGGACCCGGATCGCCTTGGGTTGGTGGGCCGTCTGGGTCGGGACGAGTACGCGGAACTGGGCAGCCGTTTCCGGCTTTCGCGGCCCCAATGAGCGGGACCAGTGGCGGCAGTCATTAGGCTTGCGCTGCAGGAGAAGGCTCAAAGAAGTTGTTGGGGGTCACCGACGTGGATGACCGAACAAGTCTAATCAATGATCTCGATCAGCCGGTTGGGTGAGATTCGGGCCGTTATGGCCCGGTTGAGAGCCCATGTCAGGTACCACCGGAGTCTTGTCGTTGCCTATTTCGTACTGGCGACCTTGGTCGCGTTCTTCGAAACCGCGGGGATCGGCCTGATCATTCCCATGATTTCACTCATGGGGAGCGCTCCCGAAGCGGTCAACGGAAACCCCGTCATCCGCTATGCCTCGCAGATCCTGCCGGGCCGCAGCACCTCCGAGTATGTCTGGGTCTTCGGACTGGTCATCATCGTGGCCATCGTGACGAAGAACGTTCTGGCCATCCTGAATCGTCACATCACCGCGCGACTCACCTGCGAGCTGACGTCGAGTCTTCGGGAATCTCTTTTCGATTCTCTCAGTCGAGCGCACATGGATGTGTTCGACACCCGAAACTCCGGAGAGATCGTGAACACCTTCGGCTTGGAGGTGAGCCGCACCCGTAACTTCATCGAATATTTTCTGATCTTGTGTCAGCTCGCCGTCATCACCTGTTTCTACGCCGTTGGGCTGTTTCTCTTGTCATGGCCCTTCATGGTGGGTGTCGTTTTCGCTGTCACGATCGCCGGTTTCATAAATGCGGTACGCTTCCGGAAGATCACGGTCCAGAGTGGCCTTCAAGTGTCCTCCAACCGGAATCTCATGGGATTTCTTGGGGACATCTTCTCGGGCTTCAGGGTCGTTCGCGGCAATGGTGCAGAGGCCCAATGCCGGCAGGGTTTCCTGCTCAGGAGTAATGAGCTGCTCCAGTATGAGCAACGGAGCATATTTGTCAGTGGAACCCTTTTCCCAGTCACCGAATCGGTGGTCGCTACCGGGACGGTTCTGCTGCTGATCCTGTCCAACATCTGGCTCATCCAGACAGGACGGCTGAGCGTCGAGGGGTTGATGACCCTAGGCCTGGGCCTCGTCCGCATGTTCCCGCTGGTCAATCAGTTCTACACCCTCATAGGTCAGGCATTGTACTTCAGCGGCGGGGTGGTGGAGTTGCTTCGCTGGCTGGAATTACCGCGGTTTCCGGAGAAGCCGTTCGGTGATGTGGCTTTGGGTCCTGTGAAGCAGTCCATCCGGATCGATCACGTCACGGTTGAATACCCCGGAGGCAAGAAAGGAATTGATGATGTCAGCCTCGAGATTCCTGCCGGCTGGACCGTGGCTCTGGTTGGCGCCTCCGGATCCGGCAAGACCACGCTGGCGAGCGTCCTCCTTCGGCTGCGTGCCCCAACCTCGGGTTCCATCCTCGTCGATGGTGTCGACTATTGGGAGTACTCGCCGTCGTCCTGGCATCGAAGGGTTCGGATGGTCGAGCAGGGGGCGTTCCTTCTAAATGATTCGATCCGAGCGAACATCCTCCTGGGATCCCCAGACGCCACCGAGGAACAGCTGAAGTCGGCCCTCTCGTTGGCCTACCTCAATCCGGTTATCGTTAGCCTGCCTGAGGGTGTCGACTCCCCGGTTGGCGAGGGTGGAGCCCTCCTCTCGGGAGGCCAGAGACAGCGGGTTTCGATAGCGCGTGCCATGGTCCAAAACCCCAGCGTGCTGATCCTCGACGAGGCCACCTCGGCCCTCGATAACGTGAGCGAGCGCGAGGTGCAGCTGGCGTTGGATCGGGCACGAGTGGGGAGGACCGTGATCGTGATTGCACATCGTCTCGGAACCGTGAGGGATGCCGACCTTGTCGTGGTGATGGAGCAGGGGCGCATCGTGGAGCAGGGCACGTGGGATCAGCTCACCCAGAAGCAGGGCAAGTTCAGCGAGCTCGTCGCCGCATCGCAGTTCCAGCATTAGCCTTCGGTCGGTCGGGGGAATCCACCTGTTGCAGGCGACGTCCCCTTGAATCCGCCTCAGGGCACTCGCAGGATCTCGCCGTGCGTGTCGTGTCTGGAGTCCTGTGGGTCGCCTTGGTGTCAGGGGTCTTGACCCTCATGGGCTGCCGTCCCATGCCCCGGGCCGATCTGGTTGTCCTCAACGGCCCCGAGATCGAGACCCTGGATCCGCATGTGCTCACCGGTCAGGCGGATGGACGTGTCTCCGGGGCGCTCTTCGAGGGCCTGACCCGGTTCGATCCTGTCTCCGGACGCGGCGTTCCTGGACTCGCGGAACGGTGGGACGTCTCCCCCAACGGCCGCCGCTACACGTTCCACCTCCGGACCAACGCCGCCTTCTCGACCGGTGAACCGATCCGGGCCGAGGATTTCGTCTGGTCGTGGCGTCACGCCGTCGATCCCTCCACCGCAGCCGACTACAGTGGCTTCTTCTTCTACGTAAAGGGCGGCAAGGAGCTGGTCACCGGGACGTCCACCAACCTCGCGTCCCTCGGAATCCGCGCCCTCAATCCCCTCATGGTGGAGGTCGAGCTCGTCAACCCCACCCCGTTCTTCGTCGATCTCTGCGCCATGCGGATCATGGCCGTCATGCCCCGTTGGACGGTCGAACGCTTCGGTGATCAGTGGGTCCGGGCCGAACCGTTGCCCTGCAGTGGCGCCTTCGAGCTCGTGGCCTGGCTGCCGAACAACCGGGTCCGGGTCCGCAAGAGCCCCCGCTACTGGGACGCGGCGAATGTCCGCCCACAGGTGGTCGACTTCCTTTCCAGCGATTCCCCGAGCACCGCGCTCAACCTCTACCTGACTGGTGAGGTGGACGTGCTCATCGAGAAGGGTCTCATCCCGATCGAGCTCAACGATGTCCTGCTGAAGCGGCCGGATTTCCACACGTTCAGCTACCTCGGGACCTATTTCATGCGGTTCAATGTCACCCGGAAGCCGTTCGACGATGTCCGGGTCCGCCGCGCCATGAGCCTGGTCCTCGACAAATGGCGGATCGTGGACCGCATCACCAAGCTTGGGGAACGGCCGACGAGTGCCGTGACCCCGCCAGGCACGGGAGGGTATTCGCCGCCTCCGGGCCTGGGCCACAACCTGTGTGTCGCCACCAACGCCGCTGAACGCGCCGTGGCCTTCACCGCCAACCTCGCCGAGGCCAAACGCCTCCTGGCCGAGGCCGGCTATCCGGAGGGGCGCGGATTCCCGACCTTCACCTACATGTTCAATGCCGGGGGCGGCGGCGGCTCCCGAACCCACGAGAAAATCGCGGTTGAGTTCCAGGCGATGCTCCAGGAACACCTCGGCATCCAGATGGAGCTACGTCCCGTCGAGTGGAAGACCTACCTCTCGGAGATGTCCCGCCTCAACTACGACGTCATCCGTGGATCATGGGTGGGGGACTACCAGGACCCCACCACGTTCCTTGACTGCTTCCTGGGCGACAGCGGCAACAACCGGACGGGATGGAAAAACGCACGCTATGATGCGCTCCGAGAACGCGCCGCGGGCACATCGGATCCCGCAGCGCGGGTAGCCCTGCTGCAGGAGGCGGAGACGCTGCTGTGTCGGGACGAGGTCCCGATCCTGCCCGTCTTCACCTACACCGGCCTTTATGCCTATGATCCAAATCGCGTCGGAGGCATCCACCCCAACCTCACCGACGAGCATCCGGTGTCGGCGATGTTCCTGAAACGCTGAGCCGATCCCATGCGCTACTTCCTCCGTCGGCTCGCCTTCCTCGTGCCCCTGGTCTGGGTCATCGTCACCCTCGCCTTCTTCCTCGTGCGGGTGGCTCCCGGCGGACCCTTCGACCGGGAACGCAAGCCCGCCTCCCCCGCGGTCGAACGGGCCCTTGCCGAGAAATACCATCTTGATGAATCCATGGGATCCCAGTACCTGAGGTTCCTCGGGCTGAAGTGGGAGACCGGCCCGGATGGGCACTGGCACCGGGCTCCGGGTGGACTACTGGTCGGCGACCTCGGGCTGTCCCTCAAGTACCGCAACCACACCGTCACCGACATCATCCGGCAGGGGCTGCCCGTCTCCCTGACCCTCGGGATCTTGGCGTTCGGATTCGCCATGGGATTCGGGATTCCCATCGGGTTCTACACGGCGGTCCGACGCGGCAGCTGGGGAGACTGGATCGGGAGCCTGCTCGCGTTGGTGGTGATCTGTGTTCCCGGCTTCGTCCTGGGCCCGGTGCTCATCCTGGTCTTCGGACTCCAGCTCGGGTGGTTTCCAGTCGGTCTCTGGGGTGCACCGCTCCAGGCTGTGCTGCCGATGGCAGCGCTGGGGCTGTTCTTTGGGGGACGCGTCGCTCGGTTGATGCGCGAGGGCATGACCCAGTCGCTACAGAGCGAATACATCCGCACCGCCCGGGCAAAGGGAGCCAGCGAACTGCGTGTCCTCCTGCGGCACGCCTTTCCCACGGCTGTGATGCCGGTGGTCTCCTACAGCGGACCTATGCTGGCCGATCTCCTCACGGGTTCGTTCGTCGTGGAAAACATCTTCCAGATCCCGGGCATCGGGGTGTTCATGGTGAACTCCTCCCTGAGTCGTGACTACACCATGGTGGTCGGACTCGTACTGCTCTACGCCATCCTCCTGCTCGTCCTGAACCTCCTTGTCGACCTCGCCTACGGCCTGCTTGATCCCAGGGTCCGCTACGAATGACCGCCTCCCCAAACCAGAGGGCCTGGATGCGGCTCCGGAAGAATCGCCCTGCCATGGTCTCGGCATTCTTCCTCGCGCTGATCGTCATTGCCGCCTGTGTCGTGCCGATGATCAGCCCCCACGACGCCCTGCATGGTTCCGACGCGCAGTTCTCCCCTCCGGGTGGGCAGCACTGGTTCGGGACCGATGTCCATGGACGGGATCTCTTCACCCGGGTGTTTGCCGGGACCCGGGTCTCGTTGCTGGTGGGTGCCGTGGGTGCGGCGGTCAGCCTCGTCATCGGCGTCTGCTGGGGCATGGTGGCCGGCTACGTGGGCGGTCGGGTCGATGGGGTGATGATGCGGATCGTGGACGTTCTCTATGCCCTGCCGAGTATCGTGTTCGTAATTGTTCTGATCACGACTCTCGAGGGCCTGGTGAAGCGCTGGCTGGGGGCGGTGGCGCCCGGGTTCGTCCCGATGGCCCGCATACTGTTCCTGTTCGTGGGGCTTGGCGCCGTGTCGTGGTTGACCATGGCGCGCATCGTCCGGGGTCAGGTCCTCGCCCTGAGATCGCGTCCATTCGTGCTGGCGAGCCAGAGCCTTGGGGCCGGCCATCTCCGGATCCTCTTCCGTCACATCCTGCCCAACGTGGTGGGCATCGTGATCGTCTATCTGACGCTCACAGTCCCCGCGATCATCCTGTACGAGAGCTTTCTGAGCTACCTAGGACTCGGCATCCAGCCCCCCGCCGCCAGTCTGGGAACCCTCCTGGCGGAGGGGGCCTCGCAGATCAATCCGATCCGGGTTCTCTGGTGGCTGATCGCCTGTCCGGGTCTTGTCCTGGGACTGACGCTTCTGGCCCTCAATTTTCTGGGGGATGGCCTGAGGGATGCCTTCGATCCCCGGGCGGATTGAGGGATCGTTCTGGTGTCGGTCCAACCCGGGAAGGGAGGTTCTGCTCCGGTTTCCCCACTCGCCACAGGGGTGGACACCCGGCTAGGTTCCGGTTCCGGTTTGGCTATGGACATCCCTTCGCTCGGTGAATTCCAGAAGTTGGCGGAACGGGGCAACCTGATTCCCGTCACCCGACGTCTCCTCGCGGACCTCGAGACCCCGCTTTCGGCCTACTGGAAGCTCCGCGGTCAGGGGGAGTCCTTCCTGTTTGAGTCCGTTGAAGGCGGCGAACACCTCGGCCGTTATTCGTTCGTCGGCTGCAACCCGCGCTCCGTCATCCGTCAGCAGGGCAACTGGGTGGAGGTCTGGGAGAACCGCCGCCTCGTCCGGCGTCACGAGGTATCCCCCTCCGGCGCTCCGGGAACCGTCACCGACGGGCTCAAAGTCGTGGAACAGCTCATGAAGGGCTTCCGCGCGGTTGACCTTCCCGGACTGCCCCGGTTCACCGGTGGGGCCGTCGGGTTCATCGGCTACGAGTTCATCCACGATGTCGAACCCATCGTCCCGCGTCCGAAACAGGACGAGCTCCGGACGCCGACCCTGTACCTCGTCATCGCCGACGAGCTTCTGATCTTCGATCGCGTCGCCCAGACCCTCACCGTCCTCGTCAATGCCGTCCTGGAGCCGGGCAAATCCGTCGAGGAGGCCTACGAGGATGCCGTGGCAGAGATCGACCGACTCGTCGAACTCCTACGTCAGCCGCTCCAGACCCAGCCTGTGGAACTGCCTGCAGAGACGGCTCCCGTGACGTTCCAGTCCAACACGGCCCGTGAGCAGTTCGAGGCGAACGTCCTCACCGCGCAGAAGTTCATCAAGGCGGGCGACATCATCCAGATTGTCGGGTCCCAGCGCTTCAGCGCCCCGGTGAAGTCCACCCCTCTCGACATCTACCGGGCGGTCCGGACCGTGAATCCCTCGCCCTACATGTTCCTGCTGGAACTCGAGGGCATGGCCCTCGTCGGTGCCTCGCCCGAGCTCCACGTCCGGTGTGTGGACCGCGAGGTCGAGATCCGTCCGATCGCCGGCACCCGGCGTCGCGGCAGGACCGAGGCCGAGGATGCCGCCCTGGCGGAGGAGCTGCTCGCGGATCCCAAGGAACGCGCCGAGCATGTCATGCTGGTGGACCTCGCCCGCAACGACATCGGCCGGGTCTGCACCTACGGGTCCGTCCAGGTGAAGGACCTGATGGTGATCGAGCGCTACAGCC
>SYEM01000142.1 GCA_005801385.1 Verrucomicrobiales bacterium | reverse complement strand
CGATGAACGCACCGAAGTCGGTGATGTTCTTGACCACACCCTTGCGGATGTCGCCCGGGACGAGCTCCTGGAGGAGCACGGCGCGGCGGGCACTGCGCTCTGCCTCGACCAGTTCACGACGGCTCAGCACAACGTTCTGGCGCTCCGGGTTGAGCTTCACCACGCGGAACTCGTAGGTGTTGCCCACGTAGGCGGCGAGGTTCTTGGGAGGGGTGACGTCGATCTGGGACGACGGGCAGAAGGCCTCGACCCCGATGTTGATGACGAGGCCGCCCTTGACGATGGACTTGACCTTGCCCTGGACGGTGCCGCCCTCGTTGCAGATGAGCTGGATGCGGTCCCAGTTCTGCTTGAACTCGGCCTTCTCCTTCGAGACGAGGATGTTGCCGTCCTTGTCCTCGGCACGCTCGACGAGAACCTCGAACTGGTCGCCCACCTTGATGGTGGAGAAGTCGGAGAACTCGGAGCCATTGACGACGCCCTCGGACTTGCCGCCGACGTCGACGATGACCTCCTTGGAACGCACCTCAATGACGGTGCCCTTGACGATCTGGCCGGTCTGAAGCGGTTTCTCGAACTGCTTCAGCATCTCGGCGAACTGCTGTGTGGTGACTGCCATAAACTGCATCAATGAACGGACGACTGCGACCGGACCCAGAAGGTCCGGCGATTAAACGGGAGTCGGTGGCAAGGACCTTGGGGAAACGCGGTCCAGCGTGAAGACTCCGTGCCCAAACACTACCCTGTTGCGGGTGAGCAACGGAGGTGAGAGGTCAGGTTGTGCGTTTAACAATTTTTTCTCAGCCTAGAACGCCACCACACTCGTGATGGCAGGCGGGTTGAAGCTACCGGGGCCACAGACACGAACGCAAGCCTCCCGATCCTGCCTATACGGACTCCCCCTTGAGACCGCCCTCTCCGTTCCAATGGCGCAATGTGGTTCAGACGGATCGGCGCTTCGCCACCGTCGCCTCGCGGTCGGAGTGCCACGTTCCGAGAAGCCGGAGGTCCGTCTTGGGACGCTCCGACATGGCACTCGCCGTTCCTCGCCGCTGTCTGGAGGCCATACTGGCTCAGCGTCCTGCGGTGAGCGTCTTCCGCCGATACACCTTGTCGGCGTTGCAGACATAGAGCCATGCGTGCTCCGGCCCCCCAAAGGCGCAGCTGACGATCCCCTTGTCCTGGGGTTTCCCGATCACCCCGCCCAGACGCCCCGTGGCATCGAGGACCTGGATGCCGACGTGGGAGGTCACATACGCCCGGCCCTCACGGTCCGTGGTCGATCCGTCCCCGCCGCTGTCCGTCCTGCCCGGGGGCACACGCAGGGTGGCCAGACGCTCCCCACCAGTGAGGGATCCATCGTCCGCCACCAGGAAATTCCAGACATTCGTCCCGCCATATTCGCTCACCCAGAGCTGACGCTGGTCCGGGCTCAACGCGATGCCATTGGGAGACCTGATGCCACCCGCGACGGGATGGGGTCGGGACAACCCCCGGGCGGAGGTCGGCACCGCGACCACCTGACCCGCCCCGGTGTCGGTGAAGTAGATCCAGCCCGACTTCGACACGGCCAGGTCGTTCGGCTGCACGTCCGTGGCGACGGTCTCAACCTTTTGGGTGGCAGGATCAATCCTCACGATGCGCTTCTCCTTCGCATCCCCTTGGGTGGCCGCGTAGATGAATCCATCGGGACCGAACTTCAGTCCGCTGATCTTCGGTCCGTTCTCCAGCCATAGGGTCGCCTTCGCCTCGCCGACACCCACCCGGTACACGCTGCCCTTCGGAAGATCGGCGAAGTAGAAGTTCCCAGCGGCATCACTGCCGGCGGCGTCGGTGAAGCCATATCCCTCGCCCAAAAGCTGCCAGTCCCCGGGGGACCCTCCGTCGGGCAGGATCTTCGACAGCGCCTCGTCACCCCGGTAGTTGTCCTTGGTCTGGGGCGCCGGCGGGGCGGCCAGTTCGGGACGCCACAACCATCGCAACGACTCGGGCAGGATGGCTCCGCCGTGCTTGCCGTTGTGCCCCCCGTCCCCGAAGACGAATCGGTGATCATATCCGGCGAAGGCCAGGGCACTGGCCATCTGCTGGTTCGCGAGCGGCCAGTTGCCATGGAGGTTGTTGAGGTCGTTCGACCCGTCCTGGAGGAAGACCCGGATCGGCTTCCGCTCGGTCTTGCGGATCTGCCCAGGGATGACGTCCCCACCCCGGATGTTCACGAAGCTGCCAATCTGGCTGAGCACCTTGCCGAACTGATCGGGACGCTCCCAGGCGGCGGTCCACGCACAGATGCCGCCGCTGCTCATCCCGGCGATGGCCCGATTCCGGGGGTCCGCACTCAGGTTGAGATCATATTTGCGGACCACGAACGGCAGGAGCTCGTCCGCAAGGAACCGGGCATAGGCGTCGCCAAGGGAATCGTATTCGAAGCTGCGGTTGCTCCGGTTGCCCCAACCGGCGGCGGCCGGGGCGTTTGTCCCGCGGTGCCCCGGATTGATGAACACCGCCACCGTCACGGGCATGTCTCCCTTGGCGATCAGGTTGTCGAACACGATCGGCACCCGCTGTTGGCCTTTCTCGTCGACGTAGGCATGACCGTCCTGGAAGACCATGAGCGCGGCCGGCTTGGCGGCGGAGTACTGTGACGGGATGTAGACCCAGCCATCGCGAGAAGTCTCTGGGAAGACCTTGGAATCGTTGAACTGGAACGCCTCGACCCGTCCCCGCGGCACACCGGGAGCCCGCTCCTGGGATTCAGGACCGAGGGGATAATTGTCGGCTGCCCGGAGCGCTCCGGAACAGGTCAGGACACAGAGGAAGGCGATGAAGCCGCGTGGGAAAGACATGTCCCAGAACTGCCATGGGACGTTGTCGAACGGAAGCCTCGATCTCACCCTCGACTCCAGGAGTGTCAGGATCCATTGCCGGAGGATCATGACCGGACGCAATCCCGAATGGGTGGGTAACGCAGTGCCCTGCGGCACTGGGCGCAACAGCGCCCACAAACTCCAGGCACCGGATCCTCTAACGCTCCAGAACTCACTGGAAGATCCAGACAAGGTCGAGCGTCCGGTGGCTGCACCTTGTGCAGCCAGTGATGCAGGGCACTGCATCACCCACCCGTGCGGTGCTCACCCACCGACCTGCAGCACTCAGTCCGTCGATCTCACCTCTCCACCCGCCCCAGACTCACCATCAGTGACTCGTAGCCCACCACACGACGGTACCGGCTCTCTTCTTCTACCCGGTCCACCGCCTGCTGGACCTCGATGCGACCGACACGGTCCGTGCAGCCCTGGATCAGGCTCCTCAACAGCAGTCGGGCATGGGCTGCGCCCAGACAGAAGTGCGCCCCGCTGCCAAACGCCATGTGCGGATTCGGCTTCCGGTCCAACCGGACCTCCTCCGGAGCCTCGAAGGCCGCCTCATCCCGGTTGGCCGACGCCCAACACAGGGAGGCGCGTCCATTCGGCGGAACCTCATGACCCTGGACATCGGTCGACACCGGACAGACCCGTCCAATGTGGGTCAGTGGCGACACCACCCGCAGGAATTCCTCAACCGCCAGCACGATCCGCTTGGGATCGGCCCGTAGGAATTCCAATGCCTCGGTCCGCTTTCCGAGATAGCCGAACACTGACGACACCATGTGGATCACCGTATCCCGTCCGCCAGCGAAGGTGAGGTTGGCGAAGCCCATCTGCTCGTCCCGGGTCAGCGGACGCCCTTTGAAAGTCGCCTGGCACAACGCACTGAAGAAGTCGTCCCTGGGATTCTTCTGGGCCTGGTCCAACTGCCCGTGCAGATAGGTTTCAAGGGCGGCACCCTTGCGTTGCCCGGAGGCCCCATCCTTGAACACGTGGGTGCCCCAACCGATCCAGGTCTGCGCCTCCGACTCCGGCACGTTGAGGAGATAGGTCAGGGCGCGGGATTGGAAGGGCAGCGCGAACTCGCGGACGATCTCGATCGAGGGTCGTTCGAGGGCATCCGACAGCAGCTCCGCGACCAGAGCATCGACCCGGGCCACCATGGCCGGGTCCTTCGACCGCTGGAAAAAGGGCTCCACGATCGCCCGATACTCGGTGTGCTCCGGCGGATCCGTCTCGACCGGGATCTGGCGCATGGTCCGATACGCCTCCTCGGACGGGATCGGCACCCGGAACGGGGCATCCGAGCTGAACGTCTTCAAGTCCTTGGCCGCCCGGCGGACATCCTCGTGGCGGAGGATCATCGGGACTTCCTCGCCCTGGAACTCGCCAACAAAGAGGCCCGACTCGCGTCGGGCCTTCTGGAACGGATCAGGTGAGGGATCCATGGAGATGAACCGCAGGCTGGGAACAGTCCCGAGCTTCAGCGATTGGGCTGCGGGGTGTAGCGCAGGTAGGGCTTCACGGTCCGGAATCCCTTCGGGAACAGCGTCTTCGCCTCCTCGTCCTTCACCGCAGGCGTGATGATGCAGTCCTGTCCATCCTTCCAGTCGGCCGGCGTGGCAACACGGAACTTGGAGGTGAGCTGGAGCGAGTCGATCACACGGAGGAGCTCGATGAAGTTGCGGCCGGTGGAGGCCGGATAGGTGAT
>SYEM01000141.1 GCA_005801385.1 Verrucomicrobiales bacterium | reverse complement strand
TGAAGCAAACTCGGCTCGAGGAGACTTTGGGTGGCTACCATGGAGAGGAAGCCTGAACAGACACCGCAGCCCATGCCCAGCCAAAAGACGAACCCCTTCACAAACCCCAGCCAAACCTGATCCCAGATGAATCAGCCCTGGCCAGGTCTCCGCGTGACGACAGGCTCCGCTCCCGACATAGTCGAGCGCATGTCGCAGCGCGTACAGAAGACGCCAGAGGAGCGCCGGGCCACCTGGGTGCCGTTCGGGTTGGGGCAGACCAAACCGAAGCACTTCCGCGACATGCTCGACGTCGTCTGGAAGAACCGCGACAACCTCGGATATGCCTGGCAGGTGCTGTCGAAAGGGGTCTGCGATGGCTGCGCGCTGGGTGTGGCCGGACTCCACGATTGGACGATCCCTGGGGTCCACCTGTGCATGACCCGGTTGAACCTGCTCCGGCTCAACACCATGCCGGAGTTCGATCCCGGTCTGTTGTCGGACGTTTCGACGTTTGCCGGCAAGTCGAACGAGGAGCTGCGCCAGCTGGGCCGTCTTGCCTATCCGATGCTTCGCGAAACCGGGCAACGCGGGTTCCGCCGCATCTCCTGGGATGAGGTCCACCGGCGGCTCGGGCCGCGTCTCCGAAGGACCCACCCGGATCGGATGGCGTTCTTCATCACGGCGCGGGGGGTGACCAACGAGGTCTACTATGTGTCCCAGAAGGTGGCCCGGTTCCTGGGCACCAACCATGTCGACAACGCCGCGCGGCTCTGCCACGCGCCGAGCACGGGCGCCATGAAGCATGCGCTCGGCTACGCGGCGAGCACGTGCAGCTACAAGGACTGGTACGGGACGGATCTAATCGTCTTCTTTGGGGCGAATCCGGCCAACGACCAGCCGGTGACAACCAAATATCTCCACGAGGCGAAGCAGCTGGGGACCAAGGTCGCCCTCGTGAATCCCTACCTCGAACCGGGCATGCGTCGCTATTGGGTCCCGAGCAGCGCCCAGAGTGCGCTGTTCGGAACCGACATCACGGACTGGTGGTTCCCGGTCACGCAGGGCGGCGACATCCCGTTCATCTACGCGGTGCTCAAGGTGCTCATCCGGAAGGGATGGATCCACCAGGAGTTCATCGAGCGCTACACCTCGGAGTGGCAAGACCTCCAGCGACGGTGCGAGGAGCTCGACCTGGCGGAACTGGTGGCCGCCTCGGGCCTCTCCCTGGCCATGGTCGAGGAATTCGCCGAGATCCTCCACAATGCGAAGAACGCGGTGTTCGTCTGGAGCATGGGCATCACGCAGCACGCGTATGGTGGCGATGCGGTTTCAATGGTCCTGAACCTTGGGTTGGCCCGGGGCTACGTGGGACGGCCAAAGAACGGCCTGGTGCCGATCCGGGGGCATAGCTCCGTGCAGGGTGGTGCCGAGATGGGCTGCTACTCGACGGCGTTTCCCGGAGGCAAGCCCGTCACGCCAGAGAACGCCGCCGCGCTGGCGGAGATGTATGGGTTTCCGATCCCCGACAAGCCGGGCATCAACTCGGTCGAGATGGTCGATGCCGCCGGTCGTGGCGACCTCGATGTGCTCTACTGCGTGGGTGGGAATTTCCTCCGGACCCTGCCGGAGCCCGATGTCGTGGCGGCTGCCTTGCGTCGGGTGCCGATCCGGGTGCATCAGGACATCATCCTGACCGACCAAATGTTCATCGAGGCGGGGGAGGAGGTGCTCTTGCTGCCGGCCAAGACCCGCTACGAGCAGGATGGCGGTGGCATCGAGACCACCACCGAGCGGCGCGTGGCATTCTCCCCAGAAATCCCGCGTAAGGTAGGGGAAGCCAAGGCCGAGTGGAGGATCCTTCGGGACCTCGCCGCCGCGGCCTGGCCTGAGCGGGCGCATCTGCTCCGCTGCGAGACGGGACCGGCCATCCGACAGGAAATCGCACGGGTGGTTCCGTTCTACAAGGGTTGCGAGACGCTTTCGGAAACCGGCGATGCCATCCAGTGGGGTGGGGAGCGGTTGTGTGACGACGGGAAATTTGCGACGCCCGACGGCAAGGCCCACTTCAAGGTCATCGGGATTCCACCGCACCCGTGTGGTCGGCCTGCGCCCTCGGAAGCCGCGCTCGAAGGAGGCCGGCGGTTCATGGTGTCCACCCGACGCGGCAAGCAGTTCAACACGCTGATCTATGCCGAGGTGGATCCCCTGACCGGCGCGCCGCGCGACGCCATCTTCATGCACCCGGAGGATGTCCGATCGATGGGGTTGGTGGATGGGGAGCGCATCGTGCTGGTCAATGGCACGGGACGGTACACGGGGACCGTCTTCCCGGCGCCCATTGCCCCCGGCAATCTCCAGGTTCACTGGCCCGAGGGGAACGTCATCCTGCCCCGGGGGATCGTGGATCCGAACTCCGGCGTCCCGGACTACAATGCCGAAGTCCGGGTCGAGCGACCCTGACCGCGGAGAGTTCCCACGCCTTCCCACGCCTTCCCGCGCCGGGCAGGCTGAGGGTGCGATCTTGTCTCAGGGGCCTCCCTCCGTACCTTCGCCGACATGTCGTCGCCCGTCCGCGTCCGCTTCGCCCCGTCCCCCACCGGCTACCTCCACATTGGAGGTGCCCGGACCGCCCTCTTCAACTGGCTCTATGCCCGGCATCACGGGGGGCAGTTCATCCTCCGCGTCGAGGACACGGACACGGCCCGCAACACCCAGGCGGCGGTCGACGTGATCGTGGAGGGGCTTCGCTGGCTCGGACTGGATTGGGACGAAGGACCGCAGACCAGCGACCCGGATGGACCCAGTCGCGGAGACCGGGGGCCCTACTTCCAGAGCCGGCGAGGTGAGGTCTATCGGCGTCGACTTCAGGAACTCCGTGACCGAGGCCTCGCCTATGACCGGGACGGGGCGGTGTACTTCCGGATGACCCGCGATCCGATCACGATCCCCGACCTCATCGTGGGCGATATCGTCCGTCCGCTGACGGATCGCGAGCAGGTGGATCCCGACTGGGTGTTGTGGCGCAGCGACGGGCAGCCGGTCTTCCACTTCGTCAATGTGGTGGACGACCTGGAGATGGGGGTCACCCATGTCATCCGTGGAGAGGATCACATCAGCAACACGGCCAAGCACCTGGCGCTGTTCCAGGCCTTCGGGGTCGAACCACCCAGATACGGACACATGCCGCTGATCCTCAACGAGGACGGCACCAAGATGAGCAAGCGTGACCGGGGTGCGGTGGTAACGAACTACCAGGAGGACGGTTTCCTGCCCGAGGCGGTCCTGAACTACCTGTCCCTTCTCGGGTGGAGCCCGGCCGACGGCCGGGAGTTCCTGTCGGTCGCCGAGCTCATCTCGCGGTTCGATCTCGACCGGGTGAACCGCAGTGCGGCGCGTTTCGATGTCAAGAAGCTGGAGGCGCTCCACTTCGAACACACGCGCCGCCTGGCTCCGGAGGCTTTTCTCGCGGCAGCCGTGCCGTATCTGCGGAAGGCTGGCGTGCCCGTCGACGCCTTCGCGCCCGAGTACGTCCGTGCCGCGCTCCTGACGGTGCAGGAGAAGG
>SYEM01000140.1 GCA_005801385.1 Verrucomicrobiales bacterium | reverse complement strand
GATCTCATCCGCATCCTGAACCAGCTCCTGCGGCGCCGTGACCGTTTTGACTACATCCTGGTCGAAACCACCGGCATGGCGGATCCGGGACCGGTGGCCCAGACGTTCTTCGTGGATGAGGAGATCAAGACCCGCTTCCGACTCGATGGCATTGTCACCCTGGTCGACTCGCGCCATGTGGTGGAGCACCTCGACGACAGCGACGAGTGCAAGGCCCAGATCGCCTTCGCCGACCGCATCCTGCTCAACAAGATCGACCTCGTGACCGATGCCGATCTCGGTGCGCTCGAGTCCAGGATCCACGCGATGAACTCGGCAGCGGTGATCCACAGGACCCGAAACGCCCAGATCGATGTCGACACCGTCCTCAACATCCACGCCTTCGATCTCGACCAGAAGCTGACCGTGGATTCGGACTTCCTGCGGGAAGAGCTGCCCTTTGAGTGGGGTGGGGTGTTGCGGCTCGAAGCGGGGAACTGCCAGATCGACATGCAACCCGGGCCGGATCCCGTGATGGGCCTGGTCGTCCTTCCGGTGCCGGAGGCAACGCTCGAGGCCGTGCAGTCAAACCGGATCCAGGCGCTGAAGCTCTTCAGTCAGCCCTCTGTGACGGTGCACACCGGCGGCGACCTGGTCCCCGGACTGAGACTCCACAAGCTGGTCCTCAACGAGGACGTCCCCAGCGCCTTCACCCTCCGTGTTGCACAACCCGGGGCCTACGCCCTGTACACCGAGCATGGACCCGAGGAATTCGACATGACCTTCACGGTCCAGGGCCGGTTTGTGGAACCCACGGCGGCGAAAGCCTTCCAGGCGCCCGGGCATGAGCACGACGATACGGTGGGCAGCGTGGGCCTCGAGGAGAGTCGTCCACTGGACACCGAGAGACTCAATCAGTGGCTGTCCACCCTTCTCCAGACCCGCGGCGCAGACATCTTCCGGATGAAGGGTATCCTCAACATCAAGGGCAGCCCGAAGCGGTTTGTCTTCCAGGGCGTCCACATGTTGTTCGAGGGACAACCCGACCGACCCTGGCGCCCCGACGAGCCGCGCAAGAGCCAGCTCGTCTTCATCGGACGGAACCTGGATCGGGAGGCACTGACGGCCGGGTTCCTTCGATGCATTGCCTGAGGCCGATCAGGGGCCGCCGGCTGATCCGTCTCAGGACACGATCTCCGGGATGAGACGTCCGGCGATGCCGGTCAGCCGGACGTCGAGTCCCTGGAACTTCACCGACAGGCGGGTGTGGTCGATGCCCAGCTGCCGGAGCACCGTCGCGTGGAGATCGTGGACGTCGATCGGGTTGTCCACCGCCGCGTACCCCAGTTCATCGGTCGCGCCGTACTGCAGTCCACCGCGCAGTCCGCCGCCCGACAGCCAGATGCTGAACCCGGCGTTGTGGTGGTCGCGTCCATCGCCGCCCTGGCTCATTGGGGTCCGACCGAACTCGCCGGCCCAGACCACGATCGTGTCCTTCAGCATGTCGCGCTGACGCAGATCCGTGATCAGCGCCATGCACGCGCGGTCGATTTCCTTCGCCTTGAGCTCGACCCCACCCTTCACCCCACCGTGATGGTCCCAATCCTTGTGGTAGAGCTGGATGAACCGCACACCGCGCTCCGCCAGACGCCGGGCGAGGAGGCAGTTCGACGCGAACGATCCATCTCCGGGCGAACATCCGTAGAGTTCCCGGATCGAGGCCGGCTCCTTGGAGGTGTCCATCAGCTCCGGGACGCTCGCCTGCATCTGGAACGCCATCTCGTATTGGGCGATCCGCGTCGCGATCTCCGGATCGTCCACCATCGAATCGTGACGGGCGTTCAGAGAATTGATCGCCTGAACCACATTGGCCTGGCGTTCCCGGGTGACCCCAGAGGGATTGCCCAGGTACATGACTGGGTCGCCCTTGCCCCTCAGGTGCACACCCTGGAACCGGGTCGGCAGTAGGCCCGCCGCCCACTGACGGGCCGCGATCGGCTGGTTCTGTCCCCCCTGCCCCAGCGAGGTCAGAACCACGAATCCCGGCAGGTTCTCCGCCTCGGAACCCAGCCCATAGACCACCCACGATCCCATGCTGGGACGTCCGGCGATCTGGGACCCGGTGTTCATGAACATGTGCGCGGGGTCGTGGTTGATCGCCTCGCTGGTCATCGAGCGGATCCAGCAGATCTCGTCGGCGACCGATCCGATCTGCGGGAACAATTCGCAGATCTCGACGCCACACTTGCCGAACCGCTGGAACTTCAGCTGAGGACCGAAGCACACCAGCTTCTGGCCCTGCAGCTGGGCGATCTGCTTGCCCTTGGTGAAGGACTCCGGCATCGGCTTGCCGTGCATCTCGGCCAACTTGGGCTTGTGATCCCATGTCTCGAGATGCGACGGACCGCCGGCCATGGACATCCAGATCACGCGCTTGGCCTTCGGCTGGAAATGCGGCGGGTTGACCACGCCGGTCCAGCGGTCCGGGGACGGGGCGCCGAGAACAGGCAAGCGTGGTGTCAGCAGCGACGCCAGCGCGACGGATCCCAGCCCCTGTGAGGCGCGGCCGAGGAAGACCCGGCGGGTCTGCTGCTGACGCAGCGCCTTGAGGAATTCGGTGGAGGGAGTCATGGTCAGGAACGGGTGAGGGTCTCGTGGAGGTTCAACAGGGCCCGGGCCAGATCGGTCCAGGCCGCCAGCTCGGCGGGGTCCAACCCCTCCGGCGGGGTCCAGACCCCCACCTTGAGGAACTCGGCCGCGGCCTTGGGATCGGCACGGTATTCCAGGAGCTGGGCATCGAGCAGGGATCGCAGCGTCTGCACCTCATCGGGCAACGGCGACCGGGACACCGCCTGCCCGAACGCCCAGCGGATCCGTGCCTCGGGATCCTTCGGAGCCTCCCGCAACACACGCGCGGCGAGGGCCCGGGCCGACTCGACATAGGTCGGATCGTTCAACAGCACCAAGGCCTGCTGCGGGATGTTGGATCGGGTCCGCTCCGCAGCGCATTCCTCACGGGTCGCCGCGTCGAACGCCAGCATGCTCGGATGGACGTACGACCGCTGCCACCAGGTGTAGAGGCCCCGACGGTACTGGTCGGCGCCCTTGCTGGCGTCGTAGCCCCGCTGCGGGAAGTTCAGGTTCTCCCAATAGCCGTCTGGTTGGTACGGCTTGACGCTGGGTCCACCGACCACCGGCACGAGGAGTCCGGCAACGGCGAGGGCGTTGTCACGCACAACCTCGGCCTCGACCCGCCAGCGTCCCTGTCGGGCCAGTTCCCGGTTGTCGGGATCCTTCGCCAGCAGCTCCGGCGAGGCGGTCGAAACCTGACGGTAGGTGCGGCTGGTGACCATGAGACGGACCATGTGTTTAAGGTTCCATCCGCTGGACTGGAACTCCGAGGCCAGCCAGTCGAGCAGGGCCGGATTCCGCGGTGGCTCGCCCTGGGCGCCGAAGTCGTCGAGGACCTTCGACAACCCCGATCCGAAGAACTGGCGCCAGGTCCGGTTCATCACCACACGCGACGGCAGCGGGTTCTCCGGGGCCACCAGCCAGTGGGCGAGATCGAGCCGATTCAGACGGCGCCCTCCGGGCGGTTTCGTGGCCGCCGACAACGCCACCGGGAGCGCGGGCTCGACGATGTCGCCCGTTTCCACCAGGAAGTTCCCCCGCGGCAGAATCCGCACCGCGCGCGGCGTGTCGTTGCGCTCGGTCACCATCGACTGCGGAACCGTGGCCTCGAAGTCCGACTTCACCTTGCGGGCGTCCGCCAGACGCTGGCGCAGATCCGCCAGCTCCGGGGCCTTGTCGCGCCAGATCACAAAGAGCTTCTCTCGCTGGGCGGGGTCGCGTTGGTCCTGGGGGATCGTCACCAGATCCGCGATCTCCTTGGGCGGCGGGAACGCGACCTTCGACCGCAGCGCCTCGGGGTCCGTGGTGCCCCCGATCCGGAAGCAGCCCAACGTGTGGTTCCCGTGCCCGTGGTTCTGCTGGAGCTCCACCACCAGGGTCTCGCCGGGAGCGAGGGTGACCGGATCCCGGAATCCCAGCTGGAGCCGCTGGGGACGACCCGCCTCGGGCAGAATCGCCCACCCGTAGCCGTCGCCCTTCACGTCCCCATCGATCGTCGAGGCGGCATTCCAGGCGCTGTATGGATTGCTCTCGGCGCTGGCGGCCTGCTCGATGGAGGCACGGGCCGAGGTGAATGGAATCGTCCGAGGGTCCTCCCCCGGGGCTTCGATCCGGGCGACCACCTCGGTCAGGACGAAGTTTCCGTTTCCGGCCCGACCCGGTCCCTTGGACGGGAGCGAATCGTCCGGAAGAGCCTCGAGCTGGAGTCCCAGCAGCCGCGCCGGAGCGGCCTCGAACCGCACCCGGTACGTGTCCTTGTCGGGCGCCTTGTCCCCGACCAAAACCGAACGGTCGTCCCGAACCTTGAACGTCGCCTCTCCCTTGCCCTTCACCTCGGTGGGAATCAGGGCCTGCCATCGGGACGTCTGGGCGATCGCCGCGATCTGTTCGGCCAGCCATGCAGCATGTACCGACGCCAGCTCCGGATGCGGCCCTTCATACGACTTCCGGAGCGCCTCCTCCCTGTCGTCGTTCTGACGCATCCGTGCCGCCTGCTCCTCGGTCGGCACGAACTCCCCGTCCGCCCGCCGACCGATCACCGGCTCCTTGATGTCGGCGAAGAACGCCCCCAGCGAATAGAAGTCGCGAGCCGACACCGGATCGAACTTGTGGTCGTGACACTGGGCGCAGCCCACCGTCTGTCCCAGCCACACGGTGCCCACCGCGCGGACGCGGTCGGTGAGGTAGCGGGCCTCGTAGTCCTTCTCCTGGGCACCCCCCTCCTCGGTCGTCAGGAGGAGGTGGTTGAACCCTGAAGCCACCCGCTGCTCGAGCGTCGCCTCCGGCAACAGGTCGCCGGCAATCTGTTCGATCGTGAACCGGTCGAAGGGCTTGTTCGAGTTGAACGACCGGATGACGTAGTCCCGGTACGGCCAGATGTTCTTCGGGTTGTCGGAATGATAGCCGATCGTGTCGGAAAACCGCACGACATCGAGCCACGCGATCGCCATCCGCTCCCCGTAGTGGGGCGAGGCGAGCAGCCGATCGACCAGCCGCTCGTAGGCATTCGGAGCGGTGTCGACAACGAAGGCGTCGACCTCCTCGGGCTTGGGTGGCAGTCCCAGCAGGTCGAGATACAGCCTCCGGATCAGGATCCGACGGTCGGCCTCCGGCGAGGGTTGGAGCCCGAGGGACCCGAGGCGTTGTCCAACCAGGAACTCGATCGCCGGGACCCCACCGGGTACAGCCGGGCGTTTCAAATGTTGGTAGGCCCAGTGGCCTTGGTATTCCGCTCCTTCCGTAATCCACCTCTGGAGCAGGTCCTTCTGCGCGGCGGTGAGCGTCTTGTGAGACTCCTCCGGCGGCATCCGGTCGTCGGGATCTGTGGTGTGGAGGCGTTGGACGAGTTCGCTCTCCGAGGGCTTTCCCGGGACGATCGCCCGCTTGCCGGATTTGGCCGGCTGGAGGGCCAGCTCCCGCTGATCGAGCCGAAGCCCGCCCTTCACCTTCTGGGCGTCGGGGCCGTGGCAGGCGAAGCAGGTGTCCGACAACAGCGGCCGAATGTCCCGGTTGAACTCAACCTTGTCCGACGTCGCGGCGGATCCCGCCAAATGGCCACTCGCAAGGGCGGCGCAGATCCATCGCACGGATCGGGGAAGAACATTCATGGTATGAGGAAAGCGTACGGACGGGCGTTGGTGAATCCAACGACAGACTCGTGTCCGTGTCTGGACTGCGATCGATGGACCGGGATTCACCCGCACCTCACTCAGCCCCGGTACTCAACCCGCCCCCAGAGGCTCTGCCACAAACTGCCCCCGCTCGGACTTCCCGATCCGGGCTAGGGCCGTGTGGGCATCATGCTGGAAGCACACCCACGCCTTTTCCCGAAGGGCGCGGTTCAACAGCGCCTCCTTCTCCCGCAAGAGCGTCTCGGCACAGAGGTCATACCCCAGGTGATAGGCCAAGGGAACATGGTGGGCGGTCGGCACAACGTCGGTGGGAAAGAACAGCGGCTCCGCCCCCCCGCGGATCTCCACCCACTGCTGTCCCCGCGTGTGGCCGTCCACCCGATGAAGGTGAAGTCCCGGCAAAACCTTCACATCGCCCTCGTGGAGGGTCAGACCCGGAGCCGTTGCCAGGAACCGGACTGTCTCCGGCAGATAACTGGCCCGATCCTTCAGCGTCGGATTCCGGGCCTGGTCCCACTGCGCCCGCTGCAGATGGATCCGGGCGTTCGGAAACATGGGCTCCAGTTCTCCCGAGGGATTCCGTCGGACCAGGCCTCCGGCGTGGTCGAAATGGAGATGCGTCAGGATCAGGTCGGTGACGGAGTTCGGAGTAAACCCCCAGTCCAACTCGGGAACATTCCGGATCGCAAAGATCCGCCGCTGGGGTTCCGCCCACAATTCCCCCATCCCACAATCGATCAGAATGCGTCGATCCCCCTGGGTGATCCACAGCGATCGCGCCACCAGGGGAATGCAATTCTCCTCATCGGGTTGAATCCGCTTTGCCCAAAGATTACGCGGAACGGATCCAAACATGCAGCCGCCATCGAGACGGAATCGTCCAAAAACAACCTCTCGGATGGTGAATGAGCCAAAAATCATCGTGCTCGATAAGACAAAACCAAATTCCGTTCGCAAACCCTTAATTCATCGAGGATACGGCAATGTTCAGTTCTGTGTTTGGAATGGTGTTCACCAATAAAAACCCGATTGACCTTCTGATCTCAGACGGCATCCTTACAGCGTCTATGGAATACGCACAAAAACTCATCAGCCAAATCGAAGATCTCAAGAAGCAATTGGATGCCATTGGCGGCAAACAAAACCAATTGAACGAACTCAATGCCAAAAAGACGGCGTTGAGGAACGACCTCGCCGAGGTCGAGAAGCAGATCAATGCGCTCGAGAAGGAGCTCGGAGGCGGATCCCGTCGCCCGTCCTCGAAGCGTGCCGCCGGTTCAGCCGGGGGTACCCGCCGGCCCCGGATGTCGGCCGATGACATCAGCTCCAAGATCCTCACTCATCTTCAGCAGAATCGCGGTGGTGTTAGCCAGCGTGAGATCAGCGCTGCGACCGGCGTTTCCTATCCCGCGGTCATCAAATTCCTGAAGGCCAATTCGAGCAAGATCCGCACGGAAGGTTCCCGCCGTTCGAGCCGCGTCTTCCTGCAGTAATCATTTCGTACACCAAAAAACCCTCCTGCCGATTGGCCGGAGGGTTTTTTTCTTTAGGCGAGGTGGAGGAATTCCTTCTCGGTGTCATTCCGGTGCCATGTTGAGATATCCAATCAACATCTCGTCATCCGTCTGCTCCCCGAATTGCACAATCGAGGTCGGCGACGGATTCCAAGGATTCCATTTGGAATTGTCGAATCCACCCGTGATCCGGAGCCGGGTGCCCGCCGGGAGGCGTTTCGGTTCCTTGAGCCGGTACATTGCCTGCCAGTCGAACTCATATCCCGGGACATTGAGCAGCGTCTCGGAACGTCCATCCGGATAGAACGCCTCAAATCGCATGCGGGCACCCCGGTAATGCATATGGGGGCTCATTTCGTAGAGGATGGAATTGCGGTCCACCGTCGTCTCCGCAACCACCTCGTGGTCCTTCGCCCCGGGCGGAATGGAGAATCCCGTGTCATAGGCTGCGGTGGTGTTCAATTCCCGCGCCGGACGGACCTTGGCCTCATAGAATCCCAGCTGGGTGGTGTCGGTCGACGCCTTCCCATTCGGGGTGTAATGCATCTGGAACACCAGATACGCCCCCGCCGGCAACAGCTTGCCCGTGCCCTCCGGGTAGAAGGCATCCTCCACCCCGGGCACATAGCCCGCAAAGAACCCCCCCAGACCGCCCTGGATCTGGAGGAAATCGAGGACCGTCTTGGCCACGAAGACCAGACTGTGGTGGACGACCTCTCGGTTCCCCGGCTTCACCGCGGCACCCCGCAGCCACACGTCGCGGTTCCATGGGTTCTTCACCATGAGATACCGGTACGGAACCTCTCCCGAGGCCGGGATCGTCTGGGCCGGAATTGAAACCACCTTGTCCGGCTGGCCCAGGGCCCAAGATGCCGATGCCTGAGGCGGGTTCTCCACCAGCGGATCTCCCGACTCCCCCTTCGGCAATCCCGCATCGATCCACGCCACGAGACGCGAGGCCTCGTCCGGGGTCATCGAAAAGTCGTTCGAGAACTGTCCATGCGCCGGATCCGCCTGCCACGGAGGCATGCTGCCCGACAACACGCTGTCCCGGATCTCCCGGGCCCGCTCCACCAGGTCGGCATGCCGCAGCATCGGGAACGACCCGATGTCGCCCGGACGATGACAGCCCACGCACCGCGACTGCACCAACGGGGCAATCTCGGTCTGATAGTCCGGAACCCGGGGCGCGGCGAGTGCGAGGAGATCGCCCGTCGCCTTGACGCGCTGGACCGTGACCGGCTTGCCCGACGTGAATTCGCCCAGGGCCGTCCCGAGATGGGACACCTCCGGTGTGGTCCCATCGGGATACCGCGACGACAGGGCACCCATGTAGAACGGTTCGAACTGGGGGCGGTCGAGGGCGACGACTTCCCCAACGGTCTGGACGCCCCAGGTCCGCGCCACCAGCTGGGCACCGTCATGCAACACCGGGACCTTCACGCCGGCGTCTTGGACCGCACCCGCAAGCGTCCCGCGCGGGTCCGTCGCGTTGACCAGCCAGAAGCGGACGCCCTCGGACCCGTGGCGTTCGTGGAGCGGTCGGATCCGTGCCCAGACCTCGGCGAGGTGGGCGTTGTCGGTGAACACCAGCACGACCGCCTTCGCATCCCCTTCCCGAAGGAAGTCGTGACGGCGTCCGTCCTGATCGTTCAAGGCAAAGTTGGAGGCATGCGTCCACTCCGTAGGAGGCCGGACCGCGACCCGATAGAATCGGCGACCGCGACGCGGTGTCTCGGGATCAAACCACACCGTCTCCTGGGCTCCGGGCGCCACGCGCATGAGGGTCTCCCACACCCCGGGGGCTCCGAGATCATCACTGGCCTGAATCTCCACGGCATTGTCCGCCAGCATCGACTTCAGCGACAGACGCGGAAGGCCGCAGACTGGATCCACGTCCGTCTTCAGCACCGGGGCGGCCACACCCGTCAGGGCCGAAAGCCCCGTGGCAGCGGCCAGCCATAGTTTCTTTCCCAGAGTTCCGACCCCGACAAAATGACGTCTCATAGTGAACGTTGGGATCCTCAACCTTGAACCGACATCCCTCAACCTCTTCCTTCCGGGAATTCACCCTGCCATCTTTCCCCCGTGCCGTCCGCACCCCGAGCCCGTCAAACCCTCCCGGCCCCGGGCCGGATTCCGCCGAACCTTTGCCATTCAGCGTCTGAAGTCAGACGTCTCTCAATGCTCAGGGTCCTCGGCTATTTTCTTCGCCCACGAAACTGGTCCAGCACCTCTCGTTCGCTTGGACACCGACGACGCTTGTCTGAACCCTCAACTCTCAGCACTCAACTCTCAGCCTTTCTTTTCTCCCTCCTCCCCCTCTCCGCCGCCACCCCCGCCACCGGCACCGCGACCGTCGTGGCAGGACGGATCACAGGGGTTGTCCTGACCTCGGGTGGATCGGGTTACGCCACCCGCCCCTGGGTTCGTTTCATTGGAGGGGGCGGCAAAGGTGCCGAGGTCGAGGTGATCCTGGAGGCCGACCGGGTGGTCGACGTCCGCATCCTCCAGGGCGGTTCCGGCTACACGAACGCGCCGACCGTCACCTTCACCTGGCCTCCGGTGACGCTCGACGTCGCCGCGCGCTGGGTGCCCGGACTCACGTTCCAGGGACTGCCCGGCACTCGCGTCGCAGTCCAGTGGGCAACCAATTCCCTTGGGCCCTGGCACTACTGGACCCACATTACCCTGGGCACCAACGGCGCGACCTTGGCCGACTTCGATGCCGGGAACGAGACCCGCTTCTACCGATCGGCCTCATCGGTGGTCCAACTCGAGACTGGCGTCGGCATGCTGGTCTGGATCCCACCCGGACGCTTCCAGATGGGGAGTCCCAACAATGAGCCAGGACGCAGCGATGACGAGACGCCCCATGCGGTCACCCTCAGCAAGGGCTTCTGGATGGGACGCTGCGAGGTGAGCCAGGCTGAGTACGCCTTCGTCATGGGCTCCAACCCCAGCTACTTCAAGGGCCCCAACCTGCCGGTGGAACGGGTCGGCTGGACCGAAGCCACCGAGTACTGTCGACGTCTGACCCTCCTCGACCGCGCCGCCGGGCGGATCGCGGCCCACGAGGTCTACCGGCTGCCGACCGAGGCGCAGTGGGAGTCCTCGGCCCGTGGAGGGGACCCGGAGTCGACGGCGACGGCGTACGGGGCCCAGCTGGGATCCAGGCTGGCCAACTTCAACGGCGACTTCCCGTACAATGGGGCGGCGAAGGGACCCTATCTTCGGAGCACGGTGGCGGTGGGCCTCTATGCTCCGAACGCCTGGCTGCTGCTCGACATGTACGGGAACGTGGCCGAGTGGTGCCGGGACAGGTACGTCGCCTATCCAACCCGGGCGGTGACGGATCCGGTGGGCGGCACGGTCGGCGACGAGCTGGCGCGGGGTGGATCCTATTATTCCTTGGGCGACGCCTGCCGTTCGGCCGCCCGATGGCCACTGCCCTATCTTCCTGGAGGCTACCGCTCCGCCCAGCTGGGGTTCCGCGTTGTCCTGGTCGAGGAACCCTGACGGCGTGCCCCCCGCGTCATTGGCCGAGGGTCCTGGTCGCTTCGGACCAGGTCCCCCGCCCTGCTTTTCCGACCGCCAACGGTCATCGGCTTTGCGCTTGGATTCGTTCCGGTGTTCGTCCAGCTTCTTGCCTCGTTGCAGCGCTGGCGGAGTCTGTTGCTGCTTCCTGGAAAATCCCCGGGACGAAACCACGTCCCGCAGCGCGATGTTTCCGCACCCAGGCCGGTGTAGCTCAGTGGCAGAGCAACGGTGTCGTAAACCGTAGGTCGTCGGTTCAATCCCGACCACCGGCTATCCTCCGTTTTCCCCAGCATTTACGGGGTTTTTGAGCGTTCTATCGCTCCCAAAACCCCAAACTGACCGGTAAACTGTCAGGAGAACGGCAGCCAGGGTTTCGACAAGGCGCACCCCCATATGCGCATGGGGGTAGGGTTGAGAGCCCTCCCCTTGACGAGCCGAACCGGATCCCTCGGATCCACGGCGCTTTGGCGATAGCCGGGACCG
>SYEM01000139.1 GCA_005801385.1 Verrucomicrobiales bacterium | reverse complement strand
TCCCGCCTGATGCGGAGGCTGCCGAGGCGAACGATCTCTTCAGGTCCCGGTCCCGGATCTCCGGTGATCGGGCTTCCCTCGCCTCAACCACGATCGGCGCAACCCGGGAGACAGGCGAACCTCTCCATGCCGGGGTGGTGGGTGGTGCCTCGCTCTGGTGGCAGTGGACTCCGGACACCTCAGTGGCACCACAGGGGGGATATGTCGTCATCGACACCGCCGGGAGCGCGTTCGACACGCTGCTGGCCGTCTATTTTGGCAAGGCCTTCGACCAACAGTTCGATGTCATCGCCTCGAACGACAACGCTCCCGGTCTCAACACCAGCCGTGTGGCCTTCGAGGCGTTGCCTGCGGTCGACTACAGCATTGCGGTCGATGGACGGGCCGGAGCCTCGGGCCCCCTCAAGCTCAATCTCAGGCTCTACACCTTCCCCGAGTTCCAGCGTCAGCCCGAGGCCGTGGAACGGATCGAGGGCGAGGCTGCGGTCTTCTCGGTGGATGTTCTTGGCAAGACGCCACTCACCTACCAGTGGCAGCACGCTGGAACGAATGTGCTTGGCCAGACGGGTCCTGAGATCCGGATAGCGACGATCCGCAAGGCGGATGAGGGAGCCTACCGGGTGGTGGTGAGGAACGGCTATGGCCAGACCAACAGTGCCACCGCGAATCTGGTCGTGCTGCCGGGACCCAAGATCGTGACGGGTCCGGTCGGTTCCAATCCCGAGCCTGGCTCGACGGTGACGCTTCGGGTGGAGGCCGTGGGGTCACCGCCCCTGTCCTACCAGTGGTTCGTCGCAAAGGCTCCCGGAGGGACTGCAACCGCCGTGCCTGGGGCGACGGGTTCCGCATTGGTGATCGAGAACATCTCCACCGACCAGGCGGGGAACTATACCGTCCGGGTCTCCAATGGGAGTTCCTCCCAGACCAGTGTTCCGGCCGTGGTGGCGGTTGATCCATTGCCCCCCGGATCACCACCCAACCCGGTGCCGCGATCGCCGACATCGGGTCCGACGCCGTCTTCCAGGGCGAGGCAGCTGGTCATCGCCCGATCACGTGGCAGTGGTACTTCCGTGATCCGAAGTCTGGGAGCTCCAGGCCCATACCGGGCGCCACGGTGCCAAAGCTGATCGTGACGTCGGTCGATCTGGCCAAGGATGGCTTTTACAGCTTTTCTGTCTCCAACCGGTATGGGGTGACACTCAGTCAGGAGGCCCGGTTGGCGGTCCAGGTAGGTCCGCCGAACGACCTGTTTGCCAACCGGACGCCGCTGGGTTCGGTCAGCACCGTGGCCTACGGATACAACCGCAATGCCACCGCCGAGCTCGGTGAACCCAGTCACGCGGGACAGCCAGCCCGGAACTCTGTCTGGTGGGCCTTCAAACCGACCGAACTGGGTTTCCTGACCCTCGACCTCGCGGGCAGCACCATCGACACCGTCCTGGCCGTGTATTCGGGCACCAACCTCGCCCAATTGAAGCCGATCATCTCGAACGATGATGGCAGGGATCCGGTCACGGGGGAGGTCCGGACCCAGAGTCGGGTGGCTCTGGTGGCGGAGGCAGATCGGGAATACCTCATCGCCGTTGATGGCAAAAACGGACAGGTGGCGGACAGCGCCGCGAACGGGAATCGGGGTGGACTCGTGCTCTCGGTCGTCATGACCAACCAGTTCCCGACACCCGTGATCACGAACCAGCTTCCCGAGATGCTCCTGCTCCCCGGGACTCGTGCCGGGGAGGCGGGATGCGGTATTCAGACCTATTCCATCGACGCCGGCGGGCTGCTCCCGATCGCGCATCGATGGCAGTTCAACCTCAGGTCCCTGACGGCGGAAGAACTCGATGGAAAGAAGGCCCAGGCCCTTGGGGTGCCTCCCGGCCTTCAGGCCTTCCAGGCTCCCGTCTCATGGCTGGGTATCCCGAGGACCGGTGCCGACGCGTGGGTGGACATCCCCGGAGGCACCAACCGGAACCTGACCTTGACCGATCTCACCATGGCCCAGTCCGGTCAGTTTCGGGTCATCGTCTCCAACGAGGGTGTGCCGGGATCGGTTACCAGTGCTCCGTCCACTCTTGTGGTCAGCCCATTACCGATTCTCCAGAGCCATCCCACGGGATTCACCAACCGGGAGTGCGACCTATCCCGACCGCTCGAAGTCACCGTGCGGGAGGGCTGCTATCCCCAGACCGTCGAGTGGTATTTCAACGGCAACCGGGTCGCCAACCAGGCCAGCCCGCGATTTTCCTTCCAGATGGGCCGGGTCGACGAGTCCGGTGAATATCAGGTCGTTGTCCGGAACGCAGCGGGTTCGACGACGAGTCGGGTGGCCCAGGTCGTCTTCGATCCCAGGCCGGTCCTGCTTGGAAGGTTGATCCTCTCTTCGCCACGGGTGTTCGACTGCGAGGCGGTCCTCGCCGAGTTCAACTACGCGCCGAGGTGTCGCTCCACGGCAATCGAGTGGTTCCTCGACGGCAAGCCGATACCTGGTGCGGGGGAGGATTTCCTGCTCTTCAATGCAGAACCCCAGTCGGCCGGCAACTACACCGTTCGCATCTCCAACGAGTTTGGATCGGTGACGAGCGAACCCGTGGCGCTCACGGTGGATCCCAGCCCGGTGGTGCTGACCCAGCCCGGCACCGGGAGGCTTCGTCGTGTCCTGGTCGGCACCGCCTTCACCAACACGGTGAAGATCGCGAGTTGCCGGAACCTGACGTTCGAATGGCGCAGGGATGGCCAGCCGCTTGGGGTCGGGGGACGGGTCGAGGTTGTGACTGTGAAAAATCCGGCTGGGGATCAGACCAGCAGCCAGCTGGTGATCCGTGGTGCCCAGCTGTCCGACACCGGCAACTATGATGTCGTGGTCCGGAGTCCCAACGGTTCGGTCACCAGCCGCTCCGCGGCGATCCAGGTCATGCTGCCGCCACCGAACGACTTCTTCGCCTCGAGGCTCGCTCTCACCAATGCCACATCGACCCTCGGTGGATCGAACTTCTTCACCTCCAGTGCACTTGGATCCAACTACTTTGCGACGGCCGAATCCGGTGAACCACCCCATGCAGGTCAGAATCCGCTCCACTCGGTCTGGTGGACGTGGAAGTCCCCGGCGCCATCCCAGGTCACGGTGAGTCTCGACGGCAGCGACTTCGACACGCTTCTCTCGGTTTTCACCGGCAACGAATTGGCCTCATTGACGGTAATCACCAACAACGATAACGCCGGCGGTAGGACCACCAGCCGGGTGAGCTTCCTCGCGGCTAGGAACCGCGAGTTCCAGATCGGGGTGGATGGTCGTCGTGGCGACCTTGAAGAGGGACTGATCCGGATGTCGGTCCAGGCGGAGGAAATCGTCTCCCCGCCCATCATCGTCTCCCCGCCGCGCCACGTCGCGGTGAGGCAGGGAGGAACCGCCAACTTTTCGGTCGGTGTCTGGGGAAGTCCCGACATCCAGTTCCAATGGCAGTTCAAAGGTCAGTCCATCCCCGGAGCGACCAACTCGACGTTGCAGATCCGAAACGCGCAGCCCGCCGATGAGGGTGTGTACCGGGTCTCGCTCTCCAACGAATATGGCGCCACCAACAGCTGGGAGGTCCAGCTGACCCTGGGGACCATCGTGGTCGGGCAGGTCACCGACGCGACAACCTCCCTCGGCGTTGCCGGTGCGAAGGTGTCGGTGGGCTCCTACTCTGCAGTCACGGATTCGGGCGGCAATTTCCTTCTGATCGGTCCGCGAAGCTCGGGTGCCCGGGTGGATTTCGACAGCCACAAGCGTCGCGTCCGGCTCCGTGAACCGGTCCGCTTCAACAACCTTTCGACGGACTCCCGTGTCCTCCTCCGATGCGAGCGGGAGGGCTACAGCACCTACGAGGACCGGCAGTTCGATGCCCCACCCGGACAGTATGTCACCAACCGCGTGATCCTCTCCCCGTTCACCGACGGACTCCGGATGGTCCTCGGCTGGGGACAGAGTCCGGCGGACCTTGACCTTCATCTCCTGGTTCCTCCGATCGATGGATTGCCCCGGCATGTGCAGTATATCGATGCCGACCGGGGCAGCCTTGAAGCGCCGCCCTTCGCGAGGCTCGACGTCGACGTTCAGAACGGATTTGGACCCGAGACCATCACCGTCAGCCGGCTCTTCGATGGCGTCTATCGGGTCTATGCCAAGAAGTTTGATCCGACCGCTCCGGGTTCCGTGGCGGGATCCCGGGCGACCCTGCGGGTCTACAATCCCTCCGGACTCCTGGGTGTCCGGGAGGTTCCCGCCGATGGAACCGGCTCCGTCTGGCATGTCGCCGACTACGATACGGCGAGTGGCGTCCTTGTCTGGGCAGACCAGATCCAGTCGGGTGATCCGACATGGCCGACCCGGATCGTCTTTCCCTCGGATGGTGGCGGTTCGACGGTCACAAACAGACCGGTGACGCCCTCAGGCGAGCCGATCGTCGGGGCCAAGTATCTGTGGGATTTCGGGGACGGGGAAACGAGCACCGAATACGCCCCGTCGCATGCCTACGGAAAGCCGGGCAGCTATACGGTAAGCCTCACCCTGAACGCGCCCGGCATCGCGCCGATCACCGAGACCAAGCAGCTCTTCATCACCGCCTACAATGAGCCGCCGGTTGTCGCGTTGACCGAACCGCGGGCGGGCGGACTCATTCGGGCAGGCGTTCCGTTCCCCCTCCGCGCCAGGGCCGAGGACTTCGATGGTTCCGTGGCGAGGGTTGAGTTCTATCGGGTGGAGGCCGGCAAACCGATCGGGGTCGGACAGGTGCTGTCGACCCCGTTCGCTCTAGAGCATCCGGTCCTCGCACCGGGTCAATACGAGTTCTTCGCTCGTGCGTTCGACGATCTCGGCGCCACGACCGACAGCGCACGGGTCGGGGTTGAAGTGGTCGACCTGGATGGTGACATCCTTTTGATCACCCGGGCCAGCGACGTGGAGACCGATGTGGTCCTGAACTATCTGATCGATCTGGGTATCCCCGAGGGTCCATTCAGCTTCCGCTCACCGAATCTCCGGATCACCATGCCGGAGACGCTCCGTCCCGAGATCCTTCGCCATTTCAAGCTCGTCCTCTGGGATGATCTTGGCGCCCTCGAGAATGCTCCCACCGACAAGGAGGTGCAGCTTCTGGGTCAGCTCCGTTCGGCCGGGGTGCCCCTGTACCTCATCGGTGAGCATCTCGCGGCCAACTCGGTCCGTCTGACCGAGGCTTCGTCGCTCTGGCGTGCCCTGACCCAGATCGGGCCGGTACCCGGCAAGAACTCGACCGGCCCGATCGGCTTCCTGGATCCCGACCGGGATCGACCGCGCTTTGGCAACGAGTATGGGACGGTCCTGGGGTTCACCTACCCGAACCCGACCGAGGCGACCGTCCTCCTCGAGGAGGAGCTCGATCTCGTCCTGGAGCGCGAAGGCCGCCCCGTGATGATGTCGGGACCGAAGTCCGAAGATCCCGACCTTGGGGACGCGCGTGTGGTCTCCCAGGATTTCCTTGTGGCGATCGGCTCCGAGTGGGACTCCCTGGCGGAGCGTCGGGCCCTGTTCCTCAACGCGGCGTCCTGGCTCATGCGCCTCGGGGATTGTGACTCGGTCGGCCTGGAGGTCTCCACCGACCAAGTGCCTGGCACCATCGGAGTCGGACAGGTCCTTCGCATCGGAACCGATGTCCTCCAGGTTGGAGGGTGTGATCGAGGGGCGATTCTGTTCAGCAACCTCATCTCTACCGGCTTCGAGGTGGTGGGATTCCAGGTGGAATCCGTCGCGCCCTCTGATGCGACAAATTTGGTTCGCATGGAGCGGACCTCCGACGGTGTCCTGACCCGGTTCGCTCGGACGAAGGATCCCGTTGCCTTCCGACTGGTCTACGAACTGGTGCCGACGTCGACCGGCCGTTTCACCAATCACATGGCAATCCGATTCAACCCGTTCTATCCCGCCCAGACGGTCGCGGAGCAGGTCTTTTCGGTGGGAACCTCGGACTGCGCCTCGCAGACAGCCCGGGTCTCAGCGAGGGTTGGACCGTCGGGTGTCTTGGAACTGGTGGTCGTGGGGTCGGGCTCCTGCACGTTCCAGATCCAGACCTCAGCGGACCTCGGGATCTGGAGGCCTGAGGGTGACGTCACTCCCTCCGTCTCCGGAACCGTGGTGCCGCTTGGGGTCGTCGACTCCGAGGTCCGGTTCTATCGGGTGATCCCGAAGCCCTGAATTCCGAAACAGCTCAGAGGGCATTTCCTGCCGCGTGGCCG
>SYEM01000138.1 GCA_005801385.1 Verrucomicrobiales bacterium | reverse complement strand
GGACCACCTCCAGCGGGGGTTCCGGCGCCGGTTCCGGGGCAGGCACCGGAGCGGCAATGGGTGGCGGGGTCACCGGCGGTGTGGACTTCGTTGGCGTCGGGGCTGGGTTGGTGGCGCCGGCGGTGACCGTGGCGGGAGGCGTGGCAAGGGCCTGAGACGTCGTTGTCAGCGGCAGGTTCGGAGCGGGCGTGGACGCCTTGGAGGGCGGATTCGTTGCGGTCCCGACCACTGCCGTGGGTTGCTGGATGCGGTTGGTCTGGGAGGCCCCCCGGGTGGCGATGGCATTGGTGGCCGCCGCGCGGGGTGGATTCAGGGCGAGGTCCAACTGACGGACCAGATCCTGGACCTGTGCGGTCTGCGGACCCTTGGGATTCAGGCTGAGGTAGGCCTGGTAGCGTTCGAGAGCGCCCTTCCGATCGCCGAGCTGCTGCTGGACGATGGCGAGGTTGAGCAGGGCCTCCGGGTATTGAGGCCGCAGTTTCAGGGCCTCGCCGAACTGGGTCTGCGCCTCGCGCCAGCGGCGTTTCTGGGCCATGACCCTTCCTAGACCATTGCGGAGCGCCGGATCCCGGGGAGAGAGCTGTGCGGCGATCGACAGGGTCCGCTCGGCGGCATCCAGCTGCTGGGTCGCGAGCTGCGACTCGCCGAGAAGCCGCCAGGCCGTGACGTTGGTCCGGTTCCGTTCGATCCCGAGGTAGACGCGCAGGTGGCGTTCGGCGTCGGCCCAGCGCCGAGCCTCGTATTCGAGGGAACCGAGGTTGTGGTGGATGTCGAAGAGGTTGCGGTTGAACTCCAGTGCCCGCAGGTAGGCCTTCCGGGCCTCGTCGGGATTCCCGGATCGATGGTAGGCGAGGCCCAGCTGGCTCCAGGCGACGGCGTTGTCGGGAAGATCCTGCACGGCCCGTTCGAGCAGCGGGGTGGCGACATCCACCCGGCCTGCCGCGAGGGCGTCGTCCCCCTTCCGGAGGGCCTCCATGCCGCGGGGGCTGCACCCGGCGATGAGGAGGAGTCCTAGGGCAAGGAAGAGGGCGTCCCGGTTCACTGGAATCACCCTACGTGGTTACGGTGCCGGTGGACCATCGTCAACGCACAAGCTCGGTGGGAGCGTTCGGCATCGGCACCGGATGTTCTCAGCCCATCCCCACGCCGGTTCCGGCCGGGATGTTGAGGATGGGGCAGGGGGTGTGGTGCAGGACCCTCTCGGAAGTCGTGCCTCGGAGACCTTCCAGGAAATGGTCCGGGCCGTCCGTCGTCATGACCATGAGGTCGGCCCGGAGATCACGTGCGGTCTGGAGGATCTGCTGGACCGGATCGCCGTCTTTGCGGAGCAGCTCACACGTCCATCCCGGGAGTTCCGGGAAGGTGACGGATGGGGTTTCAGCGGGGTCGCCGACGTGGAGCAGGGTGATCCGGCCCGAAGCGAGGGCGAGGCTTTCGATCAGGCGTCGTGCGGCATCAAGGGCCCGGTGGTGACGCGGTTTCGGTACGATGGGGATGAGGATCTGCCGGAGGGACACGCTGCCGTCTGACCGTGAGACGAACCCCTCGACCTCGTGGGGGATGAAGAGGGTCATGAGACCGGAGTGTTTGGCGAGGGGCGCGCCGACCTGGCGTCGGAGCCATCCGCGGGCTACCGGGTCGGTGTGGATGGCCAAGACGATCAGGTCCGCCGGGTGCCTCTCGAGGAACTCGACACAGGATGCCACCGGATCGGTGCCCTGGGTGATTACCTTCTACACGTCGATGCCGAGATGCCCCACGTCGGCCCGGCTTCCCTCCCTCGGGATGAAGTTCCATCGAACGAGGGTGTCCCGGACACCGGGGAAGTCGTGCCAGTCGGCGTGGTCGTGGTGCGAGACATGGAGCACCCGCAGCCGGCACCGGGCGGCAAGGGTGAGCTTCAAGGCATAGAGGAAGGCTACATGGCTTCCCTCGGAGAAGTCGGAAGGGTGGAAGATACCCTCGATGGCGAGTCGTGTGGGGGTGTTCATGGCAGGGGAGCGTGATATTACGATCGGAGTCGGCGAGGACTCCGGCAAGAGGTGATACGACAGAGTCGCCTTGGATTCGACGCCCCGGACCACTTCCCCGCTGGCGGAACCCCTGGCGGGCCGACAGACTGCGTCATGATCGCTCAACGGCTGCGGGCCGTCCGCCAGACCCTCTCGGACATCGGACGCTCCCGGGAGATCGTCTCGGTGTTCCTGAAGTACGGCTACGAGGACCTGGCCCTGCGGCTGCACCTGCCGAGGCTGATGGGGCTGCCGACGCGCCGGCTCCGGTCCGAGGCGGAATCGGTGCGGGATCTGACCCAGCCCCAGAGGCTCCGAAGGGCGCTGGAGGAGCTTGGGCCGACGTTCGTGAAGGCGGGACAGATCCTGTCCAGCCGCTCCGGCATCATGCCACCCGAGTTCATCGAGGAGCTCGTGCGCCTCCAGGATTCGGTCTCCTCCCTGCCGTTCGAGACGATCCGACAGGTCGTCGAGGAGGAGCTCAAGCGTCCGGTGTCCGACGTCTTCTCAGAGATCGACGAGCAGCCGATAGGCTCGGCCTCGATGGCCCAGGTCCATAGGGCGCGTCTTCGGACCGGTGAACGGGTGGTGATCAAGGTCCAGCGTCCCGACATCCGAAGGACCGTGGAGACGGACCTGCACATCCTGGAACGCCTTGCCCAGCTGTTGGAGTCGCAGATCGAGCAGACGCGGGCGTGGCAGCCCACTGCGCTGATCGGGCAGCTGAGGCGCGATCTCCTGCGCGAGCTCGACTTCACGGTGGAGGCCGGGAACCTGCAGCGCTTCCAGCGTCAGTTCGACGGCGAGCCGGACCTGCGGCTCCCGCGGGTGTGGGCCACGGAGAGCACGAGCCGGCTGCTCGTGATGGAGTTCATGGATGGCGAGAAGATGGGACGGTTCCTGGAGGACGAGTCGAACGGTCCCCTGCGGCCGCGGCTCGCCCGTCGGCTGGGGGACCTCATGCTCAAGCAGATCTTCGTCCACGGATTCTTCCATGCGGACCCCCATCCGGGAAACCTGCTCATCCTTCCCGGACCCCAGCTCTGCTTCATCGACTTTGGGAAGATGGGTTTTCTCTCCCAGGGACAGCGGGACCACTTCGGCCGACTGGTGGTGGCCATCGCCGAACTCGACGAATCCTCCGCCACACGGGCCCTTGTCGATCTGGCCGATCTCGGCAGCCACCAGGAGTCCACGCGCCTGGAGGTGGACATGGCGGACTTCATCCATCGGAACTTCAACGTGCCGATGGCCCAGTTCTCCTTCCAGCGGGTCGCCAAGGAGCTGCTGACCCTCATTTCAAGACACCGCCTCTTTGTCTCGCCCGACATCGTCTCGATGCTCAACGCCTTCGGTCAGCTTGAGGAGACGGTCCGACAGCTGGACCCGGGGCATGACCTGATGGCCCAGGCCCGGCCGTTCCTGAGGGATCTACGGCTGCGTTGGCTCAAGCCGAAGGAGATCTGGAAGTCGATCTTCCGTGGAGGCGACGAGGTCGTGTCCCTCTGGCGGACCCTCCCGCGCGACGTGAAGACCCTCGTCGGGAAGCTGAAGGAAGGAGAGGCCCGCGTGACCCTGCGTCACGACGGCCTCGAGCCGCTCCGGGTCTCGCTTGATCAGGTCACGAATCGCATCGCCTTTTCGATCGTATTGGCATCCCTGATGATGGCCAACGCGCTGATCATCCACGCGCGAATGCCTCCGCTCTGGCATGGGGTTCCGGTGGTGGGGTTGGTTGGCTTTTTTGTGACAGCTGTCCTGGGACTCTGGCTGCTGGTGTCAATCCTGAGACATGGCCGGATGTAGTCCCGGGACGGTTTCTGGGCTGAAAACCCCGGAAAACGGAACGATTTGCGTTCTGGGGAGCTTCTGGAGCGGGAATCGTGAACGGCAGGGCGTAGGTTGGCCTGCGACTTGCAGCTCGGGCCCGTTCGTGAAAACGGGAAAACGCTTCCATGTCTCCGTGCCTCGCTCTGTGGAAATCGAGCCGTTCCGCTATTCGGGATTGGCCGTCGTCCTGTCCCTCTGCGGGCTGATCGCCGGGATCTGTTCCTGGGCGACCCCAACGGGCCGATCCTCCGGCCCCGTCGCAGGGACCTCGATGCGTCCCGCGATGATCGCGCCAGTCGGGGCCCAGCTGTCGCCACTGCCCCAAAACCATCAGCCTCTCATGCTGATCCAGGACGGGCGGCCGGGGCGCGAAACGTACCCGATGTCCACTCCCCGTTCGTTTCCTTCCGCGTTTGTTCGAAGCGCAAACTGAGGTAGGCGCGACGGACCCGGTCGAACTGGGTGTTCAGGATCCCGGCGAGGATCAGGATGCCTCCGGGGCGCACCCGGACGGCGAGCCGGTGCCGATGCTCCACGAGGAGGTCGTCAATCAGGTTGGCGCAGACCACATCGAACCGGTCACGGGTCCTGGCGGGCAGGCGCGTCAGATCCGCCTGGTGGACCTTCACGGCGGACCCCAGCCGGTTAATGCGGCAGTTCTCCTCCGCGGTCCGAACGCAATCGGGATCGAAGTCGAATCCCTCCACCGGTCCGTAACCCAGCCGCGCCGCGGCGATGGCCAGAATGCCGCTCCCCGTGCCGGCATCGAGCAGCGACTGGCGCGTGTCCGGTCGATGGTGGGCAACGAGCTCCTCGAGACAGAAGCGTGTCGTGGCATGCTGTCCGGTGCCGAAGCTGAGTCCCGGGTCGATCTCGATGAGGGCCTGTCCCCGGCGTGGACGACGTCGGCTCCAGGAGGGGCGGACCAGAAGACGTGGGCCCAGATCGATCGGGCGGAAATGCCGCTTCCAGGATTCGCTCCAGTCGCGCGCCGGCAGCAGCCGCAGCGAGATCTGCGGGGCGCCGTGGACCTGTCCCGCCGCCGCCAGCCGGCCCCACCCCTCGGTCAGGTCCCTGCGGAACCGTGTGACCGCCGACTTCGGCACCGGCATGAACACGCTGAGCGTCATGTGGCCGGTCTGGGCGTCCTGGTAGATGCTCGGGGTCTGTCCGCACACCGTCTCCATCAACAGGGTGGCGGCCTCCTCGAACCTGGGATCCACGCCGAGGGCGATGTGACGCAGGGAGTCCTTCTTCATGGGGCGGTTATTGGGTGCGGTATGGGTGAGGGTGTGGATTCCACGGCGGCGCTGGTGGCACCGATCAGGAGGAAAGCCGTCCAGGCGAGCGCCGGAACGTAGAGGGCGAACTCGGTCAGGCCCTGGCACAGCCAAGCGGTGCAGCCGAGGGCAACGGCGAACCACAGGGTGTCGGTCCCTGCCAGCGCACGGCGTCCGCTGCGGAGCAGCCAGGCAAGGATCCAGACGAGATAGGCGATGCCGCCGGGAACGCCGGAGTCCGAGAACTGCTCCAGGAAGTCGTTGTGGACCAGCCGTGCCATCTCGGCCTCCGGAGACTTCAGTCGGGCATAGGGACGTTGGAAGGTCCCGGGACCTGTCCCGGTCAACGGGCGTTCGGACGTGGCCTGGACCGCCGCCCTCCAGTAGTCCATGCGGGCCCCGACACTGGTGGCTCCCTGCCGGAAGTAGCGCTCGAACCGCAGTCCGAACGCCGCCAGACCGAGGACGAGCACGACCGGGATGGCGATGCTGGCCCAGCGGCGTCCCCACGGGAACCGGAGAAGTCCGATGGCTACCATCCCGAGGGCGATCAGCCAGCCCGACTTCGATCCACTCCAGACCAGTCCTCCAAGTCCGAGGAGCCCAAGCGTCCCGAGTGCGGAGACGCGGATCGACGTCCGTTGGTCCTGGGTGACGGTGGCGATCGTTACCAGCGCCAGGGGTAACAGCAGGAGGACGGCCCCGGCGAGGGCGTTCGGGTAGACCAGGGTTCCATGGACGCGGCCCCGCTCGAGCTTGAGGAGGATCATGGGGTTCGCGACGTCGACTCCGTTGGTGTTCACGATCGTCCCCTCGCGTCGCATCGTCTCGACGATCGCCGGTGGGAAGTTGGTCCAGCCGGTCCGCTGCCCCTCAACCAGCAGGGCGTGATCCGCGGGGAACTCCACCCATCGTTGGGTGGCCGCCCGCATCAGACAGATGCAGAGGGCGACGATCAGGCCGATCAGTGCCCAGCGAAGTGCCGAGGCATTGGAGACGAGGGCGGCCCCCAGGAAATAGCAGGCGAGGACGCCCGTGAACTGGGCCAGGGTCATACCGCCGAGCGTGGCGTCGACGGTCGAGGCGTGGGCCACCCACTGCCAGGCGAACCAGGCGACGGCGGGGATCCAGAGGAGGTGGGGGAGGGGTATCCGACGCCACCGGAACCCGCTGCCCAGCAGGGGCAGCGCCAACGCTGTGAGGAGGAAGAGTCCGGTCCAGGACCACGACGGCGGCCACGGATGGTTCCAGAGTTCGTCCCAGGACTGGGGTGGAGGCAGCTGTCGGGCGAGGATGACCGGATTGCCGAACTTGAGCAGACAGAGACCGAGGAACGCCCCGAACATCAGAAGCCAGATCCGATGATATCCGGTGGTCGTCTGCATCGGTGCCGGGGTCACAGGGAGAGACGGAGCAGGCCTACCTCGAGCACGAGCGCCTCCTGGGCGTTGGTGCCCAGGAGGAGGCGTTGGGTCTGTTCCCAGAGGTCGAGGTTCCTGCGGCTGTCGTCGGGCGATAGCCTCGAGGCTACCTGCTGGGTGGTGACCTCCAGCTCGGGAAGGAATAACGGGGCACCTGGCGTGAGGGACCGCGTCCAGAGATCCCGCAGCCACGCATGGAATCCGGCGAGGAAATCCCCTCGCATCCGTCGGTACTCCGCCTCCACGGCGGCATCGAGTTCGTCCTCCCAGCGGTCCCGCTGCTCGGCATCGGCATCGGGAAACCGCTGCAGGGGTGACACGGCCCGGAGCGATTCCTCGACCCGTTCCCGCACGGAACCGAGGAGGCCGATCAGGGATTCCAGCAGCAGATAGCGCTGAAAGAGGGTCGGGCTCCCCGATGCGAGGCCCGCGGTCGCACTGGCCAGCCACTCCCGGATCGGATCGTCGACGCGGATGGTTCCACTGGCGAAGTTCAGCCGCAGGCAGCGCGAGAGGATCGTCTCCAGCAGCCGTTCCACGTCGGTGGTCAGGAGGATGAAGATCGAGTCCGGTGGCGGTTCCTCGAGGGTCTTCAGGAAGGCGTTGGCGGCCTCCACCCGCAGTCGGTCGGCATCGGTCAGGATGCCGATCTTGTATCGGGCGGCGGTGGGACGGACCTGGGCGGTGTGGATGAGGTCGCGGACCTGGGCGACCGAGATCACCCGGGATTTCTTGCCGGGTCGGACCCATCCGACATCCGGGTGCCCGTATCGGAGCACCCGACGGCAGGGGTCGCACTGGCCGCAGGGGGTGGTGCCGATCCCTGCCGCGCCGACGGAAGGAGGATTCCGGCAGACCAGGGTCTGGGCGAAGTGCCGGGCGCTCGACTCGAGGACGTCCGGGGCATCCCCCACGAAGAGGTAGGCATGACCGAGGCGACCCCGCTCAAGGCTGCGTCGGAGAAGTTCCGAGGCGTCGGCGGCGGGGGTGGATTCGGCCATGGTCCAGAGCGGTGTGTGAGTGGGGTGGAGGAGGGGGGCGAGGACTCAGGACCCCGTCGGAGGGACGGCGCGGAAGGCGGCCTCGAAGACCTGTCGGACCGGAACGCCGGCCTGGACGGCCTTGTCGCGGCAGGCGTCGAACTCCGGCGCGGCCTGGACCCGGTCGCCATCCAGCCATCCCAGCTTCACGGGAATCTCCCCGAACTCGGTGCGGACCCGGATCATCTCCCGCCGAAGCTTACGGCGTTCGAGGACGGATCGTCGTACGCCGAAGGCCGAGGTATGGCGCAGGATCCGCGCGGTGAAGCGGTCGGCATCCGCCCCGTGGCACAGCACGGTCAGCAAAACTCCGGGCCGGTTCTTCTTCATCACGACCGGCACATGGAAGGCGTCGAGCGCCCCGGCCCGGAGGGTGCCCTCGATGAACTCGCCGAGGATCTCCCCGCTGACATCATCGAGGTTGGTCTCGAGCACGACTACCGAGTCGGTCTCCCAGTCGTGCTCCTCCGTTGCGGCTTCTTCGCCTAGGACGGCACGGGCGACGTTGGGGCGCGTCTGGTTGTCCCGGGTGCCAAGGCCATAGCCCACCCGGGAGGCGACGAGGTTCCGCATGGGGCCGAAGGACTCGGCGAACTCGGCGAGCAGGGCGGCGCCGGTGGGGGTGACCAGCTCGTGGGGTTCCTCGCACTGGGTGAGCGGAATCCCGCGCGCACCGAGGATTTCCAGCGTGGCCGCGGTCGGGATGGGGAAGCGTCCATGGGCGCAGCGGACCCATCCGGTGCCCTCCACAACGGGTCCCGCCAGAACCCGTGGGCGGCCGAGCAGCTCCAGGCCGATGCAGGTGCCCACGATGTCGACGATCGAGTCGATAGCCCCCACCTCGTGGAAGTGGACTTTGTCCGGCGGCAGGCCATGGACCTTGCCCTCGGCCTCGGCGATCCGGCGGAACACGGCAATCGACCGATCACGCACCCAGGGTGAGAGGCTGCTGGAATCGATCATCCCGCGGATCGCCTCGAAGTCGCGGGAGTCCGCGTGGTGGTGGGGATTCCCCGAGGAATGGGAATGGCCGTGGCCATGGTAATGGTCACCGTGCCCCGGGGTGCAGCAGTCGTGGTGATCGTGATGGTCGTGGGGGTGGGACTCCCCCTCGAGGTGGACATCAAACTTCACGCCCTCAATGCCGCTCTTCTGGCGTCGTGAAACGTGCAGATGATACCCGGGGAGACCCAGCTTCTGGAGTTCCTGACGGAGGGTGCGGAACTCGACGCCAAGATCGAGCAGCGCGCCGATGAACATGTCGCCGCTGAGGCCGCTGAAGATGTCGAGGTAAAGGGTTTTCATGCGGGAGGCGGGCTGGGGCTGCCTTCGTTCCGTGCCCTGCCGGCGATCGGAGCGCGGTCGGGTCGGCTCGATGTCAGATGTGCTTGGAATCCGAATGGTCCTTCTCGGCATACCCGGATTCCTGCCGCTTGAAGTTCACTTCGTTCTTCTTGAGGTAGGCCTGGAAGACGTCGTCGGCGCTCATGCCCAGCACCTGGGCGAGGGAGATGAGGAAGTGGAGGAGGTCCACCACTTCGACGCGGGCGTTCTGCTCGTCGAACTTCTGGTACTTCGCCCACCATTTCCACGGCACGCTGTCGGTGAGCTCCGCCAGCTCCTGGCTCATGGCTCGGCAGTAGTTGAGGACCCACTTGGTCTTCTCGGCCTCGTCCATCTGGTCGGTGAGCACACCGATCCGTTCGTTGAGGGCCTTCTGCATGCGGAAGAGTTCGCGGAGCTGGTCGGGTGAGGACGACATGGATTGAGTGTGCGAGCCCGACGTTGTCGGCAGCAATCCGGAAGTCCTGTCGTGCCGGCTTCGTTGGAGCATCGACCGATCCGATGCATTGACCCTGAACGCGTTGCGCCGCTATCTTCTGGCTTTCTATGAGTCCCTCCCTGTCTGCCCTCGCCCGCGTGACCGGCCTGGTCGCCTCATTGTGCTGCCTGCCGCTGCTGCAGGCCGAGGCACCGAAGACCCCCGTGGATGCCCCCTATCGCAAGCCGCTGGGCCCCCTGCCGTTCCCGACGCATGGATCGATCGAGCGCTTGTCGCCCGGACTCGATGTCCTCCTGGCTCCCGATGCGCGCATGGAGCTCTTGGCGGGCGGATTCAACTGGTCGGAAGGCCCCACCTGGTTGCCGCGGGAGAACGCCATCGTGTTCTCCGACGTGCCCGAGAACCGGATCTTCCGGTGGTCGGACCGCGAGGGTCTCACCGTGTATCTGGAGCCGAGCGGCTACACCGGGCACGACCTCAACCATGCCGAGCAGGGTTCCAATGGACTGACGACTGACCGGTTTGGGCGTCTGGTCATCTGCCAGCATGGGGATCGCCGGATTGTCCGTCTCGCCGGGAAGAAGGGGGAGATCGGCCGTTTCGACACCATCGTGGACCGTGTGGGCGGGCGTCATTTCAATTCGCCGAACGACCTCTGCTACAACCCCAACGGAGACCTCTACTTCACGGATCCTCCGTACGGCCTTCGCGACGGCAACAGGAGCGCCCTGAAGGATCTGATGTTCAACGGTGTCTATCTGCTCCGCGCCAAGACGCTGCAGAGTCCGTCACCGGAGCCGATTCTGGTCGCCTCGGAACTCACGTTCCCGAACGGTGTCGCCCTCTCTCCGGACGGTAGGACGCTCTACATCAATGTGTCCGATCCGGAACGCCCGGTCGTCATGGCCTATCCGGTGCTGCCGGACGGACTACTGGGGAAGGGGCGGGTCCTGTTCGACACCGCGCCGCTTCTCAAGCAGGGGCGCAAGGGCCTTCCAGACGGCCTCAAGGTGGATGTCGACGGCAACCTCTGGGCGACCGGTCCCGGCGGCGTGCTGGTGATCTCCCCCATGGGGCGTCATCTGGGCACCCTCCTGACCGGCGAGGCGACGGGCAACTGCGGCTGGGGTGACGACGGGTCGACCCTGTACATCACCGCGGATGCCTATCTGCTGCGGATCCGGACCCTCACCAAGGGCTATTCGCCCTTCGTGAAGTAGGGTGGGTGCGGAGCGCTCCAGCACCGTCCACAGACCTTCATGAGGATTCCTCTCGCCTATGGCCGGGGATGGCTCGACGTCGACTTCCCGGACGATCGCACCACCGTCATCGAGCCGACATTCCGTCCGGGTCTCCGCAATGAGCAGGAGGCGTTCGCCGCGGCCCTCGACCATCCGATCGGCACACCCGCACTGCGCAGCTGGGTGCACTCCAACTCCCGGATCTGCATCCTGTTCACCGACATCACCCGGGCGACACCGAACGAGCGCATCATTCCGTGGCTGCTGGCGTACCTGGAGCGCAACGGGATCCGACGGGAACAGATCACGTTGCTGAACCAGCTGGGGACCCATCGCCCCAACACGCGCGAGGAGCTGGAGCGCATGCTGACCCCCGAGGTCGTGGCGCACTATCGGGTGTTGAACCACGAGCCAGAGAACCGCGAGGCGTGCGTCCAACTTGGAACCACCCGGACCGGGGCGCCGGTGCTGATCAACCGCCATGCAGTCGAGGCCGATGTCCGCATCCTCACCGGGTTCATCGAGCCGCATTTCTTCGCTGGATTCAGCGGTGGACCCAAGGCCCTGATGCCGGGCGTGGCCCATCTGGAGACGGTGATGAGCAACCACGGGGCCCATCACATCGGGGATGCCCGGGCTACCTTCGGGACCTGCGAGGGCAATCCCCTCTGGGAGGAGCTTCTGGAGATCGCCCAGCGTGTGGGTCGGAGCTTCCTGATCAACGTCACCCTCAACGACCACCGCGAGATCACCCGGGTGTTTGCCGGGGACCTGGTGAAGGCCCATCGCACGGGGCGGGAATTTGTCCGGGAATCCGCGATGCAACGTGTCGAGAGGCCCTTCGACGTCGTGGTGACCACCAACTCCGGCTATCCCCTCGACCTCAATCTCTACCAGGGGGTGAAGGGGATGAGTGCCGCGGCACGGATCGTTGCGGACAGGGGAGTCATCATCCTCGCGGCCGAGTGTCGGGAAGGGGTTCCCTCGGGCAGCGCCCTCGACCACTTCCTGCGGGAGACACGATCCCCGGAGGAGGTGCTCACGCTCCTCAGCACTCCCGGTTTCGTGCGGCCGGAGCAGTGGCAGGCCCACATCCAGTCGCTGATCCAGAAGCGAGCACGGGTGCTCGTCCATTCGTCGCTGTCCGACGAGACGCTTGCCGCGGCGCATCTGGAACCGTGTTGGGACATCGCCGCGCTCGTCCGCGAGGAACTCGGGCGTCGGGGACCTGCCAGCCGCGTCGCGGTCCTGCCCCAGGGTCCGCTCACCATCCCGTACCTCGGCTAGCCGGACTTTCGCTACTGGGCACTTTGAAAGTAAGAAACCCCAGCAAACGAGGGGTTCTCAGGTCAAAGGTCTGCACTACATTGGGTCTGTCGACAGGTCGGCTTGTTGGGTCGTGATCCGGGGGCGGGGTTGCT
>SYEM01000137.1 GCA_005801385.1 Verrucomicrobiales bacterium | reverse complement strand
CTACATCCTGATCCTTCCCGGATTCGCGGTGGCCTCGGAGATCATCCCGGTGTTCTCCCGGAAGCCCATCTTCGGGTACGCCGTGATGGTGGGGGCGACGGTGATGATCGGGTTCATCAGCCTCGGGGTCTGGGCCCACCACATGTTCACCATCGGCATGTCGGCGATGAGCAACGCGTTCTTCGCCACCTCGACCATGCTGGTCAGCGTCCCGACGGGCATCAAACTCTTCAACTGGCTCGGGACGATGTGGGGCGGGAAGATCCGGTTCCGGACCCCGATGCTCTTCTGCGTGGCCTTCCTCTTCCAGTTCCTGTGTGCGGGCCTGACCGGGATCATGCTTGCGGTGGCGCCGTTCGACTGGCAGCTGAGCGACTCGTACTTCGTCGTGGCTCATTTCCACTACGTGCTCATCGGGGGGCTGCTCTTCACGATCTTCGGAGCCATCTACTACTGGTTCCCGAAGGTGACCGGACGCCTGATGAGCGAGCGGCTGGGGCGCTGGCATTTCTGGCTCTTTGCGCTCGGGTTCAACCTCACCTTCGCCCCGCTCCACATCGCGGGCATCCTGGGCATGCCCCGACGCATCTACACCTATGATGCCGGACGGGGCTGGGAGATCTGGAACCTGATCGCCACGATCGGCGTCGCCTTCCAGGCGCTGGGCATCCTGTTCTTCGTGGCCAACCTCCTCTGGTCGTCCTGGCGCGGGGCGCGGGCCGGGGAGGATCCGTGGGATGCCTGGACCCTGGAGTGGTCGACCACCTCGCCGCCGCCTCCCTACAACTTCGAGACCCTGCCGTCCGTCCGGAGCCGTCGTCCGCTCTGGGACCTCAAGCATCCGTCCGATCCCGACTGGAGGGTCGAATAGCATGGACGTCCCGAACGCCATCGGACCGTCGGAGACCGAGCCCTGGGTGCTGCCCTCGCGGCGCAAGGTCGGGCTGATGTGCCTGCTCGCAACGGAGTCGGCCCTCTTCACGATCTTCGTGGTGGCCTACCTGTTCTATCTCGGGAAGAGCCTGAATGGACCCTATCCGAAGGACATCCTCTCCATCCCGTGGCTGGCCTCCGTGGCGCTGATCTCCAGCAGCGTTTCGGCCGATCTCGCCGAGCGGGCATTCCGACTCGGGAACCGGGCACGGTTCCAGGCGATGCTGGCCGTGACGATCCTCCTCGGACTCGGGTTCCTCGCCGCCACGGCGCTCGAGTGGCGACGGCTGATCCTCGTCGAGCACTTCACCATCAGCGGCAACCTGGCCGGGACGACCTTCTATGCACTGGTCGGTCTCCACGCGAGCCATGTCGTCATCGGACTGCTCCTGCTGACCCTCGTCCTCCTGCTGAGCCTTCGGGGTGCCGTGGCGTCCCGTCAGCACGAACGGATCCAGATGCTGACCTGGTACTGGCATTTCGTGGATGCCGTCTGGATCGTCGTCTTTCTCGTCGTGTATGTCTTCGAACGCTGAAGCCCCGGCCTGAACCGCTTCCCTGATGTCCACCCCGAATCCCCAGTCCAGTGAAGGCCCCGGCGGGCATGTCGATCTGCCGGCGCCGACGCTGTGGCCGATGGTGGCCGCGTTCGGCATCGCGCTTGTGGCCCTGGGATTGGTGACGCACTGGGTGGTGTCGCTCGTGGGATTGGTCTTGGCGCTGGTCTCGGCGGTCGGCTGGTGGCGCGAGGTGCTCCCCGAGGAGCATGAGGAACGGGTCCCATGGGTCCCCGAATCCGAGCGGGCCCGTCCCGTGCAGCCCGTGTCGAATCGGGTGCAGCATCTCCGGCTGGGGCAGGGAGGACATCGGGTGCGGATCCCGGCGCAGGTGCACCCGTATCCCTCGGGACTGAAGGCCGGCCTCCTGGGAGGCTTCGTCATGGCGGTGCTGGCGGTCGTCTACGGTCTCGTCGCACAGGGCAGTCCCTGGTTCCCGATCAACCTGCTCGCGGCCTCCGCGCTGCCGGATCTGGCCCGGGCCTCGACCGAGCAGCTCCGGACGTTCAGCGGCGTAGGATTCCTGGTCGCCACGGTCCTCCACGGGATCGTCTGCCTGCTGGTGGGCTTCATCTACGCGGTGATGGTCCCGATGTTCCCACGCCGGGGCTGGCTCTGGGCCGGGGTCGTGCTGCCGCTGTTCTGGTCGGGACTCTTCCATGCGGCCAGCCGCTTCATCGACCCCACCCTGGTCGCGCGTGTGGATTGGCCTTGGTTCGTGGTCTGCCAGGTGGCCTTCGGCCTTGTGACCGGCTGGTCGGTCTCCCGGAGCGAACGGATCGAGACCCGCCAGACGTGGCCCCTCGCCGCCCGGGTGGGACTCGAGGCCGAGGAGGAGGAGTCGTGATCCCTCCTGCTCCATCGCCCGTTTGCCGTCCGGGTTCGATTCCGGGTCTGGGACGAGTTCTGGGATTCCCGATTGCGGGGGTGCTCGTCGCGGTGATCGGCCTCGCAACAGCGGGTTGCGACCGGCTCCCGGGTCGACCGAAACCAGAGGACCGGTGGCGGCCCGACACCGCGGTGATGGACTTCGACGCCCTCTATCGTTCGCAGTGTGCCGGGTGCCATTCCCGGGATGGCCGCCTTGCCGCCGCCCGTCCCCTGAACGACCCCACGTATCTGGCATTCGTGGATCCGACCGCGCTCCGGCGGGTGATCAGCGAGGGCGTCCCGGGCACCTCGATGCCGGCCTTCAGCCAGAAACGGGGTGGGCTGCTGACCGACGCCCAGATCGACGTCCTGGTGGATCGCCTTACCGAGGCTACCCCGGGGGTCCGGATCGCGCTGAAGCTGCCGCCCTACAGCGCACCGCTGGGTGATGCGACCCGGGGTGCGATGGTCTACCAGACGTTCTGCTCCAAATGCCATGGGGCCGAGGGCCGAGGCGGTCCGAACGGCCAGTCCATCGTCGACCCGGCCTACCTGAGCCTCGTCAGCGACCAGGCGCTCCGAACCGCGGTCGTGGCCGGTCGGATCGACCTGGGCATGCCCGATTGGCGGGGCTACGTGCCGGGTCGGGTGATGTCCCCGCAGGAGGTTTCCGATGTCGTGGCGTGGCTGGCATCCCAACGCCCCCGGCAGCCCCGTCCTTCCACACCATGAGTGACACTCCTTCCTCTCCCCAGAAGTCCGGATCCGACTGCTGCTGCAAGGGGTCGTCTCGACGCGGCTTCTTCCTGACCCTCGGGGTTGGGCTCAACGTGGTGGCCGGTTCGCTGCTGGCCGTGCCGATCCTCGGCTATGTGCTGTCGAGCCTCCGACGTCCGCCTTCCGCCCAATGGATCTCCCTCGGACCGCTCGGAGGGTTCCCGTCGGGCACGACCCAGCTGGCGACCTACCGCAACCCGGTCCACCGGCCGTGGGATGGCAAGACGGCGGACATCCCATGCTGGGTCCGGAGCATTGACGGCTCCAAGTTCCAGGTGTTCGCCATCAACTGCGCACACCTGGGCTGTCCGGTCCGATGGTTCGAGCAGTCGCGTCTCTTTCTCTGCCCCTGTCATGGTGGCGCCTACTATGAGGACGGCTCCCGCGCCTCGGGTCCTCCGCCGCGCGGACTGTTCGAGTACGAGTACAAGGTCGAGAAGGGGGCCCTGTGGGTGAAGGGTGGCTTCATTCCGACCCTGGCCCGACCGCTGTCGGCCGCCTGAGATCCAAGACCCGATCCGCCCCATGCTCCGGCAACTCCAACAGATCGCCCAGTGGTTCGACGACCGGCTCCATCTCACGAAGCTGTTCGCCTCGACCGCGGGACACCGGGTCCCGAAGAGTTCGGGCAGCTGGTTCTACGTGTTCGGCAGCGGCACGATGCTCTGCCTGATGCTCCAGCTGGTGACCGGGACCTGTCTGGCGTTCGTCTATGTCCCGTCGGCCGACGAGGCCTATACGACCCTCGAGTACCTGACCTATGAGCAGCCGCTGGGCTGGTACCTCCGGGCGCTCCACTACTGGGGATCCAACTTCATGCTCGGGATCATGTCCCTGCACATGGCCCAGGTGTTCCTGTTCGGGGCCTACAAGTACCCGCGCGAACTGACCTGGATCACCGGGGTGCTGCTGCTGTTCGTGACCCTGGGGCTGGCGTTCACGGGGCAGGTCATGCGGTTCGACCAGGACGCCTACTGGGGCCTGGGCATCGGCACGGCGATCATGGGTCGCGTCCCCGTCATCGGGGCGCAGCTCGTCAACCTGATGCTCGCCGGGCCCATCATCGCGGGGGAGACGCTGTCGCGGTTCTTCACGCTCCACGTCTTCATCCTGCCCGGGACGATCCTGGCGCTGATCGGGGTGCATCTCCGGCTGGTCCTGACCAAGGGGATCAACGAGTACCCGAAGCCGGGTGTGCCGGTGCGGCGGGAGACCTACGTCGAGGAGTACGAGACGCTGGTCGAGAAGGAGGGCGTCGCCTTCGTGCCGGGGGCGATCAGCAAGGATCTGTATTTCTCGGCCTTCGTGATGCTGGCGATCGCGACCTGTGCGGCGGTGTTCGGTCCCAAGGGACCGGAGGGGGTGCCCGATCCGACCTACATCCAGACCGCGCCGCAGCCCGACTTCCTCTTCCTGTGGGTCTATTCCGTGGCGGCGCTGCTGCCGCCCTATACCGAGACCGTGGTCCTGTTGGTCGGGCCTGCGGTCGGAGTCCTCGCCCTGCTGGCGCTGCCGTTCATCTCGAACACGGGAGAGAAGAGCGCCCGGCGGCGTCCGGTGGCGGTGCTGACCGTGCTGGTGGCGTTCCTGGGACTCGGGCTCCTGACCTGGGCAGGGCTGACCTCGCCGTGGTCGCCCCACATGCAGGCCTGGACCTCGGATCCGACCCCTGTGGCGTTCGTGAAGGGCCGTTCCCCCCTGGAGCTCCAGGGGGCGTTGGTGCTGCAGAACAAGCAGTGTCGGAACTGCCATGCCCTCGACGGTGTTGGCGGGCATCGCGGACCGGATCTCTCGACCGTGGCGACGCGGCTGACGCGGGACCAGCTGGTCCGCCAGGTGATCCAGGGCGGCGGCAACATGCCGGCCTACGGAAAGAACCTGTCCCCGGCCGAGGTCGACGCGCTCGTGGCGTTCATGATGACCCTCCATCCGGCCAACGAACTCCCGGCGCGGGATGCCACCCTGTCGGTCCGGCGGAGCCCGTAGCCGAAGGGACCCAGCCCCGATCCCGTGAGCATCCCGGTCGAGGTGGTCCTGACGTCCTGGAACCCTGCGCCTGGACCGTTGCTCGGCCTTGCCGTCACCGGGGCCGTCTATCTCCGCGGATGGCGTCGGCTGTCGGTACAGGTTCCGGAACGGTTTCCTGTCGCGCGTTGTGTGTCCTTCCTGCTGGGACTCCTCACCCTGTTCGTCACGATCGCGTCGCCGCTCGACGCCTTCGCCGGATGGCTGCTGTCGGTGCACATGGTGCAGCACCTCCTGCTGACGATGGTCGCACCGCCGCTCCTGCTGCTCGGGGCGCCCTATCTGCCGATGCTGTGCGGGCTGCCGCGTGGGGTCACGCGAGACGTCCTCGGTCCATTCCTCGCCTCCCGACTCTGGCAACGGGGAGTCCATCGGCTGACCCATCCGGCAATCGGGCTGGTGGCCTTCGTCGGATCCAATCTCCTGTGGCATCTGCCGTTCTTCTATGGACTCGGGCTGCGGTCGGAGTCGTGGCATCGCTGGGAGCATGCCTGCTTCCTCGGGACGGCGATGCTGTTCTGGTTCCCGGTGATCCAGCCGTGGCCGGGTCGCCCCCGCTGGCCCCGCTGGGCCATGATCCCGTACCTGCTCGCGGCGGATCTCCAGAACACCGCCCTCGCAGCGGTGCTGTCGTTCCACGACCGCATCCTGTATCCGGCCTACGGGTCGGCGCCCCGGGTGACCTCCCTGGGGCCTCTGGAGGATCAGGCCCTCGCGGGGGCCCTGATGTGGGTCCCTGGATCCGTCGCGTTCCTTCTGCCCCTGGGGTGGATCGTCCTCGAGGTGCTGGAGGGACGAAGGGGGGTTCGGCCGGGAGCGCTCCGCGGGACGGTGACCGGACCCCGGCAGGGATCGCCTCGAACGGATCCCCGTGTTGCCCCGGGTTTGATTCGTCGACGACCGCGGCAGTGGGATCTGCTCGAGGTTCCGGTTCTTGGCGGGGTCCTGCGCCGGGGCGGGTTTCGTCGGGCGATCCAGGGAATGGCGCTGCTGCTCGCGGTGGGGGTGGTCGTCGACGGGTTCCGAGGTCCGCCGGTGGCCAGTGCCAACCTGGCGGGCGTGCTCCCATGGCTGGTCTGGCGCGGTCTGTGGGTGGTGGTGCTCCTGGCGGTGGGCAACCTGTTCTGCTTCGGCTGTCCGTTGATGCTGGTGCGTGACTGGAGTCGTCGGATCCTCCCCGCACGATGGTCCTGGCCGCGGTGGCTCCGCGGCAAGTGGCTCGCGGGACTCCTGCTGCTCGGATTCCTCGCGGCGTCCGAGGCGTTCGCCTGGTGGGACCGTCCCGCTGCGACCGCGGCGCTGATCGGCATCTACTTCCTGCTGGCGGTCGCGGTCGACGGATTCTTCCGCGGCGCCTCGTTCTGCAGTCATGTTTGTCCGATCGGCGCCTTCGGATCGATCCAGGCGGTGTCGTCCCCACTGACCGTGGCGGTCCGCGATCCTGAGGTGTGCACGACCTGCAGGACGCACGACTGCCTACGGGGCAACACCCATCAGCGCGGGTGCGAGGTGGGGTTCTTCCTGCCCAGGAAAGCCGGCAACCTTGACTGCACGGTGTGTCTTGACTGTGTCCGGGCGTGTCCGACGTCCAACGTCGGACTGCTGGCGGTGCATCCGTTCCGCGACCTGGTGCAGGACCGGGTCCGTTCCGTGGTGGGCCGGTTTGACCAGCGGCCGGACGTGGCGTTCGGGGTTGCGGTCTCCGTGGCCTCGGCGTGGGTGGCGATGGCCCTGATGGTGCGGCCCGGCATGGCCGGTTGGGGACTGGGCCTCGGGCCAGAGGTGGGGACCCTGTTGGCGTTTACCGCAGGCGTCCTGCTGCTGGGAGGTCTCTGCGGCATTGCCGGCGCGATCGGGAAACGGGTTCTGTCGACGGAAGGGCAGGTGGGTGTCCGTTGGATGACCCGGAACATCCTCCATCTTGCGCCGATGGGCTTTGGGCTCTGGTCGGCGCATTGGGTGGCCCATCTGGGAGTGGGACTCCCGCTGCTGGGGCCGATCCTCCAGCGCTGGGCGGCGAACGGGTTGGGTTGGGGCTGGCCGATGGGGTTCACAGCCTTGCCCCTCGCCTTCCGGGAAACGCTGCCGGTGCTTCAGGTGATGCTGCTGGACGCGGGCTTCCTCGCGACGCTGTGGCTGATGTGGACCGTGTCGGGACGATGGACCTCCGGATCCGGCAACCGATGGCGGGCGTTCCTACCGTGGGCGGTGCTGGCCATGGTGCTCCAGGGGACGGCGTTGTGGATGCTCCTTCAGCCTATGGCGCCCCGGGGAACGCCGGGACAGGGATTCTGAGCGCATGGATGACTCCTCGATCCAGCGATGGGCCCGGATGGGGCTGCTCCTCCTCGGGGTGTGTCTGTGGGGCATGTCGGCCGGGAGGGCGGATCCGGCAGCGCTCCTCCTCCAGGAACGGCGGGATGGGATTCGGGTGACGGTCTGGATGGATCCGGCGGTGCCGCGGGTGGGACGGATTCTCCTGAACGCCGTCGTCGAGGACACATCGACAGGGTCGGTGCTCCGGGAGGTGGGTCTGATATCCCGGCTTAGGCCGCCGGCGGGATCCGGTGAGCTTCCGATGGATCCGGTCTGCGGTCGGGATACCGCGGTGGGGATGTCGTCGGGATGGGTTCCTTGGGAGCCACCCGTGTTCGGGAACCAGGTCGTCCGTGGCACCGAGGCCTGGCTCCCGGTTCCAGGGGTTTGGTCCCTGGAGGTGAGGGTCGGGTCCCAGGGGCGCGAGGACGAGTTCCGCGTTGGGATTCCTGTCGAACCCTCCGCATCCGGGACCCGGATCCTCCTCTGGGGTGTCGGTCTCCCGTCGCTGATGGTGGCGCTCTATGCGGGGACGAGGGGATGGGGAGTCACGCGGTGACGCGGAGGCGCGGAAGGAGAGAGTGGATAGGGAAGCAGGAAAAGGGGGCATGCGTTGGGGGACGACACCTGGAGCCGGTGCAAGACCCGGGATTTGTCCGCTCCCGGACGAACCCTCGCCGTCCTCGCGGTAGCGTCATGGTGTGGTCGGATTCGGGTCGACGCGGGTCGCTTCCCGAAAACCCGGACTCGCCGGGTGTGACTCCCTGGCGGAGGGTTCCCCAATCGCATGAACCCTGGACCTGCCCGTTCGTTTGCAGCTGTGTTCCTCCGCAGCCTTGTCCTCGGGCTCCTGCTGTGGCCGGCCGTCGGGGCGACCGAGCCGACCCACCAGACCCAGGTGATCGAGGGCTGGACGGTCCTGGTCGATGTGCGCCTGCTGAAGGACCAACCCGTCCTCACCGCCAAGGCCCTGGAGCTCCTGCGGGTCCAGCTGCAGGAGATCGTGCGGGTCGTCCCTGCTCCCGCGGTGGGCAAGCTCCGCGAGATCCGACTGTGGTTCTCCCCGCCCTATCCTGCGGTCCGCTCGGGTGCCGAGTACCATCCCGACGTCGGATGGCTGCGGTCCAACCAGCGCAACCCCGCGATGGCCCGCGGCGTGGAATTCACCGGGGTGGAGGACTTCGAGGCCGAGACGCGACGCATGCCCAACTTCACGCTCCACGAACTGGCCCACGGCTACCACGACCGGGTTCTGGAGGGCGGCTTCGGAAACGCCGAGATCAAGGCCCAGTATGAGAAGGCCAAGGCCAGCGGAGTCTATGACCGTGTCGAACGACAGGATTCCGAGGGACGACGACGGTTCGATCGGGCGTATGCCTTGAGCACGCCGATGGAGTACTTCGCCGAAAGCACCGAAGCCTACTTCACCCGGAATGATTTCTTTCCGTTCCACCGCGGTGAACTGCATCAGGCCGATCCCGAGATGGAGGCGCTCGTCGGACGCCTCTGGGGAGTTCCGGAGAAGGCCCGATGATTCAGCCCGGACCCGCCCGAAACCCGCAGTCCGAACCGGGATTTACCGAGTCGGGTGTCGGCATCGCCCGCCAGGATCTGCGCCTCGAGAACACCGGAACACCCCGCCATTCCTGATCCCAGTGTCTCCATGAAAACCCCCATCGCTCTGGGTCCTCACCACGCCCGACGGCGCGGCGATGCCCGCGGGAGCGACCGTCGAGGGGTTCCCCCTGCTGGTGCGCCTCGATGGAGGGACCTTCCGCTTCGACGAGGCGCGTGCGGACGGTGCCGACCTCCGCTTCTCCCTGGGCGACGGCACGGTCCTGTCTCACCAGTTGGAGGAATGGGATCCGGCCGCGCGCTCGGCGAGCGCCTGGGTGCGCCTCCCGAGGATCGAGGGGAACGCCCAGCAGGAGATCCGGATCCACTGGGGTAATGCCGGGGCGGAGGCCGGAGTCCGGGTTGCAGGGGTGTTTGAGGCCTCCAACGGCTACCTCGGCGTGTGGTACATGGGAGGTCCGCGCGACGAGGTCGGTGGCGGCATGGCCCGGGATTCCGGAACCACCGCCACCCGTGGCCTCGTGGGTCCGGCCCGGCACCTTGAAGAGGGGCAGGGATTCTTAGTCGGCGACAGCATCGTCGGGTATCCGACCGGTTCCGAACCCCACTCGACCGAGGCGTGGATCCGTCCGCTGAAGCCCAACACCACAGTGGTGGGCTGGGGCAATGAGGAGGCGCAGGGCAAGGTGGTCCTGCAGTTCCGAAGCCCGCCCCACGTCGGCATCGACGCCTACTTCTCCGATTCCAGCATCGACGGCAGGACCACCGTCCCGGAGGGACACTGGACGCACGTCGTGCACACCTACGAGTCGGGGCGTACCCGGCTGTATGTGAACGGCGTCCTCGACGTGGAGTCCACCCGCCGCTCCTCGCCGCTCAACGTCCGCCCACCCGCACGGATGTGGATCGGGGGGTGGTACGATCACTACACGTTCAAGGGAGACGTCGACGAGGTGCGGGTTTCGAGGACGGTCCGATCTCCGGAGTGGGTTCGCCTTCAGTTCGAGAACCAGAGGCCACTGCAGCGGCTCGTCGGCCATCCGGTCACCAGCGGCGACCGCCTCACCGTGTCCCACGACCAGATCACCCTGGTCGAAGGGGCCACCGCCAGAGTCACCGCGGAGGCTGGGGGTGCCCGGAAGGTCTACTGGATCCTCAAGCGGGAGGGCTGTGAGACCGTGGTGGCTGTCGATCGATTCGACTACATGCTGGAGGCGGGTCGGTTCACCGGCGATACCCGGGCCACACTCCGGTTCAGGGCGGTGTATGCCGACACGGTCCAGGTCCGCGACATCCCGGTCACTCTCCGGGAGGCGATTCCGGATCCGACCTTCACGCTGAAGGCACCGAGGACCTGGGATGGGCGCAGGACCCTCGAGATCGTCCCGCAGGTCGACAATCTCGCCGCGCTCGAGGCCGCCGGGGCGACGAATCTCACGACGTCATGGGTGATGGGCCACATCGCCACTCTCCGCGAAATCACCCCCGGGAAACTGATCCTGTCCCGTGCCCAGAACAGCGGCCTGTTGACGGTCACCGCGACGCTCGACAACGGAGGCCAACCCGTCACCCGTTCCTGCACGATCGACGTCCGTGAGCCGCGGAAGGATCGGTGGGTCCAGCGGATCCCGGACGCCGACGAGTTGCCGGAGGACCATCAATTCTACGCCCGCGACGATCGGGGCGAGGGAACGCTCCTGTGCCACGGAACCGTGGCCGCACCGGCGGACACCGTCTTCGTGCGGGTCCTGGCTGATGGCAGGCCTTGGCGCGAGGCCCAGGCCCGGAAAGGGGGGAGAGTTCCGTCTGTCCGTGCGGCTCAAGCCCGGCCTGATCCGCTATGATGTCGAGTTCGGATCCCGACGGTCCGGCCAGGAAACAGTCCTGCGTCGGGCGACCAATGTCGTCTGTGGCGACGCCTATCTGCTCCAGGGCCAGTCCAATGCCGTCGCCACCGACTGCGGTCCGGAGGAACCCAGGTTCAGAAGTCCCTGGATCCGGACGTTCGGCAGTCCATCGAGTGATCCCAATGGCCTCCGCCTGTGGGGCGAGGCCGTCCATCGCAACCCGGATGGCGAGAGGCTCCAGATCGGCTATTGGGGCATGGAACTGGCCCGGAGGCTGGTCGAGGCCCATCGCAATCCCATCCAGCCCGACGATCCCTCGACGATCTACGGCCGGCTGCTCTGGCGCGCCCGACAGGCCCGGCTCACCCATGGCATCCGGGGCATCGTCTGGCATCAGGGCGAGAACGATCAGGGAGCCGATGGTCCCACCGGCGGCTTCGGCTGGGAGACCTATCGGGACTACTTCATCGACCTCGCCGCGGCGTGGAAACGCGACTATCCGAACGTCCAGCACTACTACGCATTCCAGATCTGGCCGCTGTCCTGTTCCATGGGGATCGACGGGTCCGACAACCGCCTGAGGGAGGTCCAGCGGAACCTGCCGACGGCGTTCTCCCGTCTCAGTGTCCTGTCAACCCTGGGCGTCGAGCCACCGGGTGGATGCCACTTTCCCGCCGCCGGGTATGCCGAGTTTGCCCGCATGCTCTTTCCCCTGATCGAGCGCGACGATCACGGGAAGACGTTCCCCGGTCCCATCGGGCCGCCGAACCTCCGCCGCGTGGGGTTCAGCCGACCCGATCGAACCGCTCTCGCCCTCGAGTTCGACCAGGACATCGTCTGGAACAACAGCCTGGTCAGCGAGTTCCTGATCGATGGCCGTCGGGGACGGGTCGCCAGCGGCAGCGTGGCCGGGCGCGTTCTGACCCTCCAACTGACGGGGGACGGCGGGGGCAGGACGCTGACGTATCTCGACAGCCGGAACTGGAGCCAGGCACGGCTTCTGAAGGGCACCAATGGTCTCGCGGCCCTGACCTTCTGCGAGGTGCCCATCGGGATGCTGGAATCCGGGGCAGGGGGTGAGCCTGCTCGGAACAATCCCGCCAGCCCCCTCAACGGCGCACGATGAACCCGGCGTCGGCCCAGTCGGCCAGGTCCTCCCGGGAGCCGTCACCGGCATCCATCGCCACCAGTGTCAGGGTCTTGGATCCGCGGGGGATCGGGATGTCGAAGCGCCAGGCGGGCGACAGGATCCGCATCACGGGGCTGACCCCGGCCTCCTTGCCATCGATGAACACCTTGAAGACGACGCTGGGGTACTTGGCGAGATTGGATCCGAAGTTGAGGTCGACCACGTTCTCATCCACCCCGGCATAGGCCACGAACCGCTCGTAGTCCGGCTGGATCGCATAGGCCACCGCGCAGGGGGCGTGGACACCCAGGCCATGCTCGGGCTTGCGGCGGTCCACCCGAAGCGGCTTGCCGGTGTTGGCCTTGTCCTTCTGTGGCGCCTGCGTGGTGCCGGAGTATCGGACCGATCCGCTGTAGGTGTGGCCGAAGCCGACGGAACGGACCGGGGTCAGGTCCCCGATGGACACGTCCGGCTTGGGCGGTGCCGGAATCATGCGGGCGAAGGAGCCCTCGGACTCGAGCCCCACGGGCACTCCACCCCGGAACGCCAGCGTCCGGAGCTGGGTCGTGTTGGTGAACACCAGCGGGGTCGTGTACAGGCTCGAACGCGGTCCCGGTGCGGAGCCGTCCAGCGTGTACCGGATCTCGGCCCCCGGCTGCAGCGGTGCGGTGAGGGTGACCGTGATGGGCTGCTCGAACAGGTGCGGCCGCATCCGGGTCCCCCACGGGGCGATGCGCACCGGATCGACCGGTCGGGAATTGTTCCAGCGTCCCAGCCGGGTCAGCTCCTCCTCGAGCTGGATCGTCGGTGCCAGGTGCTTCTCGAAGTGCGCCACGACCTGCTCGGTGTTGAGGTCGGGGGTGAAGCCGCGGGACGGGTCGTATCCCGGATGCGCATCGGTCATGTCGCGGGCCAGCACACAACGCAGGCCGGCGGCCTTCATCGCACGGAGGCCCATCGGCTTGCCCAGCAGGCAGACCTGGGTATGGAACCCGACGTAGAGCAGGTGGGTCAGTCCCCGCTGCTGACAGATCGCATAGACCTCCGCCTGGGTGTCCGGCATCAGGTCGGCATCCCCGATCCGGAGCGCCGGATGCATGCCATCCCAGCCGTAGTTGCCCGCGCACCGTTCCCGGCCACAGGCGCAGCCGCCGGCGTCTGGGACGGGCGGACAGGTGACGTCGACCGCCTTGGGGACCTCGATGCCCGGGAGGGCCAGGACCGATTCGCGCTGGGGGAACCCCACGTAGTTGTCCACGACGTCGCTCGGACACAGCATCACCGTCATGCCCAGATCCCGTGCCGCCTCCAGGGCGCGGTCGATCCGTGGGACGAAGGCGTCGACCCGCATCGTCGCGGTCTTGCACCAGTGGAAGTTCCAGACATCGACGGCCACGACGCCGACCCGTTTGGGGTCGATTCGCTCCTTCGTGAGGATCACCTGGCCGGTGGCCGGGTCCCGGGTCTGGAGCGTCCACTCGATCTCCGCTGCCAGGAGCGCGGGACCGGTCAGGAGTCCCAGGAGGAGGAGCATCCACGCGACGGGGTCGCGGGAACGGGTGAGGTTCTGTGGGGGGATCACGGACACAGCCTGACGATGGAGACCCCGGGTCGGCAATGCCCGAGACCCTGGATCTGTGGGGAATCCCGCCGGGCGATGCCCGTCGCCTCAGCGGTCCCGTTGGGCCTCGAAGAACTCCAGGAGCGTCTCCGCCGTCGAACGACCGGATCCACCGAGCGTCCGCGGCCAGCGGTGGCCGCCGCGTTGGACGGCAAGAAACCCAAGCTCCGACCCACCGTCCACTCCCACCCAACGACTGCGGCGGATTCCGTCCTCAAGGATTGGAGCACCCTCCGGGACCCCGCCCAGATGGGCCACCCAGGCCTGGATCACGTCCTCGGTGCCCCAGTAGGGACCCCAGCCATCGCGATCCTTCCGATCCCCATCCCAGCGGGTGATGGGGTCGTCCATGACGTTCACCGCCAGCACGGAAGGACGGGCGGAGGGTGCGAGGAACGGCGTCCAGTCGGACATCATCGTGCCGCACACTGGGGCGATGGCGCGCGGGAACGGATTCGGACGCGAGCCCAGGAGGAAGCTGAGGTCGGCCCCGTTCGAGAATCCCGTCACGAACACGGCCCGCGGGTCGAGGTCGAGGTCCCGGATGAGTCGCCCGGCGAGTTCCCGGGCGGCTTGGACATCGTCGACCTGCAGGTGCCCGTGGAACCGGTAGCCGACCTGGAAAAACCGGCGACCGGAGCCGTCGCGGGTGCCTTCCGGGTACGCGACCACCCAGCCGCGACGGGCCGCCGCGGCCGTGAGCCCGCTCTGCTGTCGGAGATCCTCCGGCGATCCGGTGAATCCATGGAAGGCGAGCACCAGCGGCGCCTTGGGTGCCCGCTCCGGGGGCAGGTCGATCCGCACGCGACGTTCGCGTCCGTCGAGCACCACCCGGTTCTCTCCGGAGATCCACGGCGTCCGCAGCCGCTCCCGTTGGGTCCAGGCGAAGATGCGGTCCGCCGCCTCGAGGGCGGCGGGATTCCGGGGGACCAGTCCGTGGTACTGGAGCGCGAGGATGACCTCGTTGTGGTTGATGCCCTTGGGCTGCCCGTTGAAGCCGGGCTCCAGGCCCACGCCGGTGCGGGTGTTTCCGCGGTGGTCGACCTCGCCCGACACGAGGACGCGTCCGATCTGCCATTCCGCCGCGGCGGGGAACGCCGCATCGAGCTCGGGCAGGGAGACGTGGAGGGCGAGGACCTGTCCGAACAGCAGGGACACGGCGTTGTAGCTGGAGTCCTGGCCCCCGTGCTCGATGAAGACCCCGTTGGCGTCGCGGAGCCGCAGGGCCTCGGCGACGAGCCGACGGGAGGTGTCGATGAGGGTGTCGTCGCCGAGCACCCGGCCGCAGGTGCCGAACGCCTTGGCGGCGATCAGCACGCGGTTCACCGCCTTGCGGCTCCGCTGCAGGATCGTGGCCTCGCCGGCGGCGATGAAGTCGCACGCCTTGCGGAGCTTCGGTCGCAGCGTCTCGATGCGGTCGTGGAAGTGGGCCGCGTGGGGGGACTCCCGGATCACGAGGACCGCCCGCCCATATTCCTGGAGGAAGAAGTAGGCGGTCTCGACCGCGGCACCTCCACTGGCGGCGCTGGAGCCGTTGGGACGGATCTCGGCCGTGAATCCTCCGTCCTCGCGCTGGTGGGCGAAGGCGACCTCGATGCCCCGCCACGCCCGATCGGCCCGGGCCAGATCTCCGGCCACGACCGCCCCGATGACGGCCCGGCAGCTCCCACGTTGGGGTCCAGCCTCGAGCCAGTGGCCGACGGTGCGGTTGCCGCCGGTGAACCCCTGCGCGTCGGGCATGTCCGACGCTGTCAGGGCCTCGAGACGTCCGGGCGGGAACGAGCGGAGGATCTCGTACTCGCTCAGGTGGCCCTCCGCTCCGAGGCGGCATGAGACGGCGAGGACCAGGGCCGCGACACGGACCCTCCAGCTCCAGAAACGCGGACCGCGCATGGAACGAGTCGGGGGAGGACCTAGCGACGGGCGCGGGTCTTGCGTCGTGCGGGGGTGGCGACCGGGCTGGGACCACCGGCGGCGTTGCGGCCATCGACGAGGACGTCGACGCGTCCCTCCTCGACCCGGTACAGCCAGCCGTGGATCCGGGGCAGGGGGCCCTTGGCGATCATGTTGCGGATGATGCAGAAGCTCTTGAGGTGCTTGATCTGCAGCTTGACGTTCTCCTCGGTGAGGACGGCCAGCTTCTGCTCCCGGTTGAGCTTCCGTTTCCGGGCGATCTCATCGGCTATGGCCTTGGCCCCCGACGCGATGCAGAGCCAGTCGGCGATGTAGTTCTCATGGACGCCGTCCTCGATCGCCGCAATGCCGCCGCAGCGGGTGTGCCCGCAGACGATGATGTCCTCGATCTTCAGGTGGACCATGGCGTACTCGAGGATCGCGGAGATGTTGCCGTCGTTGAAGGCGACCATGTTGGCGACGTTGCGGTGGACGAACATGGTTCCCGGTTTGGACCCGGTGATCTGGTGTTCGCTGACGCGCGAGTCCGAGCAGCCGATCCAGAGGACCTTTGGGGTCTGCTTGGTGGCGATGGAGAGGTAGTAGTCGGCGTTGGGCTGGAACTCGGTTGTCTGGAAGTGGCGGTTCCCGGCCAATAGGGTGTCGATCGTGGAGGACATGCCGATGAGGCTACGGAGGGGGGAGGGGCACGAGAACAGGTTTCTGCGCGCACGGCGATCGACGGACGTGGGTGGCCCCTCGGTCAGGGGCCACCCAAGGCCCTCACAAGGAGGTCCGTCGCCGATGGAGGACGAGACCCAGCGCCCCGCCGAGACCCACCAAAGCCCAGGTCGACGGCTCTGGGACGACCACGCCGACCGCTGCGGTGTCGAGGACCGCCGAGTCGAAGCTCATCAGGGGCTCCTTGGCCCCGAACTGGATCCGGTAGGCCGTGGGTGCGATGGCATTCAGATTCCAGTCCCATCGGCTCGAGACGTTGACCCCCATTCCCGCGGAACGGTCGAGCTCGATCCGATCGAGCGGCGCCACCGTCAGGGTCTGTCCGCCGAGTTCATAGGTCAGCCGCACCGAGGCGTAGTCCAGCTCGGTCCCGCTGGTCCGGACCTGGAGCGTGACCCAACCCACGGGCTGGCCGGGGCTGTGGCTGATCTCGAAGGAGCTGATGCCGGCATGGTTGTAGAGGTTCCCGGTGCCCGTGAGGACGGCTCCGGGGTCCAACTGCAGGAGGCTGGCCCCGGAGAGCGTTCCGGGAAGATCCGGACGGTTTCCGGGTGGCGTGTTTCCCGGGACCTTCATGACCTCCCATCCTCCGTGGGTGGAGCCTGGGAGATTCCGGTAGTCCGGGGTCACGAAACCGGTGGTGGCGGCCTGGGCAAGGCCCGCGGCACAGACGGCGAGGGTCAGGTTCGGGAACAGGGAGGACCGATGGGTCTTCATGGGTGATTTTTGGGATGAGGTGAAACAGGGAGTCTCAGTCCTGGGCAGGTGGGTCGGACACGAGTTGATACCCGACGCCACGGATGGTCCGGATGACCTCGGGCCGCTCCGGATCCGCCTCCACGAGGCGGCGCAGCCGCATGATGAAATTGTCGACGGTGCGCGGCGTCGGGTACTCGTCGCGGGACCAGACCTCATCGAGGATCTCGTCGCGATGGACCACCCTCCCGCGCTGCGCCGCCAGCAGCCTGAGGAGGGAGGCTTCCCTCGGGCTCAGTGGCGTCACAGTGCCGTCGCGGAGGGTCTTCAGCTCGGCGAAATGAACCGTGGCCTTCCCGATCTGTAGTGGGTCGGCCACCGAGGCCCAGTGTCGACGGCGACGCAGGCTGTTCTCGATCCGGAGCATCAGTTCCTCGAAGTGGAAGGGCTTCACGACATAGTCCTCCGCACCGAGTTCCAATCCGTGCACCCGGTGGTGCGGTTCCCCCCGGGCGGTCAGGAACACGACTGCGGTCGCGGGGTGCTGTCGCCCGATCTCCTCGGCGAGGGTGAAGCCGGACCCATCCGGGAGTCCGACGTCGACCAGGGCCAACGCGACAGATTCGAGCGACAGTTCCCGACGGGCCTCCCGCAGGGATCGGGCCCAACGCACCCGGTACCGGGAGTTGCCAAGGCGTTCCGACAGGGTGGAGCCCAGGTTGGGGTCATCCTCCACCAGCAGGATGGAGGGCTCGGGGGTGTCAGGCATGGACATCCTCCGATCGGAACAGAAGCCGGGTCTCGAACCCCGTGGTCCCCGGTTGAAAACGGGCCTCGCCTCCCATCCGTCGCATCAGCTGGGCGGTCAGATAGAGCCCGACCCCGGCACCGCGCGAGGTGTCGCCGCGGGCGAACAGGGCCCCGAGTCTGCGGGGAGGGGGCGTCCTGGGCGTTCCATTGTCGGAGACGGTGAGCTGGACACGGTCCCCGACCGTGTCGGTCTGGAGACGGACGAGGAGGGGGTTGGCCTCGGCGTGGCGGACGGAGTTTTCGAGGAGGTTTCGGAGGATGGTCTGCAGCCCGGCTGGGCTCGCGAGGACGCCGAGGTGGCTGGCGCGGTTCTCGATCTGGACGGCGCGCTGGACGGTGGGGCGCCAGGTCCGCAGGAAATCCGCCACGAGAGCCCCAATATCCACAGCCTGGGTCAGGACCTCACCGCCACCCTCGACCCGTGCCAGCTCGAGGGCGCGTTCGACCTCGGATTCGAGCCGTGCCGAATCCTCGAGCATGCGGTCGACCAAGGTGCGTCCCGGTGCGCCGGGTGCGACCAGTTCGGACAGCCCCTCGGCTTCCAGACGCAGCGAGGCCAGCGGGGTCCGGAGCTCGTGGGTGACCGATGTGAAGAAGTTCCGGAGCGACTGGGCCCGGCGGGAGTCCCGCCAGTGGAGCCCTCCGAGGAGGATCAGACTCAGGATCAGGGCCCCGAAGAAGGTTCCGCCCTCCCAGAACAGCATGCGCTCGGTTCGCATCCACTGCTCCTGGGCCGCCCCTGGAGTCACGCCGGCTGCCTGCTCGAGGGTGGCGATCCGACCGGCCTGTCCGAGCATGAGAGAGACCCACCAGATCCCGAGACCGAAGAGGAAGACCAGCCAGGCCGCCTGGAGAACCATCAGTCGCCGGGCCGTGACCTGGGTCGTCCCGGAAAGGAAACCCGAGTTCCGATTCATGCCCGGCAGGATCTGCCCGTCGGCGGGGTGGCGTCGATGACGTCCTTCCTGTCCGACCCCTCCTGCCGACACGTCGACCTTCTCCCGAGGCACAGGGAGGGAGGTGGCGGAGGATCGGGCGACGGGCACGATCCGGTAAGCCTGCCCCAGACCCGGGTGCCGTGTGTCACGGCTGTGTCATGGATCGAGGAATGTCGATGGGATGGTCATTGACCCTTGGCTCCGAAGCACACTAGGACTCGCGGGTCCTCGGCCAGTGGGGACGCATTTCTCCGACATGATCCTCAACGATCTCCAGATCACGGCTCTTGCCCGGCGCGGACTCATCCGGCCGTTCGTCCGCCGGCTGATCCGCAGGACCGAGGCCCGGCACCCGGTCCTGTCGTATGGTCTGTCGAGCTTCGGCTACGACCTCCGTCTGTCCGCCCGGGAGTTCCACATCTTCCGCCACGTCCCCGGCACCGTGTTGGATCCCAAGGCGATCAGTCCCCGGAACCTGGAGCGGGCGCCGATCCATCGGGACCCCCACGGCAAATACTTCATCCTGCCTGCCCGGAGCTATGGGCTCGGGGTGGCGGTGGAGCGGCTCGACATGCCCGACCACCTCACGGCGATCTGCGTCGGCAAGAGCACCTATGCCCGGTGTGGGATCATCGCCAACGTGACCCCGGTCGAGGCCGGATGGCGGGGGCATCTGACCCTGGAGTTCAGCAACAGCAGCGCGGCCGACTGCCGTCTCTATGCCGAGGAGGGCATCGTGCAGATCGTCTTCTTCTCCGGTGAACCCTGTGCCACCAGCTATGCGGCCCGGAGCGGCAAATACCAGGATCAGAAGGCCCGAGTCACCCTGCCACGCCAATGATGACCGTCCAGAACGTCGAGTTTGAGACCAGCGCCCCCACCTTCCGGGAGTGTCCTGACAGCGATCTCCCCGAGTTCGCATTCATCGGACGCTCCAACGTCGGGAAGTCTTCCCTGATCAACCGCCTTTCCGGACGTCCCGGACTGGCCAAGGTCTCCCCGACGCCCGGCCACACCAAGACGATCAACTTCTTCGCGGTCGACGGCCGGTGGTCCCTCGTGGATCTGCCCGGCTATGGCTACGCCCAGAAGGATGCCGCGGCCCGGGCTCGGTTCGAACGGCTCATCCTGGACTACCTGGAGCACCGGGAGTCGCTCGCCCAGGCGTTCGTCCTCATCGATTCGCGGCATCCGCCGCAGGCGATCGACCAGGAGTTCGTGCGCTGGATGCTCCAGGTGGATGTCCCGTTCTCCCTGGTCTTCACCAAGATCGATCGGGTCAAGCCGGCCGAGCTGGAACGGCATGTGGCCCTCTTCGGCAAGACCTTCGAGGACCTGGGCCTCAGTCCCGTCCCGGTCTTCCGGACCTCCTCCGAGACCGGAGTCGGGCGGTTCGAGCTCCTCCGGTTCATCGGGGAGACGATCCGCGGATGGGAGGGCTGAACCGTTCGTGACCCGGCGGGCACCGGAATCAGAACTGCGAGAGGAACCGCACGTCGTTCTCGTAGAACAGACGGATGTCGTTGATCCCGTAGCGGATCATCGCGATGCGCTCGATGCCGAAGCCGAACGCCCAGCCGCTCCAGACCTCGGGGTCGTAGCCCACGCGTTCGAAGACGGCCGGATGGACCATCCCGCAGCCTGCGATCTCGAGCCAGTCCTTCCCCATCTTCTTCACCAGAGGGCTCGTGAAATCGATCTCGAAGCTCGGCTCGGTGTAGCTGAAGTAGTGCGGACGGAACCGGAGCTTCACCTCGTTGCCGAGGAGCGACTGGAACACCTCCGTGACGGTGCCCTTGAGGTCGCCCACGGTCACACCACGGTCGACGTAGAGTCCCTCGATCTGCTGGAAGGTCGGGTTGTGGGTGGCGTCGGCGTTGTCACGACGGAACACACGGCCCGGAACGACGATGCGGATCGGCGGTGCCTGCTTCTCCATGACGCGGATCTGCACCGAGGAGGTGTGGGTCCGCAGGAGGGGACGCTGTCCGGGAGCCGCCCCGGCCAGGAAGAAGGTGTCCTGGCTGTCTCGCGCGGGATGATCCGCCGGGGTGTTGAGGGCGTCGAAGCAATGGTACTCGTCCTCGATCTCGGGCCCGTCGGCGACGGCAAAGCCGAGCCGACGGAAGGCCCGGACGATGTCGGCCGTGGTCTGGGTCAGAGGGTGGATCCGTCCGGGGGCTCGGCGGCGTCCGGGCAGGCTGAAATCCGTGGGGTCTTTGGGCAGGGCCGCCTTGAGCTCGAGCTCGCCCCGACGGTCCTGGAGCGCCGCCTCGAGTTCCTGCTTCGCCGCATTGATGGCCTTTCCGGCGGCAGGCCGCTCCTCCTTGGCGAGGGACCCCAGCTGTTTCATCAGGCTGGTGAAACTTCCCTCCGCACCCAGTGCCCCACCCTTCGCGCGTTCGAGGGAGGGCAGGTCCTGGGCGGAACGCAGCTCGGTGAGTGCGGCCTGTTTGACGGAATCGATCTGCTCCAACAACGACATGGACGGGATCATCCCGAAATTCCGACCGGATTCCAGCAGAAGGACGGCAGGCGCATGGACCGTGAGCCCTGGTTGTCTGGATTCCCGTCGAAAAAATCCCCGATCCCCAGTCCGACCGGTCTGCGCCGGTTGCCCTACTCCGTGGTGGTCATCAAGCCGCAGGTCCGGGCCTCGATCCACATCTGGCGCTGGGTCCGGAAGCGGGCGGCCTCGAGCTTCTCCTGGAACAGACAGGGAAAGACCAGCAGCGGGAATTCCTCCATCCACGCCAAGGCCTCGGCCTCCTGGGCTGCCCGGCGGATGGGCTCGACCAGTCGGAGAGACTGGACTTGGCCCAGTGTCTGGTCGACAAGCCGGTGTCGGAGGTGGACGAGGGCACGGTCGTCCCTTCGCCTCTTTTCCCGGGGTCGCACCCGAGCCGCGGGTGTCCGGGTGGAGAGTCTGTCGAAAGCGGTCGGTGGGTCTGCCTTGGTGGGTGTGATCGTGGTGTTGAACCTCATGGGATGTTTCTGGGGAGGAGTCGGAGAAGCACTCCGAAAACCTTGGGGATTCCGGCAGGGATCTCGTCCTCGCCGGTCGCTCGGCGGCGATTCGTACGGCACGCCGTGACCTTTCGTCCTCCTAAACCAATAGCTAACTGCAATCGCGCTTCCGTCAAACAGGGAAGCGTTCCGGCGTGCGGTCCAGGGTTCCTCGGACTCGTCGATCCGGGTGTCGGGACCCGCCGTGCGGCGGCATGGATGGATCGGTGATGGCCGATTGAAGGAGGTCGGGAATGGATCGTGCCCCACGAGCGCCTCAGGTGCCGCAGAAGGTCCGGCAGCGGGGCGTTCCCGGCGGCGGTGGATCGAGCAGGGGTGTCGGCTGGGCCGGCTCCTCGTAGGGTTTCCGGAGGGCCGTGAGCATCTCCTGGAACGGGGACAGGTCCTGCCGGTCCGAGGCCGCGGCCAGCACCGTCTCCACACCGTGGTTCCTCGGAATCACGGCCGGATTGTGGCGCGCCATGCAGGCCGCGGTTTCGGCGGGCGACTGGGGTTGTCGGCGGAGGCGAGCCCTCCATCGGGCCAGCCAGTCCTCTGGGATGCCCCGATGAGGGGATGCCGCTGTTCCGATCGGGTCGAGACCCCGGAAGGTGCCGGTGAAGTCGGCTCCCGCCCCGCGCATCGCCTCCAGGAGATCCTCGATCAGGGCGGCATCCTCCGGTTCCTCCGTCATCAGCCCGATCTTTCCCCGGAACAGCCGCAGCCATTCCGATCGGAACCGGGCCGCGAACGCTTCCAGCACCCCGGTGGCCTGTTCCACAGCACGATCCGGGTTGGAGTCGATCGTCGGCAACAGGGCCTCCGAGAACCGGGCGAGGTTCCAGGATGCGATCGAGGGCTGCCGACCGAAGGCATAGCGTCCGTGGTGGTCGATGGAGCTGAACACGGTGCCGGGATCGTAGGCGTCGAGGAAGGCGCAGGGGCCG
>SYEM01000136.1 GCA_005801385.1 Verrucomicrobiales bacterium | reverse complement strand
GCGAATCCTTCAAGCTCGTCAGCGACCGACTCGAGGCGGTCCAGCGTGGACTTGGTGAGATGCAGTCTCTCGCGACGGATGTCGGCAGCCTCAAGCGGGTGCTGACCAACGTCAAGGAGCGCGGCACCTGGGGCGAATACCAGCTGGGGGCGATCCTCGAGCAGATCCTCACGCCGGAACAGTATGGTCGGAATGTCCACGTGAAGGATGACGGGGAGGTGGTCGAGTTCGCGGTGCGTCTTCCCGGGCGCGATGAGGGGCAGGGGAACCCGGTGTGGCTGCCCATCGACTCCAAGTTCCCCAAGGAGGACTACGAGCGCCTCGTCGCCGCGGCCGGTGTGGCCGACAAGGACGGGGTGGAACAGGCCGTCGGGGGACTCCTGTCGCGGGTCGAGTCGATGGCCCGTGACATCCAGAGGAAGTACATCGCGCCGCCGTCCACCACCGACTTCGGGATCCTCTTCCTGCCCACCGAGGGACTCTATGCCGAGGTGCTCCGGCAGCCCGGGTTCCATGACACCCTCCAGCAGAAATACCGGGTGCTCGTCGCGGGACCCACGACGCTGGCGGCCATCCTCAACAGCCTCCGGGTCGGCTTCCAGACGTTGGCGATCGAGAAGCGAGCCCATGAGGTCTGGACCGTCCTCGGGGCAGTGAAGACGGAGTTCGGCAAGTTCGGGGAGGTCCTGGACCGCGTGAAGCGCCAGTTGACGACGGCGTCGAACACGATCGACCAGACCGCGGTGCGGACCCGGGCCATGGAGCGGCGGCTGCGCTCCGTCGAGCAACTGCCAGGAACCGAGGCGGCCTCGGTGCTCGAGTTGCCGCCCGGGGGGACAGGCTGCGATGCCGGCGATGAAGAGACCGGTTCCGGGCAGGTCGAGAGTTGATGTCCTGTCCTTGAGACTGGAGTGGAGCCGGCAGGACCGGTGGATGGGCGGGCTGGCAAGCCCTCCCGCCGGTGGGTGCCGCAGTGCCCTGCGGCACTGGGTGCGGAGCACCCACCCACCCCCGGCGCAACCGCTGCGGACGCCTTCGGATCCACCCCAGGCGAGGTCTGCCCTCGATCCCACCATCCCCCTCGGCTCAGATTCCCACCGGGACTGTTCTCCCGCCGTTCGACGTCTTAGGCTCCGCGCCATGGATCGCATCCTCGTCCTCTCGCTCGCCGGCATCGGTGACACGCTGATGGCGACCCCGATCCTCCATGAGCTGCGCCTGGGATGCCCGGAGGCCGAGATCGATGTGCTTGTGATGTGGACCGGGGCCCGGTCCCTGTTGGAGCACAACCCCCACCCCACCGAGGTCTTCCAGCAGTCCTTCATCAAGGCCTCGAAGCTCTCGTCGCTACGGTTGCTCTGGCGCCTCCGACGTCGCCGGTACGATCTCTCCCTCAACCTGCACCCGCAGGGCCGGAGGGAATACCGATACATCGCGGCCGCGATCGGGGCGCGTCAGCGCCTGACCCACCGGTACGAGAACCACGAGCCGTTCGACGACCGGCTCATGACCGGATCGATCCCCCAGGACTACGCCGTCCATGCCGCCGAGAACAACCGTCGCCTCCTGGACCTCGCCGGCATCGTGCGCCGGCTGCCGCGTCCGGCCTACGAGCTGTATCTCTCCGCTCCCGAGATGCAGTGGGCCGGACAGTGGCTCGAGCGCAATGGACTCTCGGGACGGCGTTGGCTCGGACTGCATGTCGGTTCCGGAGGAACGAAGAACCTCGCCCTCCGCCGTTGGCCTCTGGAGCGGTTCGAGGAGTTGGTCCGGCGTCTGGCCACGACCCATCCGGGTCTGCCGCTGCTCTTCTTCGGGGGACCGGGTGAGGTTGACGACCATGCCCGGCTGTTCCAGCGGCTCCGGGGAGTCGAGGTGTATTTCCCGGAGGCGCCCTCGCTGCGGCATGCTGCGGCATTGCTCGGATCGGCCCAGGCGTTTCTGAGCGTCGACACCGTGTTCATGCATCTGGCTGCGGCGATGTCGGTGCCGCATCAGTTCGTGATCGAGACCCCGACGGTCAATCCCTGCATCCTGCCGCTCCGGGAGGACTGGACGCTCATCCCGAATCCCGCGGTGGCGGGTCGGAACCTGGAGTTCTACCGGTACGACGGACGCCCCATCGCCGGGAGTCCGGACGAGATCCGGAGGCTGATGGAGTCCGTGACCGTCGACGCGGTGTGCTCCGCCCTTGCGCCGGTGCTGTGACACGCGGAGGAGGAGGGGACTCACACGGTGACGCGGAGACGCGGAGGGAGAGAGTGGGGAGCGGAATTTTGAAAATACCCTTGAGGAGCCCCTGCCAAGGGGTGGCCTGGGCGCCTGGGTGGGTGCCGCAGTGCCCGTTCTCGGTAGCAACTGGTCCCTCAGGTCCCCATCTGAACCCGCGAGTCCCGAACCGACCTGCAGGATACGTCGGGTTCCTCAGGGCGTTGAAGGACCCCATCTGTCTTCACAGGACTGCGACGTCCAGAACATCGAGATGGGGACGAGCGGGACTTTATCCCGCAGTTTCCCCAATCCATCCCTCACTCCTCCGTGTCCCCGCGTCCCCGTGTGAGTCTCCTCCCTCCCCACATCGCCGCGTTCGAAATCGCCGCTTGTCTCGAACCCGTCCTCGGTGACGCTTCGCTCCCCGCACCATGAGCGATCTCCTCCAACCCGAACTCCTGAGGAAGCTGGAGCAGATCCAGCTTTTGACGGCACGTCGGGCCAGGAGCAGCCTCAGGGGTGAACGCCGCAGCCGCGCCCGGGGGCTCAGCGTCGAGTTTGCCGACCACCGCAGCTATGTGGTGGGCGACGATCTCCGGTATCTCGACTGGAACCTCCTCGGACGTCTGGATCGGCTGTTCCTGAAGCTCTACGAGGAGGACCGGGAGCTGCCTGTCCGCCTCTTCCTGGACGCCAGCGAGAGCATGAACTTCGGCACCCCCACGAAGTTCACCCTGGCCCGACGGATCGCAGCGGCGGTGGGATACATCGGGCTCTGCGGATTCGACCGCGTGTCGGTCGAGGTCTTTCCCGCCGTGACGGATCCGCTGGTGGCCGCCCAGAGGCGCGCACTCCGGCTCGTGCGGGGAAAGCAGTCGTGCCTCGGGTTCTTCCACAACCTGGGCGCCGTCGTCCCCGGGGGACGGGCCGACCTGAATGCTGTCCTGCGTCGGGGCGCGCTCGAGGCGCGTCAGGCCGGGTTGGCGGTCGTGCTCAGCGACTTCCTCGACGCCTCAGGCTTCGAGGAGGGACTCACCGCCCTGGTGGGCCGTGGGTTCGAGGTCGTCGCCCTGCAGATCCTGTCGCCCGAGGAACGTGATCCAACCCAGTTCGGCGATCTCCGGCTCGTCGACTCCGAGACCGGACAGGAGGTCGATGTGACCTTTGGCCGGTATCGGCTGAAGGCCTACCAGGAGGGGCTGGAACGTCATGTGGCGCGTCTCCGGGAATTTTGTTCGGCGCGCGGCATCCGATTCCTTAGCGTTCGAAGTGATGCCGATCTCGGGACCCTTCTGTTGAAGGACCTTCGTGTTGGCGCTGTCTGGAGCTGATCCCGGAACCTGTGACCCTGCCATGAACGAGTCTCTTCCCCGCCGTCGACGCCCTGGAGTCTCACGCCGGGGGTTCCTCGGTCTCGGGGCCTCCGCGGCTCTCACCGTGACCGGCTGGACCGCCTGGGCGGCGGATTCGGTGACGCTGCCGTTCGCCAACGGGG
>SYEM01000135.1 GCA_005801385.1 Verrucomicrobiales bacterium | reverse complement strand
GTTACCCATGTTCTGAACCAACCCTGCCACCCATGTACTGAACCTGGACCCGGCCCGGTCCTCAACGACCCAGGGTTTTATCCGGTGGTGATATCCAGGTGGGTGGGGGCCGCAGTGCCCTGCGGCACTGGGTGCGACAGCACCCACCCGTGGAGCCGCTGGTCCACCCGGCGCTCCAGCCGGGATATGCCATGACGGGTGAAAAGCCTGCGTGGAGATGCTTGGCACCACCGCGTAAGGACGGGGCGAAATGGCAGACTGGGGAAGGGTAGGCGGTTGGACGACCTGGGCTGGCATGCGGATCGATTAGCCTCGGGACCGGTCGGGGAGGCGCCTTCGCTCTCAACTCTCGACCCGCCACACTCAACTGTTTCCTGCTGCCCGTACCGCCCAGCGCAGCTTTGCGGAGCTCGAACGGGGATTGGCGCGCTGCTCCTCCGGCCCGGCCCGGATCACCTCGTCGGCGATCGCGCTGTAGATCCCTTGGTCCAAGCCCACCCGGAACGCCTGCTTCACCCGGCGGTCCTCGCCGCTGTGGAAGGTCAGGACCGCCACGCGTCCGCCCGGCCCCAGACATCCGGGCAGGAGACGCAGCCAGGCATCGAGCCCCCCGAACTCATCGTTCACGACGATCCGGATCGCCTGGAAGACCCGGCGCACCGACAGGTCCTGGTCCTCCTTCGACCGCTCGGGCAGCAGGCTGCGGATCAGTTCGGCCAGCTGGCGGGTCCGCGTGATGGGTTCCACGGCGCGGGCCCGTACCAGACCCCGGGCCAGCACGGCGGCGTGCGGTTCGTCGGCACCCGACTGCAGGGCACCCTGGAGGTCGGCTTCGCCCACGGTGGCGAGCCATTGGGCGGCGGACGGGGATCGTTGCGGATTCATCCGCAGGTCCAGGGGGCCATCCTGTTTGTAGGTGAACCCCCGCTGCGGATCGTCGAGCTGCATCGAGCTGACACCGAGGTCGGCGAGGATCACGTCGGCGGTGCCCCATCCGAGTTCACCCAGGACCTTGGCCATTCCGGCGTAGTTGGATCGACGGGCCACGAACGCCGTGTCGCCAAAGCCCAGAGCCCGGAGGCGCGACTCGGTCTTCGGGAGTTCGATGGGATCCACATCCAATCCGAGCAACCGTCCAGGTGCATCACCCGCAGTGACCCGCTCCAGCAGCCGGCGCGCATGGCCGCCGTATCCGAGGGTGCAGTCCACCGCCGTCTCACCGGGTTTCGGATCCAGCACGCCGAGGATCTCCTCCACGAGGATCGGTCGATGGCTCCCGGCGAGCGTCTTCCCGGAGGCCTCGATCTTCGCCGCATCGGCCAAGTATCGCGTCGGGTCGTGCTCCTTGTAGCGCTCCTCGAACCGACGCGGGTTCCGTCCGGAATAACGGGGGCGTCGACGCGGTCGCGGCACCTCCGATCCTCCCGGAGGTGCGGGAGTCGGGGTGGGCTTCGGATCGGTGGCTTGAGGGGCGGGCTGGCTGGGATCAGACGTCATGACCGAATCGGGTGCCTCCACGATGCCGGTGCCCGGGGCCGGCTGCCCCGGGACCTCATGGCGTCGTTCGGCCGTCCACGAAGTCCCGAGCATCGCCACACGGATGCCCTCAAGACCATCGGTATGTCCCGGAAGTGTCCCTGAAGGGAGACAGTGGGAGTGAAAACCAAAAAGTAAAAGTTGCGGAAACACAACAAACGAGAACTCAATAACAACAGAATCGACGCGCCCATGATCCACAATCGACTGAATTTGTATCGAACGGAGCGGGGCCTGAGCCGCAAGGAGCTGGCCGAGCGGGTGGATGTGAACCCGCAGACCATCGGCTTCCTGGAGCGGGGCGACTACAACCCGAGCGTCGAGCTGGCGCTGCGGCTGGCCCGGGTGTTCGAGGTTCCCGTCGAGGCGCTGTTCTCACTGGACCCGTTCCCGTCGTTGTCGTCCCAGCTGGCCTCTGTGGCGGTGCGCCCTCCGGCTGTCAGTCCGCTTTCCGTTCCGACATCCCTCAACGCGGGGATCCTTCCCGCACCGGCCGCGACATGAAGCCAACTCCTTCCAAGAAACCCCTGCAGGGGCTCAGCCCCCTCCGGCTTCCCGCCTGGTGTGTCCGATGGATCCTGGAGATGGGGCGGTTCCTCTCGTGCGAAGTAATGCCCCAACGCCTGCCAGCCTGGGCTGTCCAGTGGATCGCCGGCTTCGCGATCCTCGGCATGTGGGCGGGGTTCGTGAATCGGTTCCTTCCCGATTGGCCCGTGGCCCGGATGGTTCTGAAAGGGGTGCTCGTGGCAGCGGTCGTGGCGTGGGTGGTCGCGTTCTTCAGTACCTATGGATTTCTGGCTAATGCGGCGGTCCGGCAGATTGATGAGCGGGAGCGGATGCTCCGGGATCAGGCCAGGTCCGCGACGCTCCACTACGTGCTGTTCAGTCTCTGCTTCGGATCCGGGGCGAGCGTGCTGGCGGATCAACTGGGTCTCCCCGCTGAATCCCTTGGACTGGGCTATTTCTGCCACAGCCTGCTGATGACGACCTTGCTGGTGCCGATCTGGATCCTCGCCCGCGGCCGCGCCTCGGAAACCGACCTCGAGGTCTCCGACCTTGGTCCTCCCTCGACACTCTCCTCATGAAACTCCCTGCCCACTACTTCCGGTTCTCGCCTATGACCACCCTGAAGCTCTCGACCCTCGCCATTGTGGGTCTGTGGTGCTGGTTCCTCGGGAAGTTCTTCCTCTGGGAGGATCGTCCGGGGCTCCTTGTGGTCCTTAGCCTCTGCCTGCTGGGTGGAACAATCCTCTCCATCCTTGTGTTCGTGAGCACCTACAGCTTCGTCGCGAACGCACCGGAGAATCAGATCGACGAGCGCGAGCTGGCGCTGCGGAATCGGGCCTATTCCAGGACGGTCCAGTATGTGGTGGTCTGCCTCCTTGTGGGTCTCTTCGGCTCGGAGTTCGTGGAGCGCCGGGGAGTCGTCCTGGTGCCGACGGTGTTCCAGAACTTCCTCCTGTGCCTGATGATCACGACCCTGATCGTGCCGTCGTGGCTCCTCGCTCGGTGGGATGTCGACGCCAGCGACGAGGATGCCCCTGGGGTGAGGGGAGCCTCGCAGAAAACCTGAAACCCGACCCAAGGTTCCTGTGTTGTTGCCGGTGAGGTCATCGGCTCCGGGAATCACAGGGGGGCAGAATGACAGTCTGGACGACACCCGCAGGCCGGTTTTCGGCCTGCATCCGAGTGCGCTCAGGACGCTGGTTGGCGTTCCGAGGGGACCGGTGTCGTTCGACTGGCCGCCCTGTGATTCCCGGAGCGGAGATCGAGTGTCAGATCCTGGACGCGATCTCTGCCGCATCCCATCCGTCGTGGTGACACCACCTCAGAACCCAGTTTCCGACCCTCCATGATCTCCAGTCCACCCTCTGCAATGCCCTTGCCTCCTCCCCCCTCAGGACCCCCGGCGTTGGTCCTCGACTGCGTCACCCACGTCTATCCGTCAGGAGTCCGCGCTCTGTCCGAGACGAGTCTTGAGATCCCGACCGGCATGTTCGGGCTGCTGGGGCCGAACGGGGCGGGAAAGTCGACCCTGATGCGCTGCGTGGCGACGCTGCAGACGCCGACCTCGGGGAGCATCCTTTTCGGGGAGATCGACGTGCTGGCCCGGCCGGAGGTGCTTCGGTCGACGCTGGGCTACCTGCCTCAGGACTTCGGGGTCTATCCCCGGGTGTCGGCGGTGGATCTCCTCGACCACCTCGCGGTGCTCAAGGGCGTGGGCCAGCGGGGTGAGCGGCGGGAGATTGTGGAGCGGCTCCTCCAGCAGGTGAACCTCTGGGAGGTCCGCAAGCGTCCCGTGGCCGGCTACTCGGGTGGCATGCGGCAGCGGTTCGGGATCGCCCAAGCCCTCATCGGGTCGCCACGGCTTGTGATTGTTGATGAACCCACGGCTGGCCTCGATCCCGAGGAGCGCAACCGGTTCAACAACCTGCTCGCTGAGATCGGTCAGAACGTGGTCGTGATCCTGTCGACCCACATCGTTGACGATGTCGCGGACCTGTGTCCGCGGATGGCGATCATCCACGCGGGCGAGATCGTCCTGCAGGGTTCCCCCAACGAGCTGGTGAAGACCCTTGCGGGCCGGGTGTGGCGACGGGAGATCGACAACGCCGACCTAGCGCGGTGGCGGCAGTCGCATGAGGTGATCACCCATCGGTTCCGGGCCGGGCGCACCGTGATCCATGTGCTTTCAGAATCGAGTCCGGACGACGGGTTCGAGCCGATCGAGGGGTCTCTCGAGGACCTCTACTTCGCCACGCTGGCGTCCCGGCGCAAACCCATCGCCTGAAGGCCCGCCATGATGCTCCGCGAACTGGTCCGCTTCGAACTCCGCCACCAGGTGCGGTCGCCGTTGTTCCTGGTGTCGTTCGCCCTGTTCTTCCTGCTCACGTTCGGGGCCACCACGCTCGACGAGATCCAGATCGGGAGTGGGGGCAACGTCCTCAAGAACGCCCCGGCCGCGATCGTGCAGACGGTCGCGATCATGAACCTCTTCGCCCTGTTCGTGATCACCGCCTTCGTGGCGAACGCGGTCGTTCGTGATGACGAGACCGGCTTCGCCCCGCTGATCCGATCCACCCGGCTGCGCAAGGCGGACTACCTGGTCGGCCGCTTCATCGGGGCGAGCCTTGTCTCCGCCGTGGTCTGTCTCGCCATCCCGCTCGGGATCCTCGTCGGGAGTCTCATGCCCTGGCAGGACCCCGAGAAGATCGGGCCTCTCATCCTCTCGCACTACGCCTACGCCGTCCTGGTGTTCGGGATCCCCACGCAGCTCGCGATTGGGGGGTGCTTCTTCGCCCTTGCGACGGCGACGCGGTCGATGATGTGGACGTATGTGGGCCTGATCGGCTTCCTCGTCGCCTACACCGTGAGCCGGATCCTTCTGCGGGTGGACGACCGGAACGAGACGCTGTCGGTGCTCATGGATCCGTTCGGACTGGCGGCATTCGCCAAGAGCACCCGGTACTGGACGGTGGCGGACCGGAACCGGCTGCTGCCGCCGCTCGATGGACTCCTGCTGCAGAACCGCCTGCTGTGGCTGGCGGTTGGTGCAGCCGCCGTGGCGGCCTCGCTCCGGATCTTCCGGGTTGAGGCGCGGGGACGGCGGGGTCCGGAAGCCGTCGCCAACGCCGAGACCGTGCCCGTTCCGCAGCCCAGGTCCATCCCGACACCGATCGCCGCGGCATCCGGGGCCGGGCGGACCCCCGGATGGGGCCAGTTCCTGGCCCTGACCCGGTTCGACCTCGCTTTCGTGTTCCGGAGCCCGGCGTTCTTCGTCCTCATGGCCCTCGGGGTTTTCAATTCCGTCGGAGGGATGAGCGGCGTGGTGGACTTCCGGGGCACGCCCTCCCTGCCGGTCACCCGGGCGGTGGTTGAGGCCCTGATCGGGGCCTTCACCCTCTTTCCGCTCATCATCGCGGTCTACTACGGCGGCGAGCTGGTCTGGCGCGACCGGGAGGCCCGGATCCACGAGATCGTCGACGCCTGTCCGGCGCCGAACTGGGCCTTCCTCCTCCCGAAGGTCCTCGCCATCGCCCTCGTCCTGCTGGCGACGTTCGGGGTGGCCGTGGTCGCGGGCGTCGGCTTCCAGATCTACCACGGATACCATCGGTTCGAGTGGACGGCCTACCTCCTTTGGTTCGTGCTGCCGACCTGGATCAGCATGACGCAGATTGCGGTGCTCTCGGTGACGGTCCAGTCACTGGTTCCAACCAAGCCGATGGGCTGGGCGGTGATGCTGGTCTACCTGGTGGCCGAGGCGTCTCTGGGCACCCTCGGATTCCAGCACAAGCTCTACAACTTCGGGGAGACGGCCCGCGTTCCGTTGTCGGACATGAACGGCATGGGCCACTTCTGGATCGGACCTGCCTGGCAACAGGCTTATTGGAGCAGCGTGTGCGTGGTGTTGTTGGTGCTGGTCCACGTCCTGCGCATCCGGGGTGTCGACCTCCGATGGCGTCCGCAGATGCAGCGGGCCCCGGGCCGCCTCCGTGGGGCCACGGCCGGGATCCTGGGTGTGGCGGTCGCGCTCTGGGTCGGCCTGGGTGCGTGGATCTTTCTCAACACCAACATCCGGAACACCTATCGCCCCTCGACCGAGGCCGAGAAGTTGGCCGCCGAGGCGGAGCGGATCCTGCTGCCGTTCGAGAAGGTGCCGCAGCCCACGATCCGGCACGTCGAGCTCGCTGTGGATCTGCACCCCTCGGAAATCCGGGCCGTCACCGTCGGGCGGTACCAGATCGAGAACCGGAACGACGTGCCGGTGGAGGTCCTGCATGTCGATACCCCCGAAGAGCTGCAGATCCGGCGTCTCGAGATCGAAGGCGGCCGGCTCCAGGAGGAGATGCCGCGGTTCGGGCATCGGATCCTGAAGCTGGATCCGCCCATGAAGCCGGGGGAGAGGTGGGAGCTCCGCTTCGAGACGGTCCTGGAGCAGCGCGGCTTCATGAACACCACGCCCCAGACCGCCCTCGTGGACAACGGGACGTTCCTCAACAACTCCGGCATCGCACCGACCCTGGGCGTCACACGCGCGGGATTCCTCCAGGGTCGGTCCCAGCGGAGGAAGCACGGACTCCCGCCGGAGCTGCGTCCGCCCGCCCTCGAGGACCGGTCGGCCAACGCCCACCACTATCTCCGACACGACAGCGACTGGGTCACGGCGGTGCTCACGGTCACGACCGATGCCAACCAGGTCCCGATCGCGCCGGGGAGGCTGGACCGGGAGGAGGTCCGGGACGGACGCCGAACCCGGGTCTTCCGCAACGACGTGCCCATCCAGAACTTCTTCTCGATCCAGTCCGGGCGCTATGCGGTGCGGTCGGAGACCTGGACCCCTCCCGGAAGAGCACCGGTCCAGCTGGCCGTCTATCATCACCCGCCCCACACGAACAACGTGCCGCGGATGCTCGCGGCGATGAAGGCCTCGCTGGAGGTGTTCAACGAGCGACTCTCCCCCTATCAGTTCGACCAGTTCCGGATCCTCGAGTTCCCCGCCTACGCCACGTTCGCGCAGTCCTTTGCCAACACAGTGCCATACTCGGAGGCGATCGGGTTCATCCAGGACCTCGACGACACCGAGGGGGATCGGAAGATCGACCAGGTGACCTTTGTAACGGCCCATGAGATCGCGCACCAGTGGTGGGCCCACCAGGTGATCGGGGCCGACAAGCAGGGATCGACGCTTCTGTCGGAGACCTTCGCCCAGTACTCGGCGCTCCTGGTGATGGAGAAGCTCTATGGCCGGGAGCAGATCCGGAAGTTCCTGAAGGAGGAGCTCGATACCTACCTGCGGGCGCGGGGTTCGGAATCGGTGGAGGAGACCCCGTTGGCCCGCGTGGAGGACCAGGCCTACATCCACTACAACAAGGGTGCCTTGGTGATGTGGTGGCTCAAGGAGGCGCTGGGGGAGGAGACGGTGAACCGGAGCCTCCGCCGTCTGCTGAAGGAGTTTGCCTTCAAGTCGGCTCCATACCCCGACGCGCTCGACTTCCTCCGTATCCTCCGCGAGGAGGCGGGGCCTGCCCATGAGGCACTCATCACGGACCTGTTCGAGCGGATCACCCTGTACGACCTCAATGCCACCGCCGCCCGGGCCTCGAAGCGGGAGGATGGGCGCTATGACGTGGTGCTGACGGTGGAGGCGAAGAAGCTCTATGCCGATGGGCAGGGCGAGGAGAAGGAGGCGTCGCTCGACGAGGTGTTCGAGATCGGTGCCTTCCGGATCCGGCCTGGAGAGAAGGGCTTCGGACGCGACTCGATCCTGTCCCTGGAACGACGCCCCCTGAAGTCCGGCAGCCAGGAGATCCGCTGGGTGGCCGACGAGGCGCCGGCGTTCGTGGGCGTCGATCCGTTCCACTATCGGATCGACCGCAACACGCGCGACAATCTCAAGGATGTGGTGGTTGAGGCGAAGTGAGCCGGGACTTGGAGGGAGAGGCGAGGCGGGACGGATGGGTTGCGGTGGGGTCCGGGTTCACGGAAGCTGAGGCGTCCGCCTGAGACTCTTCCCATGACCGCCACGACCCAGGAACTGCTGGCCTCGACGCTGTTCGGCCTGGCCGTGCTGCACACCTTCGCGGTGAAGCGCTTCGCGAAGTGGGCCCATCGGTATCCCGAGGGGTCGTTCCAGGAGAATGTCCTGCACTTTCTCGCCGAGACCGAGGTCGTGTTTGGACTCTGGGCGGCGGCCCTGTTCGGAGGGCTGGCCATCCTGCGGGGCTCGATCCATGGGGCGGTTGAGTACATCGACGGTCTCGATTTCCGGGAGCCCAAGTTTGTCCTGGCCGTGATGGTGGTGGCCGCGACCCGGCCGGTGGTTCGGCTCGCGGAATCGGCGATCAGCCTCATCGCCCGGATGCTCCCGCTGGGGGAGAGCTTGGCGTTCTATGTGGCGGCTCTGTCCTTCGGTGGGCTCCTGGGCTCGTTCATCACGGAACCGGCCGCCATGACCCTATTGGCGATCCTCCTCAAGCAGCGCTACTTCGACCGCGGCATCAGTCCTCGACTTGCCTACGCGACGTTGGGACTGCTGTTCGTGAACATCTCGATCGGTGGGACGCTGACCCATTTCGCGGCGCCACCGGTCCTGATGGTCGCATCGAAGTGGAACTGGGACACAGGATTCATGATCTCGACCTTCGGATGGCGGGCCGCGGCGAGCTGCATTGTGTCGACCGCGATTGTCGCTGCGATCTTCCGGCGGGAACTGTCGACGATTGACCCTTTGTCCGAGCGGCGGGATCGGCTGCCGTGGTGGCTCACCGCCACCCACGTTGGCTTCCTCGGCCTGGTCGTTGCCTTCGCCCATCACCCGGACGTCCTGTTCGGTGTCCTGATGATCTTCCTGGGCTTCGTCACGGCCACGCGGGAGTTCCAGGATGAGCTGAAGCTCCGCGAGGGGTTGCTGGTGGGGTTCTTCCTGTCGGGACTCGTCACGCTCGGCTCCCTTCAAACCTGGTGGCTCCGGCCGCTCATCTCGGGACTCGACGGCGGCGGACTGTATTTCGGGGCGACGGCGCTGACCGCCATCACCGACAACGCGGCCCTGACCTATCTCGGATCGCTTGTGGAAGGGATCTCGCCGGAGCTCAAGTACGCGCTGGTGTCCGGCGCGGTGACGGGGGGTGGACTCACGGTCATCGCCAATGCCCCCAATCCGGCCGGTGCGGGGATTCTCCAGGGATCGAAGGTGTTCGCGGGCGAGGGGATCAGCCCGTTGGGACTCTTCCTCGGCGCGCTGATGCCGACGGCGATGGCCATCCTGTTCTTCTGGGGCATCCGCTGATGGAGGGCGTCGGGTGGGGACGGAGTTGCCCGGTCGATCCGAGGTCCGGGGTCGTTCCATCCCGAGGAAAACCATTGCACCGGTGCGGCCCGGTCGGGGAATTTGTCCGTCCTCTATGGCCGCCAAGAACTACCGGTTTGTCTCTGATCTCTGGAAGGATGCCGAAGCCGCCGCCCTCAAGGGTGTCGACCGTCTGGTCTACCGCTCGAACTGCCTGGGGCGCGACCAGCGCATCACGAACACCGGGGGCGGCAACACCTCGTCGAAGATCCGCGAGAAGGACCCCCTGACCGGCGGGGAGGTCGAGGTGCTCTGGGTCAAGGGATCCGGTGGCGATCTCCGGACCAGCACCCGGGAGAACTTCTCGTCGCTCTATCAGGACAAGCTGATCGCCCTGCAGCCGCTCTACCAGGCTCGGGCCGACAAGGGGCTCAAGTCCCCGGCCGAGGATGACATGGTGGGCATGTACACGCACACCACCTTCAACCTCAACCCCAGGGCCAGCTCGATCGACACCCCGCTGCACAGCTTCATCCCGGCGCGGTTCGTCGACCACATGCACCCCAACGCGATCATCGCGATCGCGGCGACCTCCCGCTGCCAGGAGCTCACCCGCGAGATCTTCGGCGAGGAGATGGACTACGTGCCGTGGATGCGGCCTGGATTCGAGCTGGGCCTGGCGATGCAGGAGATCTGCCGCCGGAATCCCAAGGCCAAGGCCATCATGATGGGCCAGCATGGGTTCATCTCGTGGGCCGATGACGACCAGGAGTGCTACCATCGGACCCTCGACTACATCGAGAAGGCCTCGGTCTATCTCGAGTCCCGCTACGAGGCCAAGGGTGGGCATGCCACCGCCTTCGGCGGGCCGCGGGTGCAGTCGCTCGCTCCGGAAAAGCGCCAGGAGGCGTTCGCCGCCATCCTTCCGTGGCTTCGTGGCCAGGTGAGCCAGCAGCGCCGCCTCATCGGCACGGTGCAGGACGACGAGAAAATCCTCCGGTTCGTGAATTCCAAGGATGCGGCCCGGCTCGCCGAGCTTGGGACCAGCTGCCCCGACCACTTCCTCCGGACCAAGATCAAGCCGCTCTACGTCGACTGGAACCCGCAGACGGAGTCGGTCGCCGACCTCAAATCCAAGCTGGCTTCCGGACTCACCCAGTATCGGAAGGACTACGCGGCCTATTACGATGCCTGCAAGCGGTCGAACTCGCCGGCGATGCGGGATCCGAACCCGACCGTGGTCCTCATCCCGGGCCTGGGCATGGTCGCGTGGGGCAAGGACAAGTCCGAGAGCCGGGTCACGGCCGAGTTCTACAACTGCGCCGTGGAGGTCATGCGCGGTGCCGAGGCGATGGACCGCTACATCGCGTTGCCGGCCCAGGAGGCGTTCGACATCGAGTACTGGCTCCTCGAGGAGGCGAAGCTCCGTCGCATGCCGCCCGAGAAGGAACTCGCCCGTCAGGTCATCGTGATCATCGGGGCCGGATCCGGCATCGGGCGCGAGACCGCGCTTCGGCTGTCGAAGGAGGGCGCGCAGATCGTCTGTGTCGACATGAAGCTGGAGACCGCCGAGGCCACGGCCTCGGAGATCACGGCGAAGCTGGGCCAGGGAATCGGTGTGGCGGGGACCGGGATCAGTGGTTGCGGACCGGCGATCGGCCTCGCGTGCAACATCACCGACCGCGGCAGTGTCCGGGCGATGCTCGACCAGGTGGCACTGGCCTATGGTGGATTCGACTCCATCTGTGTCACCGCCGGCGTGTTCTGGCCGAGCGACACGACCGGGCACATTCCGGACGACAAGTGGGCGGTCACCTTCTCGGTCAACGTGACCGGCAGCTACATCGTCGGGGACGAGGCGGCCCGGACCTGGAAGGAGCAGGGGCTCCGCGGTAATCTGGTGCTCACGACCTCGGCCAATGCGGTCGTAGCCAAGAAGGGCAGCGTGGCCTATGACACCTCCAAGGCGGCCGCCAACCACCTGGTCCGTGAGATGGCCATCGAACTGGCCCCGTTGGTGCGGGTGAACGGTGTGGCACCGGCCACGGTGGTGCAGGGCTCGGCGATGTTCCCGAGGGATCGGGTGATCGGTTCCCTCGCGAAGTATCAGATCCCGTACACGGACGATGAGGCGACCGAATCACTGGTGCGCAAGCTGGCGCAGTTCTATGCGGATCGGACCCTCACCAAGTCCCCGATCACGCCGGCCGACCAGGCGGAGGCGTACTTCCTCCTCGTCAGCAATCGGCTGAGCAAGACGACCGGACAGGTCATCACGGTGGACGGCGGTCTGCACGAGGCATTCCTGCGCTAAGGAATGGCACCAGGCGGAGGTCTTGGCTGTCAGGGGTGACGGCAGGGGTGTCTGTTCCCAGCCTTCACCCCTGTTTCGTCCTCCACCCTGGTGGGGCCCTCGAAAGGGAATCCGGCGTTCGGCCTGGGGTGCCCGGCTAGGGAACTCGCCCAGTCCCTCCCGGGGGTTTTCCTGATGGGAAGGCCGCTTCCCCGCTGGCATCCTGACGATTCGGAACCATAGTCCCTTCATGTACCTGAGAGCACTCCTCCTCATTGCCCTCCTGCCGCTCTGGATCCGAGCAGCGGATCCGACCCCAGGGGTCCCCGTGAGTCCCAACGGGGAGACCACCGCGCTGCTCTCGTCCAAGTACACCAATTCGGTGACCCTCCAGCCGAAAGAGGAGTTCGGCCAGGTGGCCAAGACGTTCGCCTGGGCGCTCCAGCGGACCCACTACACCCGCAATCGGTTCGACGACACGATCTCGGGCAAGTTCTTCGACCGCTATCTCGAGGTCCTGGATCCCCAGAGGGTCTATTTCCTGCAGCCGGACTACGACACCTTTGCTCCGCTCCGGACCGAGCTCGACACGCTCACGGTCCAGTACGGGAACGTCCAGCCGGCCTACGATATCTTCAACCGTTTCATGGAGCGGTTCGACCAGCAGTACGCCTGCGTCACGGAATACCTGAAGACCAACAAGTTCACCTTCGAGACCGATGAGAAATTCCTTCTCGATCGCAAGGAGGGCGCCCGGCCGAAGGATCTCGAGGAGGCGCGGAAGCTGTGGCGGGACCGGGTGCGCTCCGAATACCTCGCGGAGAAGCTCACGGTGGGGGATCGGGAGGAGCTGTTGGCGCGGTTCCGCACCAACGTCCTTTCCGGCAACTGGGACCAGCTGACCCGGTATCTCACGAACAAGTTCAGCCCCGAGAAATCGGCGGAGCTGACCGCGTTCGCCAAGGCGCAATACGAGGAGGCCAAACAGGGCAAGGGGAAGAATGCCTCCACCAAGGTCCTGGCAGACAAGGTCGTGGCCAAGGTGGATGCCCGCCTGGCGGCCGACACCCACGACGAGATCGTGAAGAAGCTGATGCGCCGCTACAACCGGACGCTTCGGAACGTGAAGCAGTTCGACGCGGATGAGGTCCTGCAGTTCTACCTCAGTGCCTTGGGACATGCCTATGACCCGCATACCGACTACTTCGGCAAGCAGCAGCTGGACAGCTTCTCGATCAACATGAACCTGTCGCTCTTCGGCATCGGGGCGACCCTGCAGAGCGACGACGGGTATACGGTCATCCGGTCCCTCGTGGCCGGGGCTCCTGCGGAGATGAGCAAGCAGATCAAGGTCAACGACCGGATCGTCAGCGTGGCGCAGGGCGATGGGGATTTTGTCGACGTCCGCGACGAGAAGCTCTCGAAGGTCGTCGAACAGATCCGGGGTCCGAAGGGCACCAAGGTCCGACTCGAGATCATCCCAGCCGGGGCTGACCTCTCGGTCCGCAAGATCGTCTCGCTGGTCCGCGACGAGGTGAAGCTCGAGGACTCGGAGGCGAAGGCGAAGCTCATCGAGCTTACCCGCGACGGAAAGACCAACCGGATCGGGGTCATCGACCTGCCGTCCTTCTACGCGAACTTCCCCGTCGGGGGCCGGCGTGGATCCGGCAAGACCACCACCGGGGATGTGTCCCGTCTGGTGAAGAAGCTTGCGTCGGAGGGCGCCGAGGGGATCGTGCTCGATCTCCGTCGCAACGGCGGCGGTTCCCTCGAGGAGGCCATCAACCTCACCGGTCTCTTCATCAAGTCGGGTCCGGTGGTCCAGGTCCGCAACTTCGACGGCCGGGTGAATGTGGATTCCTCCCCGGAGGATCAGCCGGCCTACGATGGTCCCATGGTCGTCCTGACCAGCCGCTTCAGCGCCAGCGCGAGCGAGATCCTCGCGGGTGCGCTCCAGGATCATGACCGCGCGGTGATCGTCGGCGACTCCTCGACGCACGGGAAGGGCACGGTCCAGACGGTGCAGGAGCTCGGCTCGCTGCTCAACGGTCTCAAGGATGCCGGGGCCGCCAAGGTCACCATCCGGAAGTTCTACAGGCCCAACGGCTCCAGCACCCAGCTCAAGGGTGTTGTTCCCGACATCATCCTGCCGAGTATCGAGAACCACATGGACGTCGGGGAATCCTCCCTCGAGAACGCCCTGTCGTGGGACACCATCGAGTCCTCCAAGTTCTCGAAGGACGGGGACATCAGCCGGATGGTGCCGGATCTCCGGAAACGTTCCGAGGATCGGGTGGTCCAGGATCGGGACTTCGACTATGTCCGCGAGGACGCGGACCGGTACCGCAAGATCAAGGAGGACAAGACGGTCTCCCTCAACGAGGCCGCCCGCCGCAAGGAGATCTCTGAGAACAAGGCCCGAGCGGAGGCGCGGAAGAAGGAGCAGGCCGCCCGGAAATCGAGCCTGCCGAAGATGTGGGAGATCACCCTCAAGGTGGCCGATCAGCCGGGTCTTCCTCCAGCCATGACCAATTCCGCCTCGCTGACCAAGACCGCGGCCCCGGTGGTCGAGGAGGAACTTCCCAAGGCGGAGGCTGGAATCGCCGGGGAGGACGACGATGCGGATGCGCCCGCACCGCTGCCGGTGGATCCCCAGCTCAATGAGGCCGAGCGCATTCTGATGGACCTGATCCGCCTCAGCCCCCGCCGGACGATGTCGGTGAAGAACGACTGAGTCGCCGGGTTCATCCCGGCCCGATCACATCGCAAACTGGACCAGCCGCTCCTGGAGCTGTCCCGTCCACCGATCCACATAGCTGAAGGACCGATAGGTCTGTTCGAGGGTTTCCAGGGGAAGGCTTGCGGATCGTTCGGGTGAGCCGAGAGGAGGGGCGGAATCCCACGCCGCATTCAGTCCGCAGAGGGTCTCCATCAGGCGGTCCCGCTGGGCGTTCACACGACCCTGAAGCTGTTGGAACCGATCGATCCACCCCATCGCCTCCCGCATCCGGGACAGCTTCAGCATCGGCGAGGTCGCCTCGCTCTTCGCCTTCAGGAACTCATCGGCTTCCCGACAGCCCTGACCGACCTCGACGAAGAGGTCCATGGTGCCGGGGGGAATGCGTTGGATATCCCTGGGCTTGCCTCCGGTCTCCAGCTCCAGCAGGTGGAGGAGACGGTCCTTGGGCTCGCGGAGGATTCCGTAGGCGCTGTTCAGTTCGCTGTACCGGGAGGTCGCGGCCAGGCGTTCCGTCTCTGGGGCGCCGTGGAATCGGTCGGGGTGTGTCGAGGAGGAGATCTCGAGGAACCGTGTCTTGAGGGCGTCGACATCCACCCAGGGGCGTCGGGGCTCGTTCAGCAGGGCAAAGGCATCCATCCCGTGTCAGGCTGGGGCTGGGGCGATCCGAAGACCGCGTTCAGGCGCTGAAGCTCTCGCCGCACGAGCAACTCGTCGCGGCGTTGGGGTTCTTCACCTTGAAGCCGCCCTCCGTCAGGGCGTCCACGTAGTCGAGCTCCGAACCCGTCACGTAGAGCGCACTCTTGGGATCGACCACCACCCGGACGCCGGCGCTCTCGACGAGAATGTCGCGGTTCTGGGCCTGGTCCTGGAGGTCCATCTTGTACTGGAGTCCGGAGCAGCCACCGCCGACCACGGCGACCCGGAGGACGCCCTTGGGACGTCCCTGCTTGGTCAGGAGCGACATCACCTTGTTGCCGGCGGACGCGGTGAGCTTGATCAGCCGCTCGTCCCCGAGTCGGAAGCTCGGCTGGGAGGCTGCGCTGCCACCACTGGCACCAATCTTTCCTGCAATCATTGGGGGGCAGGGTACGGTGCACCCGGCCGAGGGTCAACGAACCGGCCGGGCGAACCGGCTGGGGAAGTGCAGCCCGAGGTGGACACTGCGGGGATCCCGAAACACCCTAGGCCTCCGAACCGGCTGGCGGGTTGAGCAATGGGTGACACGCCTGCGACCCGGTTCCGCGATGCCATGAGCAAGGCGTTCACACGTGAGGATGACGACGCGCCGGAGGCCGAGTCCAATCGTTGGGGTCGTCCGCGGGTTCCCCCGGGCATCCGCAATCTGGTCACCCCTGACGGGATGCGGTCGTGGCAGCAGGAACTGGAACGGCTCACCGGTGCGGTGGGATCCGTTGCCTCGGAGACCCCCGGCGACCCGCGTGGGCTCGATCGGGTCCGGGAACTGCAGGCCTACCTCCGTTCCGCCGTCCCAACCCCGCCCCCTCCCGCAGGAGATGACCGGATCCGTTTTGGCGCCGTGGTCTCCACCCGGGATCCTGATGGGAACGAGGTCCGATACCGCATCGTCGGCGTGGACGAGGTGGATCTCGATCGGGACTGGGTCAGCTGGCTGTCGCCCGTGGCGAAGACGCTCCTGCAGAAGCGCGTTGGTGACCGGGTCCGACTGAGGGTCCCCGGCGGTGAGACACTGCTCACAATCGTGGGTGTGGAGTACCCGTGTTGAGGTGGGCGAACACTCCTGGCGAACCGGCGGCCGCTCCCGCTTGCGTCACCCCTCCATCGGCTCCCCCAGCAGATCATAGTCCGTGTGACCGATGATCCGCACCTGGCTGAAGCGTCCAACGGGCAGTTTCCCGTCACGGATGTAGACTCGGCAATCGATGTCGGGCGCATCCGCCTCTCCGCGGGCCACCTGGTATCGGGCCTTGCCCGCGCCGGCGGGACCCTTCGCGCCACCGTGGCGGATGTGTCCATGTTCCCAGGATCCGGATCCCGACAGGGACGCGGCGTCGCGGGAGGTCTCACCCTCGACAAGCACCTTGAGCGTCCTGCCGACAAACGACTGTGCCACCTCGCGTGCGACCTCGTGTTGTGCGGCCATCGCCAGTTCCCGGCGCTTCTGACGCTTCGCCGGAGGAATCTGCCCCGACATCTTCCCGGCAATGGTCCCGTCCTCCTGCGAGTAGGCGAAGATCCCGAGCCGTTCGAACCGGGTCTCGCGGATGAACTCGAGCAGCGTCTTGAAATAGGTCTCGGTCTCGCCTGGGAATCCAACGATGAAGGTCGTCCGAAGCGCGATGCCTGGAATCCCGGCACGGATGCGTCGGATCAGATCCCGGATGTAGTCCCCGGTGGTCTCCCGACGCATGCGCGCCAGCATGTCGTCGTGGATGTGCTGCAGCGGCATGTCCACATAGCGGACGACCTTCCGGCACTCGGCGAGGGTCTGGATCAGGGAGTCGGTCCAGTGCGCGGGATGGGTGTAGAGGAGCCGGATCCAGAAATCACCCCTGAGCGCGTTGAGTTCCCGGAGGAGCGACGAGAGTGTGGTGGCATCGGCCGCGAGGGCGTTGCTGGCGGCGGTGAACTTTTCCGGGGAGGAGATCGCCCGCGTGTGGTTCGGACGCAGGTCGAGCCCGTAGTAGGTCGAGTCCTGCGAGATCAGGTTCAGCTCCTTGACCCCGTCGGCGATCAGTCGCTTTGCCTCGGCCATGATGTCGGGCTGGGCACGGCTCCGATGGGAGCCACGCATCCGCGGGATGATGCAGAAGCTGCACG
>SYEM01000134.1 GCA_005801385.1 Verrucomicrobiales bacterium | reverse complement strand
GCGGAGCACCTTGCGGCGGTCCATGGCTCGGCGCCCGTGCTGCTGATCGACGACGTCATGGGCGAGCTCGACGCCCATCGCCGGGCGGGATTCCTGCCCCTGCTGCACCAGGTCCACCAGTCCGGCGGACAGGTCTTCATGACCTGCACCGAGGAGAATTGGCCGTCAGACCTCGGCCGGGACTGGATCCGCTGGACGGTGTCGGCCGGGGAACTGGCGCGCGGCGCCTGAATCCGGAATAGGCCGCCCGATTTTGTCGGTTTTTCTCCGTCGTTTGCCGTCCCTATTTTCTCCGTTTGAGTATTTGCAGCGCTGTGGTAATGGAAAAGCAGTGTTGGGGGAGTTTTCTGTCAATTCCCCGTCACAAGCGGTTCACGTTATGGATTCTCATTCTATCCAGAAGTCGTTCCAGCCCAAAGGTTCCGGCCGTCAGGGCTTCACGCTCATCGAGCTGCTTGTCGTGATCGCGATCATCGCGATCCTCGCGGGCATGCTCCTGCCGGCCCTTGGGAAGGCCAAGCTCAAGGCGCAGGGGCTGCAATGCATGTCCAATCATCGTCAGCTGACGCTGGCTTGGCGCATGTACGCCGAGGACAACCAGGACCGCATCGTCTACGCCAGCCACTCGGGTAACGATCGCGACCCCCAGAATGCTTACGCGTGGACCCAGACGGAGATGGATTTCTCCGCGAATCCCAAGAACTGGGACGTCAACGCCGACATCACCCAGAGACCGCTCTGGAAATACAACCAAGCGCCCGGGATCTACCGCTGCCCGGCCGACCGGAGCTCCGTGACCGTCAACGGGGTCAAGAAGGCGCGGGTCCGTTCGATGTCGATGAACCTCTTTCTCGGGGGGTTTGCCGGCGACGGTGGTGGAATGGGGGTGGTCGAGGCCAATCGGATCTACCTGAAGCTGTCCGAGGTCAATAATCAGAACATCTCCCCCGGGCCTGTGGACACGTGGATCTTCATGGACCAGCGCGAGGATTCGATCAATTGGGGCAACTTCATGACCCACATGGATGGGTTCTCGCCGAACAGTCCGGGACTCTACAAGTTCACCATGGATCTCCCCGGATCCTACCACAACCGTGCCGGTGGATTCTCCTTCGCCGACGGCCACTCTGAGATCAAGAAGTGGCTCGACCAGCGGACGATGCCTCCTCTGGTGATCGGCAAGACGGGTCGGACCTCCGACATGCCGTCGCCGCGGAACCGGGACATCGCCTGGCTCCAGCAGCGGTCCACCCGGCCGATCAAGTGGACGCCCGGCGCCCCTTGAGACACTAGAACAGCAACAACAGGGGTCCTCAGGACCCCTGTTCGCTTGAACGCTTTTGCAGTCCCTTCGGAACCAACCATTAGAATGAAAACCACACACACATCCCGTCCGGTGCTGGGCGGCATTCTCGCCACCTTGGTGGCGTCGACTGCCCTCGCCCAGTCGGACTACTCCACTGCCGTGCAGGCCCTGAATCCAGTGGCCTACTGGCAGCTCAACGAAACCACCGCCGCTCCCGCCCAGAACAAGGTCGTGAATGCCTCGACCCTTGGTTCCGTGCTGGATGGTCTGGTGATTTCCAACGCCGAGAAGGGCCAGCCCGGCATCGTCAACAATGGTCTCCGTCTCAGCAACCCGGGCGTCGCCGCGGGCTACTGCGGATCGAAGATCGATGTCCCCTTCAACCCGGCCCTCAACAAGCGCGGCCCATTCTCCATCGAGCTGTGGCTCAAACCCAATGAACTGGGCAGCGACGCCAACGGCATGGCCGTGATGTCGTCCATCTCGGGCGACTTCGCCGCCTCGAACCGCTCAGGCTACCTGATCTACGTCAACAACGCGGGACGGGTTCAGTTCCGTCTGGGCAACACCGCGGGTTACGTCGGGACGATCGACAACGGGTCCAAGCCGGCATTGAACGCCGTGAAGAACCAGTGGAGCCATGTGGTCTGTGTCTATGACGGCGCCCAGACCGTTGTTTACATCAACGGTGAGGTCGGTGGCAGCAAGGTGCTCACCGCGGCCGAGATCAATGCGATCGCCCCGAACTTCCAGATGCCCTTCCGCCTGGGTGGCACCGGATTCAACGGGTCAATCACCGACTATCCGGTCATCTCCGCCGGCGGTGTCTCCGGCAACCGTGGCTTCGATGGCTGGGTCGACGAAGTCGCCCACTACTCCTACGGGCTGACCGCCGACCAGGTGAAGGCCCACTTCACCGCGGCGAGCTCCAATCCCGCCGGCTACAAGACCCTCATCCTGTCGGACAATCCGACCGGCTATTGGCCGCTGGATGAGGCTGTGGTCACGCCTCCCGATCCCGCCACGCTCCCGACCGTGAAGAACTCCGGCGGCGCCGGGGCCGAGGCGGATGGTCTCGTGGAATGGGGCGGGTTGACCGGTCAGGCCGGTCCGGGCTACGCGGGTCTCGGTGGCGACAACAAGGCCCTCGACCTCGACGGTGCCAATGGCTACGTCAGCGTCGGAACCTCTGCGGCCCTCGATATCACCGGTGAGATCACCCTCGCCGCGTGGGTGAAGCCGACCGCGAAGAACTTCTTCCGCAACATCATCGCCCGCGGATGGGATGGGAAGAACGCCGAGGTGTTTCTCCGTCTCTCGCGTGGCGATGCCAATGCGGGCTACGGAAACACCAACAACTACGAGATCGGTGTGACTGACGGCGCAAACTACTACGACTCCGTGCTGGTCCCGATGCCCCAGGGCGACCTGGGGAACTGGGTGTTCCTCGCGGGCACCTACGGAAACGGCAAGTGGACCCTCTTCCGCAATGGCCAAGAGATCGGGTCCTTGGAGACCGCCAATGGCGCGATCATCACCGAGAACGGTTGGGCGATCGGCGCCCAGGCGGATGCGGTGACGGGTGGTGCCTACGAGGTCGTCGGTGGTCTGAGCACCTACTTCCAAGGTGGCATCGACGAACCGGCGATCTGGAACCGGGCTCTCACCTCGGCCGAGGTCCTTCAGCTCTACCTCGCTGCCAAGGTGTCGCCTGTGATCACCAAGTCGATCTCCTCGCCGACCGGATTCCTCGGGGCCACTTGGCCGACCCTGTACAAGGGCGACACCATTACCCTCAATGTGGTGGCCGATGGCACCCAGCCGCTGTCCTACGCCTGGAGCGTGGATGGCAAGCCGCTCAGCGAGACGGGTCCGTCCCTGAAGCTCACCGACCTGCAGCCCGGAACTCCGACCTACTCGGTCACGGTGACCAACCCGAACGGTTCAGTGACCGACTCGGTCAAGCTCAGCATTGAGGTTGCCAAGCCGATCTTCACCAAGCAGCCCATTTCGATCGCCCGGTTTGACGGGGGATCCTTCACCCTCTCCGTCGAGACCGGTGGTACCAAGCCCCAGACCTATCAGTGGCAGCTCAACGGCGTGAACATCGAGGGGGCCACCACGTCGACCCTCACCACGACCGCAACCGTGGCGAACAATGGCGCCAGCTACACCTGTGTCGCCTCCAACGAGGCGGGTCCCGTCTCCAGCGCCCCTGCGGTTCTCACCGTGCTCGCCGCGCCGAAGCAATACCCGGCCGCCGTCATCGCCAGCTCGCCCATCGCCTACTGGCGCCTGAACGAGAAGGCCGGGACCACCGCCTATGACTACGCCGGCTACAACAACGGTGTGTATTCCAAGGTCACCCTCGACCAGGAGGGCTACTCGCCGCTCGACGGCGATCGCGCCGTCCTGTTCAGCGGTGAGAACAGCTACGTCGGACAGCTCAGCGGCACGGCGATCAACTTCCAGGGCACCAATGCCTCGTTCACCATCGAGTGCTGGGCCAAGGCGCCCGAGGGCCTTGCGGACGAGACCTCGCTGGTGGCCAAGGGCACCGGTGCCGATGGAACGACGGCCAACGAGCAGTTCGCCCTCGACATCGTCAACGGCAAGTACCGCCTGATGACCCGCGGCAACAACGGCAGCGTGTATTCCGCAGAGGCCGAGGTTGGTCCCAACGGCACCTGGCAGCACGTCGTGGGTGTCTACGACCAGTCCGTTCCCGAAGCTCCCCAGATCCTGATCTACGTTGACGGACAGCTGTCGGGCACCGGCTCCGGACGTCCTGCCGAGAACGGAGGCCTCCGTGCCTCCACCTCTCCGGTCTCGATCGGCTCCAAGCGTCTCGGCAACTCGCCGGCATACAACGGCACCTTCAACGGTCTGATCGACGAGGTGGCCATCTATGACACGGCCCTCACCGAGGAGACCATTCTTGCCCACTACGCCTCGATCTACGGCAACAACACGGCACCGAAGATCTCGATCCAGCCGACCTCGATCACCAACTACACGACGCTGAATGCGACGCTGTCGGTGAACGCCTACGGGTCCATTCCGCTGGCCTACCAGTGGCAGAAGAACGGGGTCGACATCGCCGGTGCGACCTCCGCGAAGTACACGATCACCGGTCTGACCCCGGCTGACGCCGCCAACTACACCGTGAAGGTGTCCAATGGCGCGGGCGCGATCACGAGCGATGCGGCGCGGATCCTCGTCCTTCCGGCCCCGAGCACACCGCCGAACATCCCCGGCCTCGTGCTGCACCTGCCGTTCGACGGATCCCTCGTCGATGCCACGGGTCGCGGCAACAACGGCACCGCCATCCGTCAGACCAGCACCAGCAGCAACATCACAGTGGCGGGGTTCCTCGACGGCAAGATCGGCCTCTCGCTCGACTACAAGTCGGACTTCGGCGAGCCCACCCCGACTGCGGGTGAGACGACGACCACCAACACCACGTACGTGACCCTGGGTGTCCGACCGGATCTCCAGTTCAGCTCGAACGTGAACTTCACGATCGCGTTCTGGATCAAGCTCCCGCAGGACTACATCGGCGGCGACCTGCCGTTCTTCTGCACGGCCCAGAACGCGAACTTCAATCCCGGCATCTCCCTCGCCCCGGCCTACGGCTACGGCATCGGGAGCGGCTCGGAGCCCGATCCGGCCCCGGTCCACTATGGTGGCTGGGCGGTGACGCTGTTCGACAAGGACAGCGAGGGCGCCGGCTACTATGGCGAGGTCAGCAGCATCAATGATGGCGGCTGGCATCACCTTGCCTACGTGTTCGATCGCAAGTCGCAGGTGGCCGTCTACCTCGACGGTTCCCTCGCGAAGGCGTTCAAGCAGGACGGCACCTCCACCGCGGCAGCCCAGAACATCGACACCGAACTCCCGGCCACCATCGGTCAGGATCCCTCCGGCTTGTACCAGGAGTCCGGCGCCGGCAATATCGATGACCTCGGCATCTGGCGGCGTGCTCTCACCCCGCTCGAAGTCGGTGCGATCTTCACCGCGGGCATGAACAGGGTCAGCTTCGTCGGCACCGCCGTCGATCCCACGATCACGATCAACGGCTCGGTCATCACCTATGACGGTGGCCTCCTCCAGGAGTCGGCGACCCTCGCCGGGCCCTATGGCGACATCCCGGGTGCCGCGTCGCCGTACACGGTTCCTGCGGACACCGGTGCGAAGTTCTACCGCGTGAAGCAGTAATCCAGTCACGCTCGATTCAAGCCCCCTCCCGGTCGGGAGGGGGCTTTTTCGTTTCTGGAGTGGATTGTGTCGGAGCCCGGAACGGTGGGTGATGCCGTGCCCTGCATCACTGGGTACGGGAGCACCCACACCGCGAGGGGTTGGATTCGGATCGGGTAGATGATGGGAAACGTCCGGGTGTGGCGATGGGAGAATCTCGCGTGTGGGGTGATGTGACGCCTCGGAGCGCTTGGCCGACGGGAAGCGGACAGGTTCTGCACGGCACTGCAGAACCCACCGGTACAGGACCTTCGGTCCCGGATGTCGTCGGGTTCCGCAACAGTGGGTGGTGCAGTGCCTTCGGTGCGGCGTGCGGGCTTCCAATCGACGGTCCCTGTTTCCCTCGAGGGTTGACTGCGCTGTTGCTGTCCTGTCGTTTCCTCGTGATTCACAATGGCTACCGAGATCCGAACCCCCCCTGCCGCCCGCGCCGACATCACCTCCAGCCGTCGCGACTTCCTCCGCCTTGCGGGAGCGGGACTGCTCACGTGGACACCGGTCCACAGGGTCCTGGCCGGCGACCCGGCTACCCCCTGTTCGCCGCCGCCTGGATTCCCGGGCTCCATTCCTGTCTTCCTCCAGGCGTTCAAGAACTGGTCCGAGGAAATCGTCCTCGATGCGGTCTGGACCGCGGTGCCGAAGACGCCCGAGGAGGTGGTGCTGATCGTCAACTGGGCCGCTGCCGCCGGCTATCGGATCCGCGCCCGGGGCAGTGGCCACTCCTGGGTTCCGATCCTGGTCGATCCGGGCACGACCTGTGACACGAAGGTCATCCTTCTCGACACCCGGGAGCACCTGACGGCGATGTCGATCGACACGACGGTCTCGCCGCCAACGGTCACGGCGCAGTGCGGCATCCTGATGCAGACGCTGCTGGAGGAATTGGAGAAGGCGGGTCTTGGGATGACGGCGACTCCCGCGCCGGGTGCCCTTACCCTGGGAGGTGTCCTGGCCATTGCCGGACATGGAACCGCGGTCCCGGCGGTCGGGGAACCGGTGCTCCCCGGACACACCTTCGGCTCCCTGGCCAATCTCATGGTGTCGATGACGGTCGTGGCCTGGAACCCGGCGACGTCCCGATATGAGCTGCGTCGCATCAATCGGGCCGATCCAGAGGCGAGCAGCCTGTGTCCGCACCTCGGCCGCAGCTTTGTGGTGGAGGCCACCTTGAGGGTTGGGGCCAACGTGCGGCTCCGCTGTCAGAGCCTCACCGACATCCCCAATTCGGAGCTCTTCGCCCCGGCCTTCTCGTCAGGACGGACCTTCGCGAGTTTCCTCGACGCCTCCGGCAGGGCCGAGGCCCTCGTATTCCCGTTCACCGATGAGTCCTGGCTCAAGGTCTGGACGGTGTCGCCTGAGAAACCGAGGGAGTCGAAGGAAACTGGTAATCCATACAACTACCCCTTCTCGGACAACATGGACCCGGCCATCGCGTCCCTTATTGGGACAGTGATCTCCGGTTCCGGATTCCTGACGCCGGCCTTGGGGCAGGCCCAGTTCACCGCCGTCAAGGCCGGCCTCTTGCTTGGGAACTCCACGGATCTCTGGGGCTGGTCGAAGGATCTGATGCTCTACATCCAGCCGACAACGCTCCGGGTCGCCGAGACTGGGTTCCTGGTCCTGTGCCGTAGGGCTGATGTCCAACGGGTGGTCAGCGAGTACTACGCCCAGCTTGTGACCCTGAGGGATGGTTACCGGGCGCGGTGGGACTACCCCATGAACTCGTGCATCGAGGTGCGGGTCAACGGCCTGGATCATCCCGAGGAATGCGGGGTGTCCGGCGCGCGTTCGCTCCGGCTCTCCCCGCTGCGCCCCATCTCGGGGCGGCCGGAATTGGATACCGGGGTTTGGCTCAACATCCTGACCGTCCCGGGCACTCCGAAGGCCAATGACTACTTCCGGGATCTGGAACGCTGGATGTTCCAGAACTACTCGGGTGACTATGCCCAGATGCGGATCGAATGGTCCAAGGGCTGGGCGTTCACCACGTCAGGCCCATGGACCGACGAGACCCTGCTCCACGAAACCATCCCGGCCTGCATGTCGACGGGACAGGCTGCAGAGGATGGGTTCCGGGCCGCGATCGAGCAGCTGGACGCCCTCGACCCGTTCCGGATCTTCTCGACCGCGTTCCTCGATCGGTTCCTGCCGCCCGTGCAGAAGATCGGACTTGACGGTCCCCCAAGAAAGGGAGGAGGGGACATCCAACATATCCAGCCCACCGGAAAGCATGGAGGCACCGGAGGCAATGGAGGTCTATTAGCCTCACCTCGGGCCAAGGTGAAGCTCCAGCCCGCCACCCCGGGACCCCAGGTGGTCGAGACCAGTGGTGACCTGAAATCGTGGACCCCTGTGTCCACCAATGCCCCGGGGCCGGTGGAGGTCATGGTGGACACGGCTGCCAAGCGTCGGTTCTACCGGTTGGTGCCCTTGAAGTAAGCCGGCGGAAGCGGGTTTTATGGCTCATCACACCTCGGGCTAACTGGCGAAGGGGACCACGGCCGGACCGCCGATGCCGACCTGTACCCGGAATACTCCGCCGGCCAGCGGCTGGGCGGCACGACTCGCGGCATCGAGGTCGCGGCTGGCCGTGGTGATCCAGAGCGTGTCGTCGTCGCCGAAGCAGCACGAGGTCACCGCCTCCACAGGAAGAGGAACCTCCGCGAGACGACGCCCCGTCCGCGGATCGTGGCACGCCACCTTCCACCCGCCCCAGAGCGCCACCCAGAGATTCCCGGCATCGTCAATCGCCATGCCGTCTGGGAGACCGTCCTCGAACCGGATAACCGTGCGGCGATTCGCGATCGAAGCCGTGACGAAGTCGAAATCGAAGGCGTCCACGCGGCGTGTGGCGGAGTCGATGTAGTAGAGCGTCCTGCCGTCCGACGACCAGGCGAGGCCGTTGGAGATGGTGACCTTCGAGACCCGGGGCATCGGGACGGCGTCGGGCCCGACCACGTACAGCGTGCCGAGTTCCGGTGCCTCACTCAGGGCGAGGGTGCCCGCCCAGAGGCGTCCCGCAGGATCACACTTCGCGTCGTTGAACCGATGGCTGTCCGGCTCGCTGGCGGGACGAGTCCATGGAGTCAGGCGGCCGGACCCCAGGTCCACGCGGGCCAGGGTGGCATCGGCTCCGACGATGCAGTCGCCGCGGGTCGATGGGATCACGAAGCCGAGTCGGTGTGGAAACTCCCAGTGCTCGTGCTTCTCGGTGCTGGGAGTCCATCGATGGATCCGGCGGCGCTCGATGTCGACCCACAGGAGGCTTCGCTGCCACCAGACGGGTCCTTCCGATAGCATCGCTCCGGCTCCAATCACGTATTCGGCGTTCATGCCGGTGAGGATGGGGCTGCCGGATGGGGTGTGGGCAACCTGGATCTGAACTCTGGGATCGGCCTGCTCGATGAAATCCTCAGCGGCTGCCTGCGGGCAGGAGTTCGAAGCTCGACGCGATGAAGCGCCCGTTGCGGACCTCGCCAGTGACCTTCGCCTTGCGGATGACCTCGCACATGCCGTCCTTCGCATGCGCATCCCCGAGCGAGTCCATGTCGACGCCGTCGACGTAGTAGCTCCGTCCATCGATTCGGACCGCGAGGTCGCAGCCCTTGCCGGGCAGTCCGAACAGGCACTCGCCGCAGGCGGCGTCGACGACCGTCGGCGTGGTCAGGGCGACCGGGGTCCGGGTGGCGCAGCCGATGAGCAGGAGACCGAGGAGTGCGGAGGAGAGGAGGGAGGTGGGACCGGGGAAGGATGCGGTGTTCATGGCCGGGCTCTGGTGAGGCTGTCCGGATCAGGGGTGTTTTGGAAGGGGTGTTTCGGGTTTGGCGACGCTTCCATGGCTCCATCCTACCGCGCTGGCGATGCCCGTGGTGCGAGCACGGAACCAGCGTGGGAAACGTTACGTTCCAGTCAGGCGATCTGTTACAGGCTCGCGCTGTTTTTTGTGAGATTTACCCCGCGGGCTCCGGTGTGGGGGGGTGTAAAAGTGTTTCTGTAAATTGCCTTAGTCTTCCCGCACCTCCCTCCCTTTGGGGGGGAGGCGCAGCGAAGGCGAGCGTAGCGAGCCCAGCGGAGCCGACCCCCAAAG
>SYEM01000133.1 GCA_005801385.1 Verrucomicrobiales bacterium | reverse complement strand
GCCAGCTTTGCCCTGGGCGGACCGGGCGGACAGACCGGGGATCTCTCGGTCGTGGCTCTTGGCCCTGCCGCGGGCGGACTCCTGGCCAACGTCAACCGCTGGCGCGGCCAGTTCGGACTCGACCCTGTCGACGAGGCCGGACTCCAGAAGACCCTCACAAGCCTGTCCCTCTCGGGTGGTGAGACGGCGACCGTGGTCGATCTGGTCGGCACCGGCGAAGCCGCCGGTCGACGTCTGCTTGGCGCGATCGTGTCCCGAAGCGATCGGACCTGGTTCTACAAGCTGACTGGCGATGCGGCGCTGGTGCAGTCCGAGCGGGGGAACTTCGAGAAATTCATCCGGTCCGTGAAGTATCCATGAAGTCCTGCCGCCGATCCGCGTCCGAGACCGAGTCCGCATTCGTTCCATGAGCGCCACGTCCTCCTCCACCCGCCCGACCCCCGAACCCGCCGGGCCGGTGGCCCTCTGGCGGCTGCCCTTCAAGGCACTGAGTTCCCTGCGCCTCACCGTGATCCTGCTCGCGTTCAGCATCGCGGTCGTCTTCTTCGGCACCCTGGCCCAGACCGAGGATGGGCTGTACCTCGCCCAGGCGAAGTACTTCCGATCCTACTGGGCGGTCTGGTCCCCCCACGCGCCCGACTGGCGCTGGCTCAAGATCCCGCTGCCCGGCGGCTATCTGCTCGGGTTCCTGCTCCTGGCAAACCTGATCGCCGCCCACATGACCCGCTTCCAGTTCACCTGGAAGAAGTCGGGCATCTTCCTCACCCACATCGGCATCATCCTCCTCCTGATCGGACAGCTCACGACCGACATGTTCGCCCGTGAAAGCCGGATGCGCTTCGCCGAGGGCGAGTTCCGGAACTACACCGAGGGGTTCCAGGAGTCCGAGATCGCGGTCCTCACCGATGCCCCGGATGCCTCGATGGACCAGGTGGTCGCCTTCCCGCAGCCGCTGCTCCGTTCGGGTGCGGAACTCCAGAACACCTCCCTGCCCTTCCGGCTCCGCCTCGTGGACTACCTCCCTAACTCCGATCCGGAGCTCCGCAACGACCCGAAGTCGGGCGAGGACTTTTCGGGGGTCGGACGCGAGTTCGAGTTCAAGAGCATCCCGGAGACCCATGAGATGGACAGCAAGAATGTCCCGAGCGCGGTCGTGGAGGTCGTGGGAACCGATGGAAAGAGCCTGGGACGCTGGGCGCTGTCGGGCTGGGCGGGCGATGCCGACATGGCCAACGTGCTCTTCGTGGGCTGGATGCGGTCGTTCCAGAAACGGGGAGATGGATCGCCGTTCGTCCGGGCACGCCGTCTCGTCGACCAGATCACGGCGCCGCAGACGTTCGAGGTCGGCGGGAAGCGCTACACGCTGGTCCTGCGTCCCGAGCGCTACTACGAGCCCTTCTCCCTGATCCTCCAGCGGGTGACCCATGAGGTGTACCCGGGGACGGACGTCCCGAAAAACTTCCAGAGCCGGGTGCGCATCGACCATCCCGCCACCGGCGAGAACCGGGAGGTCGACATCTACATGAACAATCCGCTGCGCTATGGCGGCCTGACCTTCTTCCAGCACCAGATGGATTCCTCCTCGATGAACCTCGACAACAAGCCGGTGACGGTCTTCCAGGTGGTCCGCAATCCCACATGGCTGACGCCCTACATCGGCACGATCGTGGTGGGCCTCGGCCTGCTGGTGCAGTTCTCCATCCACCTGGTCGGCTTCCTCCGCAAACGTCCCGCCCGATGAACCGCTTCCTCCCGAGCCTCGGCTTCCTCTTCGTCCTTTTCGGCCTGCCCTCCCGTGCGGCTGATCCACGACCGGACTTCGGGGCCCTCTCCCGGGTGCCGATCGTCTTCAACGGCCGGCATCAACCCCTCGACTCCCTTGGCCGAAACGCGCTGATCCAGATCCGCCATCGCTACTCCCTGTACGACGCGAAGGAGAAGCGGACCCTCCCGGCTACGGAGTGGGTCGCCGAGGTCATGATGCGACCCGAGGCCGCGGATGCCCGGAAGCCCTTCCGGGTCGACCATCCCGACCTGATCTCGATGCTGAGGCTTCCGGCCAAGAACGACTCGCTCGGCGAGGACGGGAAGCACTACTCCTGGAACCAGATCTCGCCCGGGTTCAAGGAGATCGAGGACCAGGCCAAGAGGATCCTGGCGACCAAGAAGGACGCCTCGCAGCGCGATGCGTTCGACCAGGAGCTTCTGAAGCTGCGGAACGCACTGACCCTCTACATGCGCCTGAAGAACACGGTGCATCCGCAGGACACGACGGACTTCGGGGCGGAACTGAAGGACTTCGAGGCAGCGATCCCGCCGGGTGTCGCCGCGCTGCGGGATCAGCAGGCCGGCCGGGCCTATTCCACGAACGCCTTCGAGACCCTCCTGCGCTACGCCAACCGCTACGACGCGGCAGGCGGCATGGAGGCACCACTGATCATCCCTCCGGAGGGCATCGGACCCCAGGCGACGTGGCGTCGCACAGGCGAGGCGCTGCTGTCCCACATCCGCAACGAACCCCTGCCGGCCGCGGTCGGTCACTGGGCGGCCCTCAGCACCGCATTCCGGAACGGCGATGCGACCGGCTTCAACGCCGCGCTGGGGCGCTACGACGCGTTCCTGGCCTCCCAACGACAACTCGTCCCCGATCGGGTCAAAGCGTCGCGTGAGGTGTTCTTCAACCGCCTCTCCCCCTTCTACAACACGATGCCGGTCTATGTGATCGCATTCCTCCTGGTCTGCGTCCACTGGGTCCGCTCCAGTGAGGGACCGCGAAAGCTCGCCTGGTGGCTCGTGCTCGGGGCCTTCGTGGTCCACACCGTGGGCCTGATCTTCCGCATGTGGCTCGAGGGCCGTCCCCCGGTCACCAACCTCTACTCCTCGGCGATCTTCATCGGCTGGGGCTCGGTGGCGTTGGGACTGATCCTCGAGCGGTTCTGGCGCAACGGCATCGGCCTCGCGGTCGCCAGTTCGCTGGGCTTTGTCACGCTCATCATCGCCCACAACCTCGCGCTGGGTGGCGACACCCTGCAGATGCTCCAGGCGGTGCTCGACACCAACTTCTGGCTCGCGACCCACGTCGTCATCGTGACCCTCGGTTACGCCAGCACCTACGTCGCTGGCTTCCTGGCAATCATCTACCTCGTCCGCGGTCTGTTCACCTCTGGACTCGATGCCGCGACTGCGAAGTCGCTGGCCCGGATGGTCTATGGCATCGTCTGCTTCGCGACGCTGTTCAGCTTCGTGGGCACGGTGCTGGGCGGTATCTGGGCCGACCAGAGCTGGGGCCGGTTCTGGGGATGGGATCCGAAGGAGAACGGCGCCCTGATCATCGTGCTTTGGAACGCGCTGATCCTGCACGCCCGCTGGGGTGGCATTGTCCGGGAACGCGGATTGATGAACCTGGCGGTCATCGGGAACATCGTGACGAGCTGGTCGTGGTTCGGGACGAACATGCTGGGCATCGGACTCCATAGCTATGGCTTCATGAGCGGAGCGTTCCTCTGGCTGGGCGGGTTCATCCTGAGCCAGCTCATGCTGGCGGCTCTTGGGTGTCTCCCGCCCCGCCTGTGGCGGAGCTTCAAGGTGGCTTGAGGGGACTCACACGGAGGCGCGGCGACACGGAGGAAGGAGGGAGGGACGGTACCGGTGGGTTTTGCAGTGTCTGCAAAACCTGGCCGGATCCGAGTGGCCAGCCTCTCCGGGACTCACCCGTCCCCAAAGACTCCGGGGCCTCCCGACACCCCAGACCTCACACCCACCGGCTCTCCCCCCGGCTGGATCCCACACCTCGCGGCGTGGGTGCTCCGCACCCAGTGATGCAGGGCACTGCATCACCCACCGGCCGGGGCTGCGCCCCGATCCCTTCCCCGGGTGGGTTTTGCAGTGCTCTGCGGAACCTGGCCGCTTCCGAGCGGCCAGCCTCCCCAGGACCCACCCGCACCCAAGGACTCCACCAACAGAAAGGCCGTCCCGCAGGTGCGAGACGGCCT
>SYEM01000132.1 GCA_005801385.1 Verrucomicrobiales bacterium | reverse complement strand
TCGGACCAGCGGAGCCTCCAGCTCGTCGGCCCAGATCTGATAGGCTGCCGGAGAGAGGTGCAGGAAGTCCGGCATGAGGTCGCGAGGGATCAGCCCCTGCGCGTCGACGTATCGCGATCCGAAATCGATCCAGAACACCGACTTCCCATCGGCGAGCCGAGAGAGAACCTGGTTTACCTGGAGCACCTTGCCCCGCTGGGGGTTCGGGGATTCGCCCCGGGGGAAGATCCCGACCAGCAGCACCTTGGTGTTGGGAAGGGCCTGACGCAGCTTGGCCACGATTGCTGAGACGCCCTCGGCGATCTGCGACACGGTGTTGTCCTCGCCGTTCGAGTTGTTGGTGCCGATCATCACGACGGCGGCCTTGGGATTCACGCCCTTCAGGTTCCCGTTCTCGAGACGCCAGAGGACGTGCTGGGTGCGGTCGCCGCCGATGCCGAGGTTGACGGCGTTGCGGGGTGCAAATTGGCGGGCCCAGATCTCCTTGCCTTCGTTTTCCCAGCCCTGGGTGATGGAGTCGCCGATGAACAGGATCTCGGCCTTCTCTCCGGCGTCGGACGCGCGCTGGTTCAGGGTCTGCTGGCGTTGCTTCCACCACTCCTCGCCCCGGGGGACGGGTTCGACGGCCGAATGTCCGAGGAGGGTTCCGGACAGGATAACGGAGGCGAGGGATATGACGAGGGAATGGATGGGGTGAGGCATGGCAATGACAGTAGGTGGACCTTACGAGTGGACGCCAGTCCGGCTGCGGAGGGAAGTTGAGAATGACGGGGTCACGCGCAACGGAATGGAGACTCACGCGGCGACGCGGAGGTGCGGAGGAAGAACGGGAGGGGAAAACGGAACGGAAGACGGGCTTTGGAGGATTCCTGACCGGAAGCCCAAGGCTTCGATGGGTGGGTGATGCAGTGCCCTGCATCACTGGGCGCGGGAGCGCCCACCCGAGGTAGGGACCTGGTCCCCCAGGTCCCCATCTTCTCCGCGAGGGCCTGGCGAATCGGCGGGTCCAGCCGGGATTCACTGAAGCCTCAGCGGATCCCGTCTGCGTTCACGGGTGCACAACTTGCAGCGGATCGAGATGGGGCCGTGACGGAGCACAGCCCTACCTTGGCAGTGCTCCACGTTTCTGGAATGGAGTGGATGCAGTGTCCTGAATCACGGGGCCTCATCGACCCCTACGGGGCGATTCGAAGAGCACCCAGGTCATCCCTGCTGCGGGGATGGTCACGGTGATCTCTGCCGTGGAGTTGGGCCCGAGCTTCAGGGTCCGGACCCTGCCATTGACCTCGGTCACGCGGGTTCGATCCTTGAGGCCGGTGTAGTGCAGCGGAACACGGAGGGTCCGGGTCACAGGCTCCTCGAGCGGATTGTACGCCACCAGCATGCCCTTCTCACGGCCACGGGGATTCACATGCAGCATCCAGTCGACATCGCGTCCATCCGCCCGACGTCCGTGGATCAGGTCCGATTCGAGCACCTCCCGGTGATCCTTGTACCAGCGCACCCAGCGGGTCACCGCCTCCCGGGTCCGGTCGGTGTCGAACAACCGGGGTCCGCGATAGCAGGCCTGGACCCCCAGACCGAGGTTGCTCGCGAGCATCCGCTCGTAGTGGTCCAAGTGTTCGTCGAGGGGCTCAATCGTCGCCGCTGCCCCGCCGCCGTGGTACTGCGTCAACGGGACGAACATCCACCCCATGCTCGGCAGCTTCTGCCAGGTGCCGTCCCAGATGTTCTGGCGGGTGTGAAGGACCTGCTGCCCGCGGGGCAGCGACCAGTTGTCCTCCCGATAGCCCATGCCGGTCTTGGTCGAGCCCGACAGGAAGTAGTGGTCCGGCACGTTCAGATAGATGCCCTCACCTCGACACCAACGGTAGAAGTCCGCGATTTGTCGCCATTGGTTCCATCGGGAGTCCTCGAGGCCTTGATGGGCGGGATGCCGGGTCGAAGCGCATGGGTCACCGGGATAGGAGCCATCATGTTCCAGCAGGGTGAACCCGCTGGACCTGTGGAACTCGTAGAGGCGTCGGAAGTAGTTCGTGCCCCAGCGGCTGCAGAGGCAGGGAGAATTGCCGAATACGGGTTTCAGTCCCTCGGGCATCACGACGTCATCGGCCGGACCGACCGAGCGCGAGGCCAGCAGCGAATAGCTGCCGATCTCGATGCCGTGTTTCTTCGCGTGTGAGGACCAGGCACGGGCCTTCTCGAGGACCTCCGGGCGCTCGTCCTCCATGTTGAAGCCGCTGCCGAAGCTGAGGATCACCATCTCGAACCCGACGGCGGCGCACTGTTCAATCGCGTTGGTGACCGCCTTCGGGTCCGACGAGACCAGGTGCAGCATGAGCGGGTTCTCGGTCGTCCAGGGGGCGAGCGTTCGGTAGAAGCGCCGCACCGCAAGACCGCACCGCTCGCGGTCTGTGGAGTCGCGGGCGATCACCCAGCCGCGGAACGAGTCAAAGACCTGTCCGGGTCCAATCTCCTGTCCGGGCCCGAGGTCGGGTCCGACCTCCAGCAGGCAGGGGGTGCGTCGCTCGTAGTTCACCTGCGTCCGGAACTCCGGATCTTCCAGCCATCGGAAACTCCGTCGGTTCGCCCCGGAGGCCATCATCCCGCCGAAGGACATGTCGGTCTCGACATGCAGGTCGGGCGGGGTCCGTCCCTCGCTGCTCAGTTCATCCACCTCCGACACCCGTTCCACCGCGGCCAGCAGGTCGCTCGCATACCGCCCAATCCGGATGGGCCGAGGGCCTGTGTTCGCCACCGAGATCCATTTCCCGTAGCAGGGCAGGCCGTCGTAGAGCTCGTAGTGGACCGAGATCCTCACCCCTTCTGGCCCACCGCTGGGGGCGACGAAATCGAGTCGGAGCGAGACCCCTGCTGGGGGCCACTGGACGTTTGGTGCGTGGTGCCGCACCCGTTTCCAGGGCATCCGTTCCACGGGAGTGCCGACCTGATGGCCGACGTAGCGGAACGCATTGGGGGCCGAGGTCATCGACCGCAGCCAGGCGGTCTGGAGAAAGGCGGTGTTGGGCTGACCGTGGAGTCCACCCACCTCGAAGCGCTTCGCATCGATCTCCACCACGGCCTCGGGTTTGACGGCCCTCAGCCAGGATTCGCCGGTGGTGACCGACGAGAACTCCACCGTGGCGGCGTTGGATCCGAGGAATACGACTCTTCGGACGAGTCCGTTTTCGAGCACCAGCTCGCGCCCGTCCTCATGGGAGGTGATGCGGGCTTTGTAGGGCGAGGGGTCGACGAGCCAGTCGGGAGCATCCTTCGCCAAGCCCAGCACCCCAACGCAAAAAACCACGGCGCAACCCACGAACCATCGGATCATCCGCGGAGGGTGTCACGGGGTGGATTCCCGTGACCAGCGCCAGGGCGGGGAAAGGGACTCACGCCGAGGCGCGGAGACGTCCATGGGTGGGTGATGCAGTGCCCTGCATCACTGGGCGCGGGAGCGCCCCTCGTCGGTAGCAACCTGGTCCCACAGGTCCCCATCTGGATCCGTGCGCAGTGAGTAAGCCGATCGGTCCAGCCGGGATCCTCTGAAGCTGCAGACCACCCCGTCTCCCTTCACGGGTCCGCCACATGTCGCGGATCGAGATGGGGCCGTGACGGAGCACAGCCCTACCTTTGCTGTTCGCACGCGGAATCGCGGCGGGTGGACGTGCCCTACGCGGCACGCAGGTCGGCGACGCACTCGACGTGCTGCGTCTGGGGGAAGAGATCCACGGGCTGGACATCCACCAGCCGGTAGCGGCCTTCGTCGCACAGGAGCTTCAGATCGCGGGCCAGCGTGGCCGGATGGCAGCTGACGTAGAGGATCTGGGCCGGATGCGTCTCGCGCAGCACGTGGAGGGACGGCGGACGACACCCCACCCGGGGCGGGTCCAGCAGGACCGCGGTCTTTCGGGCGTCGAGTCTCCGCAGCAGGGACGGCAGCAGGGCGTCGGTGTCGCCCGAGACATACTCCCCGTTGGTGATGCCGCGGCGAGCCTGGTTCTCCCGGGCGGCCTTCACGGCCGGGGCGTCGAGCTCGACGCCGAGGAAGGAGTCCACCGCGTCGGCCAGCGATAGGCTGAAGTAGCCAACGCCGCAGTAGGCATCGATCAGGTGTCGGATGCCCGCGTCCCGGAGACGCGCCCGGACAGCGTCGAGCAGGGCGGGCAGGACGAAGAAGTTGTTCTGGAAGAAGCTGTGTTCAGGGATCGTCCAGCCCTCCGCAGGCAGCCGCAGCACCGTCTTGATGCCGCCCTTTGGGGGCGGGTTTCGACGCCAGTTCTGCAGCGCCTCGTTCAGCGCAGGTTCCGCGATGGCGCAGGAGTGGATGTCGCACACCAGCCCGCAGTCGGACCGGACGTATCCTAGGTTGAGCTTCCGTGCCGGACCATTCCACTGGCTTCGGACCAGGATCCGGTTGCGGTAGCCGTAGGGCTGGGGGCAGGGAATCACCTCGCGGATCGGTGGGTTGGCGAAGCCGCCCACTCGTTCGAAGAGATCGGTGATCTGCTTGCGCTTCCAGCGCAGCTGCGCGGTGTAGTCGAGATGCTGGTACTGGCATCCCCCGCATTCGCCAAAGTGTTCGCATCGGGGCTCGACCCGCTCCGGCGCGGTCGTCAGCAAGCGGACCAGGCTGGCCCGGGCGAAGGTCTTCTTCACCTCGGTGAGCTTCACCTCGACGCGTTCGCCGGGGCAGACAAACGGGACGAACACGACGAATTCCCCGAGCCGGCCGACGCCTTCGCCGCCAAACGCGAGGTCGTGGATCTCGAGTGTGACGCGGTCGCCGACCCGGGGTGTGGGGGCGATGGGGGCCGGAGTCCCCAGTGTCGAGGGGCTCTCGCTCATTTCGGGGCGAGGTCCTTCCGTGGGAAGAGCGGTTGTGGTGCACCGACCTGGTGTCCGGGCTGGAGTCCGCCCCAGGTGGTGAGACTCCAGGTGAGATCGCTGGCCGGCAGGTTGAGCTGGGCCCAGATCTTGGCCGAGGCCGCGGGCATGAAGGGGTTCAGCATCACCGCCAGGATGCGACAGATCTCCACGAGGTTGTAGAGCACCTCGTCGAGACGCGTCGCCTGCGTGGGATCCTTGGCGAGTCGGAACGGGGCCGTCTGCTCGACGTAGAGGTTGGCCCGGTTCACGAGGTTCCAGATCGCGACGAGGGCATCCTGAAGATCACTCGCCTCGAGGCTGCTCCGCGCGGCGGCGACAGCCTGAGCGGTATCCGCTTCCAGCTCTCGAGACGCCGCCGGCACCTGGCCACCGCGGTACTTGTTGAGCATGTTCAACGCCCGGTTCAGCAGATTGCCGAGACCGTTGGCAAGTTCCGCATTGTACCGGGCCCGGAATCCTTCGTCGGTCCAGTTGCCGTCGGGCCCGATCGCGAGCTCCCGGATCAGATAGTACCGGAAGGCATCGAGCCCCCACTCCCCGATCACCGCGGCTGGGTCGACCACGTTGCCGGTGGACTTGCTCAGCTTCTGGCCATCCTTCTGCCACCAGCCGTGGACCAGCAGCGTGCGGGGCAGGGGAGCGCCGAGGGCCTTGAGCATGACGGGCCAGTAGACGGCGTGGAACTTGACGATGTCCTTCCCGATGATGTGCAGGTCTGCGGGCCACGATGAGAAGTCGGTCGCGGGATGGCCCAGCTCTGGAGCCATCGCCCCGGCGTCGCCCCGGGACACGGGGACGGACAGGTAGTTGATCAGGGCGTCGAACCAGACGTAGCTCACATAGTCCGGATCGAAGGGCAGCGGGATGCCCCAGCTGAGCCGGGCTTTCGGACGGCTGATGCACAGATCCTCGAGCGGCTGACTGCGGAGGAATCCCAGAATCTCGTTCCGCCGGGTCGCGGGCTGGATGAACTCGGGATGGGCGTCGAGGTACTGAAGCAGCCAGTCCTGATGTTCCTTCAACCGGAAGTACCAGTTCTCCTCCTTGAGCCGGACCACCTGGCCCCATCGGGGATCCCAGGTGCCGTCGGGGTTCTGGTCCTTGTCGGTGAGGAACGTCTCCTCCTTCACCGAATACCAGCCTTCGTAGCCGGCCTTGTAGAAGTGGCCGGCCTGGTGGAGGCGGTTGAGGATCGCAGTCACGATCCCCTTGTGCCGGGCGTCGGTGGTGCGGATGAAGTCGTCGTTGGAGATGCCGAGGTTCTGGACAAACTCCCGCCACTGCATGGCGAGGGCATCACAATAGGTCTGCGGATCGCGTCCCTCGGCCTCGGCGGCCTGCTGGACCTTCTGGCCGTGTTCGTCGAGACCGGTCAGGAAGAAGACGTCCTGTCCCATCGAACGGCGGGCACGGGCGATGACGTCGGCGATGACCTT
>SYEM01000131.1 GCA_005801385.1 Verrucomicrobiales bacterium | reverse complement strand
TTCGTCCCATGGCCCACGGAGAAGCCGGATTCCCGGTTGAGGTCATTGCCCCAGTAGAGCTCCCCGGTGATCCGGTTGGAGACGATGAGATCGAGATCGTTGACCAGCTTGGGTCCGACCAACGGATCGCCGGGGGGATCGGTCCAGACCAGGGTGATCCTGAGGGTTTCCTCCAGCGCATTGGTGCTCAGAATCGCGAGGTCAAAGTCGACCGACTCACCCGTGGCCAACCCCTTGTTGTTCTCAACGGCGAGGACATCCACCTCACGCCCATCGACGGTGGACCGGAAACCTCGCCCGAGGGCCCGCTGCAGATTGGGGCGTCCCCATCCCCCATAGTTGAACACCTCGTCGCGGCTGGGCATATAGCCCGGGCTCGTCGCGCGCGCGGAATTGATCAGAAGCGCCTTGTAGGTCGAGGCGGACGGGAACTGCTTCACCTTGTATTCGAAGTTCTCCTGCATCTGGGCCAACACCCCGGAAACGGCGGGTGCGGCCATGCTGGTGCCCGACTCGAACCGGTAGTTCGGCAGGACCTCGTCATCGACTTCCGCCATCAACGAGGCGATGGGGTAGATCGGGGACCGGGAATCGGGGAGCTCCGGTGGCTCCCACTGGGTCGAGCGGACCGATGAGATGAACGTTCCGGGAACGACGACGTCCGGCTTGAACCGACCCACCGTGCCCTCGATGCCGATGCCGACGTTGCCACGGCTGGAGTAGCCGGCGACCTGCCAGTCGGAGTCGGTCCGCTTCTCGAGGATCCGATTGGTGAAGTAGGGGCCTCCATTGGTCTCCCATCCCGGCACGAGGACCTGGGAACCGATCTGGACGGGAAGTCCGTTGGTTCCGCTGATCACCGCGTTGGTGAGATACCGGGGACTCTCGAGGGCGCCGACGGTGATGACGTTCTTGGCGTTGGCCGGGGACAGGATGGTATCGGGAACGCCGCCGATGCCGTTGTCCCCCCCTGCCCCATCGTTGCCCGCGGCGAACACGTAGAGGATCGGCTGGTCTCCGGACTCACCTGGAAGGGCATCCCGGACCGCCGCGTCGAAGCTGGCGGAATGCGTGGAGTACTCGTAGATGTCCTGCCCGGTGTATCCCCAGGAATTGTTCGAGATGAGGATGTTGGTCTTCGCGTTGAACCTCTCGGGCGCATTCGCCGCGGTTTCCTGGAGCCATGAATCCCCAGAGGCCGGGCCAAAGGCGAGATCCACGGGCAGGATGAAGATCGAGGCCTCCGGGGCCCGCCCCTGGAAGTCCATGTTGTTGGTCGATCCCTGGGGCGGGATCTTGACCGTGCTCGACTGGGAGCCGTCCCCTGCGATGGACCCCGCCACATGGGTGCCGTGGCCATTCGGGTCTCTAAGCCCAGCCGGTACACCGGCCTGCGTGAACACACGACCCTCAAGGTCAGGGGCCGTGGCATCGACACCCGAGTCGTTCACGTTGACCAGCACCTTGTTCCCGGTCAGCCCCTCGAAGGGGCCTGTGTTGGCGGGATTCGTCGTCGAACCGAGTGCATAGCCGGTGAGGTCGTTGGCGAGACTGATGGTCCGACGCGGCTCGACACGATGGATTCCAGGAACGGCGGCCAGCGAGGCCAGACGCCCAGCCGGCACCGACACCGTCACGAGCGTTCCAAACGGGCCACGGCTTCGGCCCAGCTCCTGGACCCCGATCGAGCCCAGCTCGCTGGAAGGGTCGAACCCCTCGGGAACCGTCACGACCAACTCCTGTCCCGACTGCGGTTCGGAACCGCCGAGGACCTGGTCGATCAGGGACGGCGAGAGCTTGAAGTAGGGCTCGAGGCCCATGATCGCATGGGTACCCGGGTCTGCTGCGAGGCGTTCCGAGACCTCGGCGGAGGCCCGCACCAGCAGGGCGTTGTTGGGGACGTAGGAGAGAACCTCAGCACCGGACCGCACCAGACGCTCCTGGAATTCCCGCGTAATGGGGCCGGTGGCCTGGACGATGAAGGCTTCGACGGGACGCGTGGTCCGCAAGCTCCCGGGAATCTGGAGCGGATCGGTCGACGTGGTGTCAATCAGGGCATTGCGGAGAAGGATCGCCCGGTCGTTGTTCAGGAGTTCCTCAACGGTCGCCTCCGTGTTCCGGAGGCGGAAGGCGAAGGAGGCATCACGGTGTTCCGGCTCAACTCCAGCGGCCAGGGTCGCGACCGGAATCCAGTGACCCTGCCCCGTCACGGGAGCGGCAGACGGAGACGATGACACCAGCAGCGGAGTCGTAGTCGCGCTGCGTGCCGCAAAGCCGCCAAAGGGGTGGGTTGACCCAACCCGACCGAGGGTCAGGAGACCGCGGTCATGGGCCCGCCATCCCAGGTGGGCGAGAACCCCAGCGAGCAGCACCACGGCCAATTTCTGACGACGGGAGAGACTCATGGATTGGAAATCGGGGAACCGGGCTAGGGGTTCGAGAGGATCACGCGTTGATCCTCGACGACAGGACGGAGCATCCGGGGATCACCGTCGATACGGAATACGGTCTTGGTGACGAACTCACCGGTGATCGTGTAGTTGGTGGAGATCCCGTAGAGCGGCCCAGGACGTAGGTTGATGGCGTTCTGGGCCGGCTTGAGAGTCTGGCCGTACGCGTAGACCACATACCGGGGCTCATCGGCCCGGAGCAGCGACATCGCCTGCTGCGGCAGCCGCTCGAGGACCTCATCCCCAACGTTCCGGATGCGCGACCAGTCGAGGTCCGTCTTCAGGAACGGGGCCCGATCGGACAGCGTGGGCACCTGCAGGACCGAGCCGAGATTCTGGAAGGCCCCGTTCGGATTCAACAGCACGCCGGCCTGATTCGTCGCGGCCTGCATCTGGCTGATTCCTGGAATCCGGTTGTCCCTCGAGTCCTTGTAGCCGGAGACAAGTTCGGCGATCCGCGGCGAGTCGGGTCTGAGGAAGAGGGGCTGGACCCGGTCCGGATCCGCGGTGCTCGTGTTCTCGAGGAGCGGCAGGCCGGAAACGACAGCGGCCCAGGCGGCTTCCCCGGTCTGATTGACGCCAACCTGACCCCGGGCCGAGTTGTCATTGAGTGCCGCGGTGAAGAGATCCATCAGCTTCCAGTCATTGGTCGGGTGAGTATAACGATCCCCGGCCCATCCGCCCCACGTAAGACGTCCCCCGGTGAGCCGCGTGGCCACGGACGCCTGGTCCGGCGGCAGCTCGAATGCGGGCAACGACTTCAGGTAGATCGTCTGCCATGGAGTCCCACGATGGACCCGGCCCAGCTGACCGACGCCACCGAAGCGGAACGTGGTGTTGGTTCCCACAGGGAACTTCCAATCATCCGAGGATCGAATCAGTGGATCCTTGAAGGCGTAGTCGAACGCCGTGCTGCCCGCTGCCGTCGCCGGGATGGGCAGGCCGGTCAGATTGGCGTTGGTCCCCCACGGGGCGTAGGCGTTGACATATTTAGTGGAACGACCGACGTCGAACGCAACGAAGTTGGTGGTCAGGCTGATCCCCAGCAGGGAACCCGGTGCCCGGCCGAAGAACTCGTGGGGCACCTCGGTGTAGCCCGCCTCGGTCATGAAGAAATAGCCCGGCGAAAGATCGTCCTTCGTGTAGTGGACCAAGGGATCGTTGGCCATGCGGCGGTCCGACAGGAACACGCGGGGCGACGGATTGAATCCGACCTGGGTCACGAGGTTCGACCCGTAGTTCTGGCGGATCCGGATGATGTAGGCGGGATCGGCCGCAGGGAGGATTCCGTAGAGGAAGTACTTGAGGCCGTCGATCGATTCCTGGATCTGGTCCTCCCGGACCGGGGCCCCCGTCGGGTTCCGCCACAGGGTTCGCGGCAGCTGGATGGTGCCGACCGAGGCCAGCATCTGGTTCTCGATGCCGAGGGTCCGGTTGGCCTGGACGAGGTTCGTGTTCCAGAACGGCGGCATGGACGTGAAGCCGTTGTCAGAAGAACCCGCCTGCTCACTGAAGTACTGCTGCTCGGCCCCCTGGGCGTTGAGCCCAAGGGTGGAGATCACGTTGGTCCGGACCATCGTGCTCCGGAGCGTCGTCAGATCCAGGAGGCGCTGGGAGTTCTCATCGAGGATCGCATAGACCAGGCTGTTGGTGACGTAGGCCGAGAGGACGGGGGTCAGGTAGCGGCTCGTGGCCTGGGAGATGACGACGCGTCCGGCATTCGTGAGGTTTGGCGGGTAGGCCTGTCGATTGACCGGGTCGTAGATGAACGAGGTCCCGATGGCCAGTCCCCCAGGGACGGGAACGGTGCGATTCGTGATGTAGGGTGGGAACTCGAGGTAGGCTGGGGCATTCGTGGTGCGCACCAGGCCGGCGGCCTCGTAGGCCCGCGCGGGCCACGAAGACTTCAGATAGTTGGTGCTCAACAGCTCACGCCGCCTCAGGACCACCCGGGGATCCCCGGGGATGGTCTCATCCATCAGCGTGAACTCGAGGACATTGGTCGCGAAGATCCGGACGTTGCGCGGGAAGTTGGTCAGGTAGGAGTTCCAGGCCTCGAGCCCAACCAGATTGGTGACATTGATCAGATATTGGTACTCTGTCCGGAATCCACCGCCGTTTGCCCCGGTGAAGGGAAGCTCCGTCTGCCCGATCTTGGCCACCCGCGATGGGCGGGTGACGTAGAGGCGGCGGGTCGGCTGGATCACCGTCTGCCACAGGGCCTGGTTGAAGTTTGGCAGGCCCTTCTTGGCGCCGACGATCCAAGGAACACCGTAGAGGTTGACCCCGATGTTCCGTGTGGTGACCGCGGTCTCGGGCGCCGACGGCGTCAGGGTGGAGGCCGGTGAACCGATATCCCTCGGCGCCCGGTTGGTGACGAGATCGGGCGAGGTCCACTGCCGTGCCAGGATTCCGGCCACGGTGATGTTGGTGACCTGCTCAAAGCTGTGGAGACGCAGCACCCCAGGGGTCCTGGAATCCTCGTAGAGGACCGGCCGGAACACGGTGGGCGCCGCGATGCGGTTGATCGGATCGACGAAGAATGCATTGACCGACGCATCGTAGATGTTCGCCGCGATCTGCATCTGGCGATGGACCTGGGCGGAGTACGGATAGTTGGTCAGGAAAACGACCGGAGTCGCCGAGTTGCGCGGTCTATATTCGGCGAGCGTCCAACCGTGGACACCAAGACCCGGTCGATAGATCCGAGAACCTTGGGGCAGGAATGGCAATCCGTTGGTAAATTCACTCAGCAGAAGGCGATGGGTGGCGTTGGTGAACCACTCAAGGGCACCCCACGGACGCAGGGTCGAAACGCTGGCGGACGCCGCCAGATCGCCCTCTGGTTCCGACTGGGCATAGTTCAGGTTGAGCTTCGCCCGACGGTAGAATCCGTAGGGATTCACCGAGTTCACCCCGAGTTCCAGATCGGAGAACGCCGGATAGGAACCCGACTCGAAGCGTCCGTCACCCGAGTCGGTGCCAAGCTGCCGCATCAGCCGGTGGAACGTGTACCGGTCATAGGTGCTGAGCGGTGAGGTCCGCGCAACGGCCCGGTTGGTGAACTGGCCGGTGACCCGACCCGACATCCCTAGCTGCGGATCGAACAGGTCGTTCAGGTCTGCGAAGCGGTTGGTGAGGTCGGCGCCGGGCCAAGACCGGTCAGGCACGTCGTTCTCATACTGACGGAAGATCTCCTCACGCCGAGCCACCAAGGGGCCGTCGGAGTAGGCATCGACAAAGTCCCTACGGAATTCCTGGTCGATCTGGGTCACGTTCGCGTTGCCCGACTCAACCCGGTAGAATTCGTCGGCTGAGGCTGGCGCGATGCTGAGCTGGCGGAACCGCCGGAGCCGTTCGGCGTCGGCGAACGCCAAGCCGGTGCTGGAGACGGTGAGGTTCGTCTGGTACCGGTAGTCGTTCTGGGTGATACCCCAGATGTTCGTGTTCAGGGCCCCGAAGAATCCCCCGAGATTCAGTTCCCAGGTCCCGACACCCTGGTTCCGGAAGAAACCGCTCTGGGGCTGGAGACCGTCCTGATCGGCAGGGAACAGCTGGCCATCGCCCGGATTCAGACGCTTGGCATTGTTGCCGCTGTGGTTGAGATCAAGGGTTGAGCTCGTTGGCACCACGACATAGGCGAACCGACCGATGAACCGATTGGTTCCGGAATGCGGGACATCAGGGTTCTCAAGCACCCCAATCCACTCCGGATCCCCCCACTGGAAGTTGGTCAGCGAGGCCTGGATCGGACGGCCGAGTCGATCCAGTGCCAGCACCGGTCCATTGGTCTCGAATTGTCCGTTCCGGTTCAGATCGAGGTAGAACCGGAAGTCCATCGGCAGCCGAGGATTCCGGTTCGTCTGCACGAAGACGGGAGGCCGAGGGTCATAGTACAGATTTCCCAGGAGCCGCGCGTACTCGTCCCGTTGGCCGGCGATGAGCAGGTTGAACGGCAACTGATTGGAGGTCCGCGTGTAACTGACGTTGGTGAGCTGGCGATAGTCGCGGGTGTCGACGTAGTGGCTCCCTGGAAGGTTCCGGAACCGGGGGTTTGCGTAGTTCGTCGAGACGAAATACGAGACCGAGGCCAGCCGATTCGTCGCGGCGGCGATCCGGCTCAGGATCCGGCCCTCTGCGTGCCGGAAGGCGGTGTCGGCCATGGCACGGGCATTCGCCTGCTCCGCGGCGGTGGACACGGAATCGCGTTCCCGACGGCTGACGGCAAGGAACGCCACGGCGGTGATCGTCACCACCGACAGCATCAGCAGGGTGATGACGAGGGCGATGCCGCGCCGGGACGAACCGTCCAGCCTGCCCTTTGGGGTTTGGGCGTTCATTGGGTTGCAGAGGAGACGGGCATGGGAACGCGCTGACGGAATACCAGGATGTTCGCGAGGTTGTTCGTGAGGAACCGGGTCCGGATGCCGGGCGGGTTCACCGGCAGAACCCGGTACCGCTCCAGCAATTCCGGCGGGAGAATTCCGACCTCAAGCTCGATGGAGGTCGGAAAGGCACGACCGCGGAACAGGGTTCCATTGAGGGGGACTGCCGCGGCCGGATTCGGTCCGATCAGAACATCCTTTGGAACAGGGAACGCATTCGTCTGAGTCCACGTCGTCGGGTCCAGAGCCTGGCCGCTCGGGCCGAAGGGGGTTGCCCTGAAGAAGACGACTCCGTCCAACAGACGGCTCGAATTCGTCGGACTCTGTCGGTAGGCCGCGTTGTTGAAGAAGCGGCCATAGAGAAGGTTGGCCTGGTCGGCCCCACGGGCCCCGCGAAGACTCACCGGCCACGGATCCTCATACCGATACAGCGTCCCCACGGCATCATCAGGAGTGGTGGGATTCTCCGTTGCCACGAAAAGCCCCGCTCCGGTCCACTGCCCAGGACGGTTCTCCGCCACGTAGAAGAGGTCATGGAACAGGGTTGTCCGCCGCCATCCATCGAGGAACGCCGCGCGGACCTGCGGGTCCGAGGGACCCGCCGCGGTCCGGAGAACCATCAGGTTGGGCGCCGGACTGAGGCGTTCCTGAACGTTGGTGGACCGTGGGACGAAGACCAAGTTGGTCCCGATGTTCGAGGGGCGTGCCCGACCGAGGTCCCGGATGAGGAGGTCCATGACGGCCCGTCCGTTCTCCATGACATCTGTCTGCCCGGAGTTCGCGATCAACGCCTTCTGGGTCTGGTTGAACATCGCGAAGAGCGCCAGGACGATGACCGACAGCATCGCCATGCCGATCAGCATCTCGAGCAGGGAGAAGCCCCCCCTTGTGCAGGCCGCGCGTCCACGGGAATTCGGATTGGGGAGGACGGGAATCATTGCGGGCTGCTGGTGAGGTTGCGGTTCAGCGCGGAATCATCGAACCGACGCGGCCGCAACGAGGTGCCGGGACGGAACACCGCCTCGGGGTTCGAGGGGACCTGTATAGCAAAGCGGGGCTTGCCGACGATCTGAGCGCTGAAGACCCGCAGTCCGGATCCCACGCTGATCTCGTTCCCGACCCGGAACACCGGCCAACGGAAGGTCAGGCGGAGGTTGTAGACGGTCCCAGCCAAGGCATCCCGTGAACTGCGACGTTCCTCCGGGCTCGAAATCAATTTGATGAGGCTCGTGTCCAGCCTCATCGCATCCAGATATCCCCCGAGCTGAACACCCGTCATGAGGGGAGTCATTGACTGGACGTTGCCGGGTGTTCCCGGGAGACTCGGAAGCTGGACCGCCGGCGTGAGATCGACCTGCATCTGATAACGCAGGGCGTCGTCCAGCTGACGATCGGACGGCTGGAATCCCAGGACACCGGTCGGCCGGATCTGGGAGTTCAGGTCACCACTGAAGGATCGGCAGAGTGCAGTCACCCGGTTGCTGTAGAGGATTCCCCGGTCGGCCTCGAACCGCGGAATGGACAGCAGGCTCACGATGTCCCTCGGCGTGACGAGGAGAGTTCCGGGAGCGGGCACCGGATTCGCGACGGGATAGAACGGCCCGCGGAATCCGAACGTCTGGCCGGCACCCGTGCCGTTCAGCGGAGTGTGCTCGATGACGATGGAGTCGACATAGTTGGTAACCTCGTCCCAGCCGATGCCACCGCGACGGATCAACTCGACCCAAAGCGGTCCTTCCTGCTCCACGATGGTCTCTTCACGGTTCTGCTTCTGGACCCCAAGCCCCAGAGGGAGGACGCCGAGGATGGCCACCATGGCAAACGCCACGATGCCGATGCACATGGCCAGCTCCACCATCGTGAAGCCGTCCGTTCGGCGGGAACCTTTAACGGTGTGCAGAGGAAGGTTCATTCGGGTGGCTTGATGCCCTTGGTTCGACCCGTGAGGGCCGAGACCCGGACGATCTGGTTGGTGTAGTTGCGGCGGGGGGTCTCGACGACGTCGGCCGGCTGGGTGAAGTCGAACCGGTCCGGCTCCCCCCGGCCCACGACCTGGCGTCCGAACTGGACGGAACCGGAGCCGACTGCAACGAACCGGTCGGCCAGCGTCGTGCCATTGCCGATCGCACGGCCGGTGCCATCGAAATTGAAGAGACGCCCCTGCGCGTCGAACGCGATGGCGGGCAGCTTGACCACGATGTTCGTCACGGTGGCAGGGCTGTCGCGCTCCGGCGCGATGGGGAACGGGAACGAGCGGAGGTTCAGGTTGGTCACCGCAGCAGCGGCCGTGGGACCAAAGGCCCACCCGGGCACCAGAATCTCGAGACCGTTTGTCGGAAACAGCGGTCCCTCGGGCAGCATCCGCCACTCCGTCAGGAACCGGGATCGCCGGATTCCGGGCTGCTCCCCGAGACCCCCGTCGGTGTACAGGGCGTAGCCGGCGAACTGCTTGGTGAAGCTGTTGGTGAACTCGCGGAGAGCGATGTCACGGTACCGACGGTCAAACTCCGTCGATCCCGGAAGCGACAGGAGCTGGCCGTGGATCCGGTTCAGCTCACCGGCGAAGACCTCCGGAGTCATTCCATGCGGCGGCTGGAGGAAGACCATGTAGACCGGCGAGCGGTTCCGGATCGCCTGCAGCCGCGCGAAGCCCAGATCGTCCTTGAGCTGTTGCTGGGCCGCGGCGATCGAGTTGGCCTGGCCGAAGCCCTTGAAGGCCGGCACGGCGATGAACATCAGGACGCCAATGAGCGAGATAACTACCAGCAGTTCGACGAGCGTGAACGCCGTTCTCTGCCCGTCCCGCATCCCTGTCCTGGGTTCCGAGTCCATGTCGAGGAGTCCCAGCGGGCTCAGCGCCAGCTGTAGATGTTGTCGGCGTTCACCGTGTTCCGTGCGTTGGCCGGAATGGAGAAATCAGCCTTCCCATCGGGACCGAATGACATCACGAGGGCAGGCTGGGTGACGAAGCGGGCCGCGGGATTGTTGGCGGGAAGCACCGCCTGCCCCACCGCCGCCGGGAACGGGTCCACCACCCGGTTGTCGAAGTCGAGATCCACCCAGACGACAAAGGGGCGACCCCAGGGATCCCGAAGGACTTTATCAAGCTCGCCCACCCCGTTCGGACTCAAGCCCTTCGCGATCTTGGAGTTCAGGAAGACATTCCCCTTCTGGTTGAGCGAGTTGTTGAAATTGATCGGGTTGCCATCGAGGTCGGTCTGGACCGCGTATCCCGGGGCACCCGGCGGAAAGTTTGCGAGCGGGGTGCCCGTCAGGATGGCCATCAGCTCAGCGTTGCTGACGTTCCAGGTACCGGACCGGTTCACGACCACCGGATAGTCCGCCTTGAGTTTGGAATCACGGACCTGCTCGCCCCCCTGCTGGGTGCCATAGACGAAGTCGGGCCAGGCCTCGGAGATCGAGTTTCGGGTGCGCTTCGACGAGGGCATCCGGGTGTAGGCCGCGTTGTAGGCGGTGATCGCGGCGACGAGGTTGTTCATGTCGACCTCGGCCTTCTTGATCTTCGCCGAACCTGCGGCCTTGGTGACGGCTGGGAGGAGGAGGCCCGCGAGGATGGCGATGATCGAGATCACCACGAGGAGCTCGATGAGCGTGAATCCTCGGGAAAGTCGGGATTGGGGAAGCGCTTTCATTCGGAGAGACGTGGGTTGGAGGTTGGAGTGAGTGGAGATCACCAGTTGCCGACGATGTTGGTGCGGTTCTTCTCGCGGATCTCGGCCCAGAGATCGAACCGGCCGGGATTGTTGGTCGGATTCGTGGACACGTAGCGCCACGGGTTGAGGCCCGGATTGCTCGGGACGAGGGGCGGCTGCTGGAGAGGCCACGGGAATCCACCGCCCTTCTTGCCTGAGGCATCCGTCGAAAACCCGACCGTGAGGACCTCAAGATCCGCGTATCCCGGATCGTTGCGGCTCCGAAAGATCTCGGCGAACTGGCCAGGCTTGAACTCGCGGCGGACCAGACGGCGCTTCTGGTCCCGATCCAGCCGGTTCTGCTGAACCGGATCCGCCACCTTGATGCGCGGAATACTGTTCAGAACCCCCTCGCGCCCAAAGTACTGGAGGAAGGTGTTGGGATTGATCGCCAACCCCTCGTCCGCCGTCACCAGACGAGGGTTCGAAGGATCGTTGTCCACCAGGACCCCGGTCAGCTCGTAGAAGAGGGGATTCAGCACGGGGTTCGTCGTGCGGGTCGTCGGATTGTAGTTGTCAGGCGGATAGACCCCGTACCTCGCCTTGTAGGACTCGATGGCCGTCACCAAGGCCGCCAGCTCAGCGCGAATCCGCGCCTCCCGCATCCGCTTGCCCGCCACGGGGGCCACCCCAACGACCAGACCGGCAAGCACGGCGATGATCGAGATCACCACCAGCAGTTCGATCAGCGAGAACGCCCGAGCCGAACGGCCCCGTCGCACGGAGTCCAGGTGGAAGAGGATTCGGGGGTTCATGATGCGTCGGAAGTCCAAGAAGGTGAGGGACCTGTCAGCGTTCCTTCAATTCCTTTTCCATCCGTTCACTGAGCCACTGCTTGATCATGCTCTGGTAGTTCAGGTAGCGCTCCCGGGCGAGGCGCTTGATCCGCCCCAGCATCCGCGGATCCATCCGGATCGAGATCGTCACCGATTCCGTCTGCTCCATCGCCGCCACCGTGGCCGATTCCATCAGACGGACATCGATTCCGTTGTCCGCCCAGAATCCAGCCTCCGCCTGTTCGCTGTCGAACAGTGGAACTTCATCCCAGGAGGTCACGAGAGTCGGGCTCATCAGGATTGCAGCGCCTGGCGCAGCTTGCGTTGGTAGAAGAACTCCTCCTGCTCCGAGAAACCCCGGGAGCAGATCACCCGGAACACGCGGCCGTTCGTTCTGTAGATGCTGAAGATCCCGTCTCCCCCATCGGACTTACCAAGGTTGAAATACCGGGACTGGGCCCCAAACCGAGACGAATCAGGCAACAAACGGACCGCGAAGGGGTCCTCGAAGGACTCCTCGATATCCCGCGCGGTCAGCGATCCATTCATCGGAAACGGCGGATTGTTCCAATCGAATTCCACAGGAAGTCAGCCACACCCAGCCCGTGCATTGTAGCTACTTTGTATGTACCCGCTAGGCGGAGACGGGTCAAGACAGAGGTTGGGAATTTCTGAACAGGAGCGGACCTTGACCCCGGGGTCACCCGGTCAATCGCCGCCACCACCACCATCGCTGCCGAGCTTGTCGATCAGCGTGATCAGGGGAAGGAACAGCGCGATGACGATGCTGCCGACGACAACCGCCAGGAACACGATCATGATCGGCTCCAGGAGTGAGGTCATGGCCGCGACGGCGTTGTCGACCTCGTCGTCGTAGGTGTCCGCGATCTTCAGCAACATCTCGGGCAGCGCACCGGTCTGCTCGCCGACGTCGACCATCGAGATGACCATTGGCGGGAACACGCCCGACTTCTCGAGCGGGGCGGTGATGGTCTCACCTTCCTTGACCGACTCATGGATCAACTGGACGGCGTTGGCGACGACGACGTTGCCGGCGGTCTCACGGACGATGTTGAGGGCCTGGAGGATGGGCACGCCCGAGCTCACCAGGGTACCGAGGGTCCGGCAGAAGCGGGCGATGGCCACCTTGTGGATGACGGCTCCGATGACCGGGAACCGAAGTTTGGCCCAGTCCCAGCCCCAACGGCCTTTCTTGGTCCGGATCAGGAGCTTCATGCCGACAAAGAACCCAACAATGCCCCAGATGACCGGGCCGGGGTAAACATAGGGAGGTCCCTCGACGATGATCACGGTCTTGCTCTTGATCGCGTCCGAGATGGCCAGAACGAACTCGGTGAACGCCGGCATTCCGGCGTCTCCGAGGAGATCAGCGAAGATCTGTTTGAACTTGGGCACCACGACCACCATGAGCAGGGCGAGGATGCCCAGGGCGACGACCATGACCGCCACCGGATAGAACATGGCGGCGACGACCTTGCCCTTGATCTTCTCCGCCTTCTCCATGAACTCGGCGAGCCGGTTCAGGACGACCTCGAGCACGCCGCCCAACTCGCCTGCCTTCACCATGTTGATGAACAGGCGGTTGAAGATCTTCGGATGCTGGGCGAGGGCCTCGGAGAAGGTCGAGCCACCCTCGATGGATTCGCCCAGCTTCTCGGTACACTCGCGAAGGGTCGCGTTCTTCTCCTGCTTCTGGAGAACCCGAAGACCGCGGAGGAGCGGCAGACCGGCATCGACGAGCGTGGCGAGCTGGCGCGTGAAGGTCGTAAGGACCTTGGTCTTCACCCCACCACCGAGGCCAGGGATCTTGATGTTGATGCTGCCGGCCTTCTTCTTGGCACCACCGCCGCCGGCAGGGGCCGCCTTCTTCCCATCCTTCTTGGCCTTCGGCTTCTCGGCCTCCATCACCTTGGTCGGAAAGAAGCCCATCTCCTTGAGCCGGTTGATCGCGTCGGCCTGCGAGGCCACCTCGAGCACCCCCTTCTGCTCTTTGCCACGGGAGTCCATGGCGACGTATTGGAACTTAGGCATAGCGTGTCCTTGTGTCCTAGTGCGGTGGCGATCAGGTGTACTTCAAAACTTCCTCAACAGTCGATTCTCCCGCGAAGATGTTGCGAAGACCATCCTCCCGCAGGGTGACCATTCCCATCTCGATGGCTTTCTGCCGCACGACCACCGTCGGAGCCCGCTCGTTGATCAGATTCCGGATCGGATCATTGACGACCATGAGCTCGTAGATGCCCTTTCGCCCCCGATAACCGGAGTCCGTGCAGGTCGGACATCCGCGCCCGTAGAAGAACGACTTGTCACCCAGGTCATGCGGTGAGAGACCCAGCTGGCTGAGCTGCACCTCCGTGGGTTCAAACGGCGTCCGACAGTTCGTGCAGATCTTGCGCACAAGCCGCTGGGCGAGGACGCCGAGCAGGGTCGAGGAGATCAGGAAGGGCTCGACCCCCATGTCGACCAGACGGGTGACGGCGCCAGCGGAGTCGTTGGTGTGGAGCGTGGACAGCACCAAGTGACCCGTCAGCGAGGCCT
>SYEM01000130.1 GCA_005801385.1 Verrucomicrobiales bacterium | reverse complement strand
GCGTCGGGGCGGAATCCTATCTGTGGCAGGAGCGGGATCTCCGCAGGACGGCCGGGTCGGATCTCCGGCAGGTGACCCGACGTGCGCCGACGGCCCACGAACTGCGGGCAATGCAGTTCGGCTGGCGGGTGGTGAAGCACCTCAAGTCCAACGCCATCGTCTATGTCGGGGCGGATCCCGCCGATGGTCTGGGGCGGACGCTCGGGGTCGGGGCGGGGCAGATGAGCCGCGTCGACTCGAGCCGGATCGCGGTCTGGAAGGCAGGCGAGGCGGGATTGTCCCTGAAGGGCAGCGTGGTCTGCTCGGATGCCTTCTTCCCCTTTGCGGATGGCTTGATCGCCGCGGCGGAGGCGGGTGCGACGGCGGCGATCCAGCCCGGGGGCAGCGTTCGGGATGCCGAGGTCATCGCTGCTGCGGACGAGAGGGGGGTCGCGATGATGTTCACTGGCCACCGCCATTTCCGGCACTGAGCCGGTCGGCGGCACGGCGGTCGGCGGTGCTCCGGGTCTGTCTTGGGTCCCGTCAGGGTGTCATTGGCCGGGACTGGGCTGTCCGATCCAAAGCCGGTTGCCGTCGGGATCCTCGATCCGGAATTCCCTCATCCCGTAGAAGGTCGCCTCCAGGTCCGGCAGGGTCAGGCCCCGTCGACTCGCCTCGGCATGGAAGGCATCGATGTCCTCGGGGTACAGGTAGAGCACCGAGGCCGAGGGGCGCTGGGTCGCATGGAAGATCGACTGGTCCAGCATGATGCGGCACTCACCCAGTCGGAGCATCGCCCAGCCCCAGTCGTCCCGCCGGGTCTCCACCTCGAAACCCAGTCCTGAATAGAAGTCGATGCCCTGCGGCAGATGCCTCACCGGGAGCATTGGGACGAGGCGGTGGAGGCTCTGGGGGCAGGGTGTGGAGTCCATGGGGCGGAGCAGAGATGACCACGGAGAGGTAGCAGGAGGAGAACCGGCCAGGGAAGCCGGGCTCCATTGTGACCCGTGACTGGCTGCATTTTCCCTTCGCCGGCGGTTGCACTCCACGCAGACTCCGGTTGGTTTTCCCGGATCGATGTCCCGTTGCCGAACAGTCCTGCTTTCCTGGATGGGCGCTGCCGCAGTTGCGGTCGGTGCCCCGGACTATCTCCGGGAGGTTAAACCCGTCCTCACCGACCACTGCATCGGCTGTCATGGGAACGAGAAATCCCAGAACGGACTCCGTCTCGACACCGCGGTGGCCGCGCTGAAGGGCGGGGAGCGTGGGCCGGCTGTCGTGCCCGGTGACGCGGGTGGGAGTCTGCTGGTCCAGGTCATCGAAGGACGACACGCCCAGCTGGAGCGGATGCCCTACAAGCGTTCGCCTCTTTCGACGGCCTCGATCGCCGCGGTCCGGGGCTGGATCGATGCCGGGGCCCCGCTGCCCGCCGCCGAGACCCCGGGACATCGGGTCCATTGGGCCTTCGTGCCGCCGGAGCGGCGGACTCCGCCCGGGCCGGTCGAGGAAGGCTTTTCCGGTGGCTATCCGATCGACGCGTGGATCGGACACCGTCTCAAGGAGGCCGGTCTTGCGCCCTCCCCGGAGGCGGATCGCGCCACGCTGATCCGTCGTGTCAGCCTCGATCTGACGGGTCTTCCCCCCGATCCGGAGCGCATCGAGGCGTTCGTCGCGGATCCGCGTCCCGACGCCTATGAGCGGCTGGTCGAGGAGCTCCTGGGCTCGCCCCACCATGGGGAACGCTGGGCCCGCTGGTGGCTGGATGTCGCCCGCTATGCCGATTCCAACGGCTACAGCGCCGATGCCCCGCGCTCGATCTGGCCCTGGCGCGACTGGGTGGTCCGATCCCTCAACGCCGATCTGCCCTTCGACCAGTTCATCGTCGAACAGCTGGCCGGGGATCTCCTGCCTGGAGCGTCGCTGGACCAGCGCATCGCCACTGGATTCCACCGCAACACCCAGCTCAACGAGGAGGGGGGCATCGATCCCGAGCAGTTCCGCATCGAAGGAGTGATCGACCGGGTCGGCACCACCGGCACCGCCCTGCTGGGACTCACGATCGCCTGCGCGCAGTGTCACGACCACAAGTTCGATCCCATCCGCCAACGCGAGTACTACCAGCTGTTCGACTTCTTCAACCAGCAGGACGAGCCGACGCTCGAGATTCCATCATCTGGCCCGGTCCAGGGTCCGGGCGGACCAGCGAAGGCTCCGGCGAAGCCCACCACGACTCTCGTGTTGGCCGAGCGCAGCGCACCCCGCAGGACCCCGGTGTTCATCAAGGGCGACTTCACGCGTCCGGGCGAGGAAGTCGGTCCTGGGACGCCTGCCGTCCTGCCGCCGAGGCCGTTCGAGGGACAGGGAAGTCGCCGCCCCAATCGACTCGATCTCGCTCGATGGATCATGGATCCGCGCCATCCCCTGGCGGCGCGGGTCACGGTGAACCGAGTCTGGCAGCAGTACTTTGGCCGCGGGTTGGTCGAGACCGAGAACGATTTCGGGACCCAGGGGAGTCCGCCGACCCATCCGGAACTTCTCGACGGGCTGGCTGTGGAGCTTGTGTCTCCCACCGCCGAGGGCGGATTCGGGTATTCGCTCAAGCGGCTCCACCGGAGGATTGTGACCTCGCAGACCTATCGGCGGGCGTCGACGGTCCGGCCGGATCTTCTCGAAAGGGATCCGGGCAACCGCCTGCTCGCCCGTCAGAACCGGATCCGTCTCGATGCGGAACTCATCCGCGACGTCGCTCTCGTGGCCAGTGGTGCCTGGGATCCTGCCCTGGGTGGGCCTCCGGTGCATCCGCCGCAGCCGGAGGGTGTGATGAACCTGGGGCAGGTTCGGCGCGAATGGAGGACAAGCCTGGCGGGCGATCGGTATCGTCGGGGTCTCTACACCTATTTCTGGAGGGCAACGCCCCACCCGGCACTGGCGGTCTTTGACGCTCCAGACGCCTTCAGCACCTGCACCCGCCGCAACCGATCCAACACGCCGCTCCAGGCGTTGACGCTGCTGAACGATGCGGCGTTCGTGGACCTGGCCGACCGTCTGGCGCGGCGTCTGCAGGATGGGGTGCCGTGGGGGGATCCTGTGGCGTATGGTTTCCAGCTGTGCACGGGTCGGCGTCCGAAGCCGGGCGAGCGGGAGCGATTGCAGCGGCTCCTCGATGGGGAGCGTCGGACTGGATCCGACACCGAGGCGTGGAGGACGGTGTCCCGGGTGCTGTTGAACCTCGACGAGACGATCACCCGGGAGTGACCCCATGAACCTTCCTGCCGACCCCGCCCTTGCCGCACTCACCCGGCGCCACTTCTTCAGCCGCTGTGGCGTCGGGCTCGGGTCCATCGCACTCGCCTCGCTGATGGATCGGAATGCGCTGCGGGCTGCGGAACAGGGCGGAGCCACCCCACCGCTCGCCCCGCGTACGACCCATTTCCGGCCCCGGGCGAAGAACGTCATCTACCTCTTCATGGCAGGCGGGCCCTCGCAGCTCGAGCTGTTCGACCACAAGCCGCGTCTCAACGCCCTCAACGGCCAGGCGATCCCGGACTCCTACCTCCAGGGCAAGCGCTTCGCGTTCATGGACAGCTCGTTCAAGAACCGGAGCACCCTGCTGGGGTCCAGGCGAGCCTTCCGGCAACAGGGTCCCTCGGGGATGTGGGTCAGTGAGCTGTTCCCCCACACGGCGGGCATCGCCGGGGAGGTCACGTTCATCCGCACCTGCGCCACCAACGTCTTCAACCACGCTCCTGCCAAGCTGTTCATGAACACGGGGTCGTCGCAGTTCGGACGTCCCAGCCTGGGGGCCTGGCTCACCTATGGGATCGGCAGCGAGGCCGATAACCTGCCCGGGTTCGTCGTCCTCCAGAGCGGACCGCGGGGACCCCGGGGCGGGGCGGTCAACTGGGGCAGCGGGTTCCTGCCCACCACATTCCAGGGCGTGCCGCTGCGCGCTCAGGGAGAGCCGATCCTCAACCTGACCGCGCCGGAGGGCATCGATGCCGATCGGCAACGTCGGACCCTCGATGCGGTCCGGGACCTCAACCTCCAGCGTCTCGTCGACACCGGGGATCCGGAGATCGCCACCCGCATCGCGGCCTATGAGATGGCGTATCGGATGCAGACCAGTGCGCCCGAGGCGATGGACCTCACCGGCGAGAGCCGTGCGACGCTGGATCTCTACGGGGTCGACCCCGCCAAGCCCTCGTTTGCACGGAACTGTCTCCTCGCACGACGCCTCGTGGAGCGCGGCGTCCGCTTCGTCCAGCTCTACCACACCAACTGGGACAGCCATGGGGGACCTGGGGAGACACTCGAGTCGGATTTCGAGAAGGTGTGCCGTGATGTCGACCAGGCCCAGGCGGCGTTGGTGCGCGATCTCAAGTCACGCGGCCTCCTCGAGGACACGCTGGTGGTCTGGGGAGGCGAGTTTGGCCGGACCCCGATGGGTGAGAACCGCGAGAAGACGGGACGGAACCATCACATCGACGCGTTCACGATCTGGATGGCAGGTGGCGGTGTGAAGGCCGGTGCGGTGGTGGGGGAGACGGATGAACTGGGCTTTGGTCCGATCCAGGACCGGGTCCACGTCCATGACCTCCACGCGACGATCCTGCATCTCCTCGGACTCGATCACCAACGGCTGACCTTCCGGTTCCAGGGTCGGGACTTCCGTCTCACGGACGTCCATGGTGAGCTTGTGCCGTCGATCCTGGCGTGACGTGGGGTCTTCCGCGGGGGGACTCACGCGGAGACGCCGAGGCGCGGAGGAGGGAGAGAGAGAACAGAAGCTTTGGAAATGGGGCAGGTGGGTGTCTGAGTGGAACGGCTTCGGGCGATCCACAAGAGAGCCCAGTGTCCTTGGACAGGGGTGGTTTAGCCCCTGGCATTACTGTGTCCAGCCATCAGGAGAGGGCTTTGGAGGTCTTCCAACCGTGCACCCACGACTCCCCAAAGGTCTCCCCCCTCCTCCGCGTCTCAGCGTCTCCGTGTGACTCCCTTCAGGCCTCGACCCGGCGCCGTGTGAGACGCGACAGCAGCAGGTAGACCACGGGGATGACGAACAGGGTCAGGAACGTGCTGGAGATCATGCCACCCACGACGGCGACGCCCATCGGACGCCGGCTCTCGGCACCGGCGCCGAAGCCGATGGCGATCGGCAGGATGCCGGCGATGGTCGACAGGGCGGTCATGAGGATCGGTCGGAGCCGGACACGTCCGGCCTCGACCATGGCGTTGTAGGCGGTGGCGCCACGTTCCATCTCCTGGTTTGCGAACTCGACGAGCAGGATGGAGTTCTTG
>SYEM01000129.1 GCA_005801385.1 Verrucomicrobiales bacterium | reverse complement strand
TCGTCGCGGAACATGATCTCGTAGATCGCGAGGCGGAGCACGTTGCGGTCGACCACCGCCAGCCGGCTGATCTCCCAGTTCTTGGTGAACTTCCGGATCGTCTCGTCCGCCTGTTCCTGGTGTTCAAGGGCGCCGCGGATCAGGCTGTCGGCAAAGACCCGCATCGCCACGTCGTCGGCGGATGGGGGCGGGATCTCGATCTTCTCGCCCCAAGTGGCCCCGGGGAGCCGTTCCAGGACCGCGTTGGACCTCTGGGCATCCCAGAAATGGTCGAGCGCCGCCTGGAGATCCTCCGGCGGATTGAGCTCGTGCTGGAACAGAAACTGGACGGCACGCTCGCGTGCCTCCCGACGACGTCGCATACCGATATCATGGAGCCGGAGGCCACCCCGGGGAAGGAGCAAAGAGCGACGGGAACAGGCACCGCTCCTACGACGGGATCCCGGACGGAGCTTCTCCGGATTCCCCATGCGGCCCACCAAACGGCCATCGACCGGTGCGCCACGACCACACCCCATAGGCGAGCACCCCCGTCAGCAGCGCCGTGAGGGAGAAGCCAATGACCTTCAGCGGGGAGGTGACGAAGACGAAGAGCCAGCCGAAGAGGGCCACGACCAGCGGCAGGGGATAGAGCCAGATCTTGTAGGGCCGCGCGAGTTCGGGGCGATTCCGTCGGAGGAGGATCACCGCCGCTATCTGGGCCACGAACTGGACGAGGATCCGCAGCGCGATGAGGGTGTCGAGAACCGTGCCGAACGACAGGAAGCTCCCCGCGATCGCCAGCAGACCGATCAGCAGGAGTCCCAGATGGGGGAACCCCAGCCGCGGATGGAGCCTGCCGAATGTGCCGAAGAACACCCCATCCCGGGCAGCGGCGTACGGGATCCTCGAGTACCCGAGGAGCAGGGCGACCACGGATCCGACACAGGTCCAGAGCACCATCACCGTGAAGATCCGTGCCGCGGTCGGGCCATGGAGCCGTTCGATGAAAGCCGAGGCGATATAGGCGGCCTCCGGATGCTGGTCCTCCGGCACGAACTGGCGCCAGGGGATCACGCCGTTGATCGAGAGGTTGATCCCCACGTAGATCAGGGCGACCACGATGAGGCTCGTCATCACCGACCGGGGGATCGTCCGGCCCGGATCCCGGACCTCGTCGCCGAGGTAGCAGATATCGTAGTAGCCGAGGAAGTCATAGATTCCGGTCCGCGTGGCGGCTCCGAGGCCTAGCAGGAATCCCCAGGAGAACTGGAACGCGCCTGCCGGGAGGTCGAAGGCGATCTGGGCGTCGAAATGAAGCGCCCCGTTCACCAGGACGGTCCCGACCGTCAGGAGCACCCCGATCCAGAGCGCCACCAACAGGCGTCCGATCCCGCGGATCGGACGGTACAGCAACACGATGTTCAACAGTCCCAGTCCGATCACCGCAGCCGCGCCCTTCCAGGTCAGGACACCCCCGCTCAGGATGCCCGGGAGGAGGTAGTCGAGGTACCGGGCGAACCCGATGTAGCCGGAGGCGATCTCCAATGGACCGCTGATCAGCAGCTGGGCCAGGAACAGGAAGGCCATGAGCCGGCCCCACGTCTCCCGACCGAATCCCTCGCGCACATACCGGAACGTTCCGCCGGAACCCGGGAGCGCCGCCCCCAGCTCGCTCCAGACCATGCCGTCGGGGATCGCGATCAGCACGGCGATCGCCCATCCGAGCATCGACTGCGGTCCTCCAAGGGCCGACATCAGGGTCGAGATCGTGATGAACGGCCCAGCCCCCAGCATGTTCGCCATGTTGAGGGCCGTGGCGTTGAGGAACCCGAGCTGGCGATCCATCGCACTCATCCCAGCTCGAAGGTCGTCACGCCGTAGACCCAATCGAGTCGGATCCGAGGCGCAGGACCCGTGTACATCCGGGCGGTCGCGAACACCTCGGTCATCCCGTGGCGGCGGACCAGATCCAGCGCCGCCGTGTTGGGCTCAGCGACGTCCAGGACGAAGGCGTCCCCTGTCGGGATCCTGTGGACCAGGTCCTTGAACAGGCACTCCGCCGACCTGGGATCGCGGGAGAATAGCGGGCCGATCTTCCAGCCCTGGAAGCAGCGCCGGATCACCCCGAAGGCCTTGGGTTCGGATTCCTCCCGGGACCCCGGAATCCCAAGGGCCCACGCCTCGGGTTGACGCAGCCACGCCTCCAGGAAGGCCTTCCGGGCCGCTGGGAAGCACCCGCGATCGAGCTGCTCCACGCCCCTGGGATCGAGATCCGTCACCGGGACGGTGCTCCCCGATTGCGTCCAGGCGGCGTCCCGAACCCCCTGGTATCGGGCGTTGCGATAGGCATACACCCGGCCGATCTGCTGGTACTTCGAGACGTTGGCGAGGACCCCGTCACCGCCCTGGGTGCAGCCCTTGAGATGGTCCCGAGCCGCCTCGTGCACCGCCATCCCATAGCCCAGGCCCCGGAATCCGTCCCGGACGAGGTAGCACCCCATGAACCCGAAGGACGCGTCATAGCGGACCCCGCTGACACAGGCGATGGGTTCCCCCTCGAGTTCCCCGACCAGGAAGCCCTCCGGGTCGGCAATGGGGAATGTCTCGGCATCGTGAAGCCCAGGGTTCCATCCGGCCTCGCGCATCCAGGGAATGGTGACGCGGGCGAGATCGGCGGGGGTCTGGGTCCGGATGACATACCGCCCTTCCAGGAGGTCCCGTGCAGCCCTGCAGGTTGGATCGAGACGTTTCATCGTGAGGATCAGGATGATCCGACCGGGTCAGCGCGAGAGATCCGGCTGGTAGAGGACCCGGAACTGGTGCTGTCGCAACGACTGCTCGGCAACCTCCTGGTCCTCGATGTGGATCACGAGTCCCGACTTGCCGCCTGGACGGGTCAGGAACGGGTACACGTAGTGGATGTTGAGTTCCGCCTCGAGCAGCGCATAGAGCACATCCTTCAGTCGCCCTTCTCCCTCAACCTCGACGGCCAGGACCTGGGTCTCGGAGAAGGGGAAGGCATGTTCGGCCAGCAGTTCCCGGGCGCGGTCCGGGTCGTCGACCACAAAGCGCAGGATCGTGCTGTCGGTGGTGTCGAGGACCGTCAGCGCCAGGATGTGGACCTCCCGTTCCGCAAGGCGACGGGTCACCTCGTGGAGGCGTCCAAGCCGATTGGGCAGGAAGACGCTGAACTGGTTGATCGGCTCGGCGTCGCGTTCCCGGGCGATGGCGGTCGGCATGGGTTCAGTATCGGCACCGCGCACCGAGCGGCAAGGCAGGGCTGAGCCGATGGACTCGGCGGAGGGGCCTCTCTCGTGCGGCCTCCATCCGGACCCAGGAACACCCGGGCACGTGTCGTGTTCCCGGCCGGTCCTCGCCGATGCCGCCCGACCACCCTGAGTTGGGGGTTGTTGACGGAGCCCGGACCGCGGAGATTGGAAGGCACTCCACTCTCTACCGAATCGACTCCCGACCACCGAATGGCCAGCCCCGACCCCACAACCTCCGCTCCGGATGCGCGCGCCCCGAGTGGCGGCGCGTCGGACGGGTCCGGGGTCCGGGTCCTGCAGGGTGGGTGGGGGCTCGTGACGGTTCTCGTCCTGTCGCTCGCCTGGTTCCAAGGGGGCGGAATCCTGGCCGAAGGGGTTCCCGAGGCCCGCGGACACTGGGCATTCCAGCCGGTCCGCCCCCTCGCTCCTCCCGGGATCGGGTCCGATGCCACCGAGGGCAACCCGATCGATGCCTGGATCCGATCGCGATGGAGCAATCCTGGTCCCGGCCCATCCCCGGAGGCCGACCGTGCCACGCTGATGCGTCGGGTGTCGTTCGTCCTGCTGGGACTCCCTCCCACGCCGGAGACCATCGAGGCGTTCGTGTCGGATCCGTCGCCCGATGCCTATGGGCGGATTGTGGACCGGCTCCTGGCCTCCCCGCGGTATGGCGAGCGCTGGGCCCAGCATTGGCTGGAGGCGGCGGGCTACGCGGATTCCAACGGCTACTTCAATGCCGACACCGACCGTCCGCTCGCCTACCGCTATCGCGACTACGTCATCCGGTCCCTCAACCGCGACACGCCCTTCGACCGATTCGTGCAGGAGCAGATGGCTGGCGACGAGCTGAGCGGCTGGCGTCCCGGCGAGCCGGCCAGCCCGGAGGTCATCGAGCTGCTGGAGGCGACCCACTTCCTGCGCAACGGACAGGACGGCTCCGGCGAGAGCGACGGAAATCCGGACGAGGTGCGGGTCGACCGCTACTACGCCCTCGAGGGAGCGGTGCAGATCATCGGGTCGAGCCTGCTGGGAATGACCTTCCAGTGCGCCAAGTGTCACGACCACAAGTTCGAGCCCATCACGCAGCGCGACTACTACGCGCTCCAGGCGGTGCTCTATCCGGCGTTCCACATCGACCGTTGGGTGAAGCCCAATGACCGGGTGGTCGACGCCCATCCGGCTGGCGTGCTGGAGGACTGGATGCGTCGCGAGGGGGAACTCGATGCCGAACAGGCCCGCCTCAGCGCGGCCTTCACGGCGTGGTGTGCGACGAATCGTCCCCCCGGGCGACTTCTGTTGGCCGACGCCTTCGACGGCGATGGGCCGATCGCGCCGCGTTGGACCGCGACGGTCCCAGGAGACGACCAGCCGGCGGGTTCGCCACCGGTCCACCTCGACTCCTTTGAAGCACCGGGTGCCGCGGCCCGGGACGGGGTGCTGCATCTGAAGGAGGGAGGTGGCGGTGGCGACCGTTGGTTGGTGACGCGGGAGGTCTTCGACTGGAGACCCTCGGCTCCAGGACATTGGATCGAGGCGTCCTTTGACCTGGTGGCGCTCCGGGTCGACGAGGCCGAACGCCCGGCGGAACGGGTGGGCTACGTCCTTGCGGCGCACGATTTCGACGACAGCGGTCCGGTCGGAGGGGGCAACATCTTGGTCGATGGCAATCCCGGCGGGGCCACAACCGTGCACCTCGACTATCCGGGGCGCGATGCCAAGGGGCTTGGGGATCTCGGCGCCAGCCGCTACCAAGCCGGTCACCGCCACGGGGTCCGCATCACCGCGGGCGAGGAGGGACGGTTCACCCTGCAGGCCGTCCATGACGGTGCCGTCGAAGGGAAGGGGATCGAGCTCTCCGCGGAACAGCTGCCGCCCGGGGCCTTCGCCTTCGAGTACTGCTGCGGACGCAGCTTTGTTGTCGACAACGTCCGGATCGAGACGTCGGACGATTCCAATCCGGACTGGGTCCGGAGTCAGGCCGAGTACACCCGGCGTCTTGCGGTGCGGCGTCAGGAACTGGATCGGGAGATGGCCGCACTCCAGTCGCGCCGGACAGCCCGACCCGCGCGGATCGCCTGGATGACGGATGTGGGTCCCGAGCCGCCCCTCGTCCCACTGCTGCGTCGGGGCAGTCCCAAGACCCCTGGCGAACCGGTCGAGCCGGCGGTCCCGGAGTTCCTGCGCGTCGCGGGGCGGTCCGTGACCTGGCCCCTGTCCGCGCCGGGGTCCCGGACGACCGGACGACGTCTGGCCTGGGTCCGCTGGCTCACCGAACCCGGATCACCGCAGGCCGGCCTGCTGGCCCGCGTGACGGTCAACCGGGTGTGGCAGGGACATTTCGGGGAGGGACTCGTCGGGACTCCCGACAACCTGGGTCTCAGCGGCGCAAAACCCCGCCATGCCGGCCTCCTCGATTCCCTCGCTGCCGCGTTCATCGATTCCGGCTGGAGCCTGAAGGCATTGCATCGGCGGATCCTGCTGTCCGAGACCTTCCGGCAGTCGTCCCAGTCCCGTCCCGAGGCCGCCGCCGTGGATCCCGACAACACGCTGCTGTGGCGGTATCCCCTCCATCGACTCGACGCCGAGGCGATCCGGGATGCGATGCTCGCGGTCGCCGGGGTGCTCGGTCCCAAGAGTGGAGGCCCCTTTGTCCCAACCCCACGTCGGGGGGATGGGGAGGTCGTCGAGGATCCGACGCATCCAGAGGCCCGGTCCCGTTCCGTCTTCCTGCAGCATCGGCGGACCCAGGTGCCGACGTTTCTGGGCAACTTTGACGCCCCTTCGATGGTCTTCAACTGCACCCGTCGGGCCTCGACCACGATGCCGTTGCAGGCCCTGACGCTCCTCAACTCGGAGGCGAGCCGGAGCCGTGCCGGGGAGATGGTCCAACGTCTCGATGCCGAGGCGGGTTCCGACGATGGAGCCCGGATCCGGAGGGCGTTCCTCCTGGCCTGCGGACGCGCGCCGGATGCGGCGGAGCGGGACGCCTACATCCGGTTCCTGCATCTGCAGCGCCGGGTCTACTCTGTGGAGTCCGACCGGGAGGTCCGGGTCTGGACCGATCTCTGTCAGTCGCTGTTCGGTCTGAACACCTTTCTCTACCTGGAATGACGCCGATCCCCAACAACCTGTCCCGACGGGCCTTTCTGAACCGCTCGGCGGGAGGACTGGGTGGGCTTGCCTTGGCCCACCTGATGGCCCGGTCGAACGCCGCGGCGTCCGGGATCCTGGCCCCGCCGCACCATCGGCCCCGGGCGAAGGCTGTGATCAGCCTTTTCCAGCATGGCGGGCCGAGCCAGATGGATCTGTTCGACTGCAAGCCCGCGCTCAATCGCTGGAGCGGCAAGCCCTACCCAGGGGGAGATCTCGAGGTCCACTTTGACAAACAGGCCGGGAATGTCCTCGGGGCCCCGTATGAGTTCCGGGCCCGCGGCCAGTGCGGCATGGAACTGTCGGAACTCCTCCCGCACACCGGGGGCATCGCCGACGACATCACGCTGGTCCGTTCCATGACCACGGGTTCGGTGGACCACGAGTCCGCCCTTCGGATCATGCACACCGGACGCTTCCTTGCCGGGCTGCCGACCCTGGGGTCCTGGCTGCTGTATGGACTGGGCTCGGAGAATGAGAACCTCCCCGCCTACGTGGTCCTGTCGGATCCCGGTGGCCTGCCGGTCGATGGCGAGCGGAACTGGTCGGCGGGGTTCCTCCCGGCGATCTACCAGGGAACTCCATTCCGCGGCGGGGACAACCCTGTCTTCCACCTCAGGACGCCAACGTCGGTTCCGCCGGAGGCCCGACGAAACCAGCTGGATCTGCTCCAGGAGATCAACCGGCACCACGCCGTCCGTCACCCGGGAACCTCGGAGCTGTCGGCCCGGATCGCCCAGTTCGAGACAGCGGCCCGGATGCAGAGCGCGGTCCCGGAGGCGCTCGACCTCTCGGGCGAGTCGGCCGCCACCCGTCGGCTGTATGGACTCGACGATCCGGTGACGGCCGACTACGGACGCCGATGCCTGATCGCGCGTCGGCTCGTGGAACGGGGGGTGCGGTTCGTGCAGCTCTTCCTCAACGGCCAGCCGTGGGACACCCATGACAAGAACGCCGAGCGGCTCAAGGGACTTTGTGCCCAGACCGACCGACCCAGTGCCGCCCTGGTGCGCGACTTGAAATCGAGGGGTCTTCTGGACTCCACCGTCGTTCTCTGGACGGGTGAGTTTGGCCGGCTGCCGATCTCGCAGGGAGCCGATGGGCGGGATCACAACCGGCATGCATTCTCGCTCTGGGTGGCCGGGGGTGGCTTCAAGGCGGGCCATGTCCATGGTGCGACCGATGACTTCGGCTACAAGACGGTCCAGGACGTGGTGAGCGTGCACGACTTCCACGCGACGCTCCTGCATCAGCTGGGGCTGGACCACGCGGCGCTGCGGTATCCGCAGGAGGGTCGCGAGACGAGCCTGACGGATCCGGAGGTCACGGGCGCCCGGGTGGTGCCGGCGCTGCTGGCCTGAGAGGCGGGACTGACCGGCAGGAGCACGGGTTACCACCCAAACTCTCCTGGAGCGGCAGTGCCGCGACCCTGTCGGATCGTGTGGATCTCGTCGGGGGGCAAGGAACCGAAATCCTCGGCTTTGCCATCCGGCCAGCGGATCCAGACGTGCTCGACCTGTGTGGCCGACCCGAGGCCGAAATGGACCCGGGGGTCCTGGCTCGAGGCGTAGCCCTGGTTGGGTTGGTGCTGACGCCAGAAGATCTTTCCACCGGCCTCGATCCGGATCACCGCGTTCCGCGTCTCGTGTCCGTGGGCATCCTCCAGCCGCAGCGCGATCCAGTGGTTGGACCCGGCGGCCCGGTTGCGTAGGACCCGGATCGGGGCGTCCCGTCGGATCACCAGCACATCGAGCGCGCCGTCGTTGTCGAGATCCCCGATGGCGAGCCCCCGGCCAACCCCCGGATCCTCCCGCGACAGGCCGGCGAAGGGCACGTCCGCGAATCGCCCGTCTCCGAGGCCCCTCTTGACGCTGTCGGGCTCCGCGTAGGGTTGGGTCGGATCCGATTCGCGCTGGCCGAGCTTTACCCGTCCGTTGGCCACGTAGAGGTCCAGCCGGCCATCGTTGTCGAAATCCGCGAACTCCACCCCGAATCCGGTATGGGGCTGACTGCCGGCCATGGGACCGTCGGGCACCAGCCAGTCGGTGAAGGCGCCCTTCTCGTTGAGGAAGAGTCCGTTGCCCTCGCCCACCAGGTGGGTCACGAAGAGGTCGAGCCATCCCCTCTGGAGGAGATCGACGGCGACGACGCCCATGCCCGCGCGTGGGACGCCCACGGCGTTGAGGGCGCAGCCCCGGAGCGGGGCGTCGTCCTGGAACCGGCCGCCACCCCGGTTCAGCCAGAGCTGGTTGGCCATGGCATCGTTGGCGATGAAGAGGTCGACCCGGCCATCCTGGTCGAAATCCCCGGTGGCCACTCCCAGGCCGTTGCCGAACGCCCTGAGCAGCCCGGCCTCGCGGGTCACATCGTCGAAGGTTCCATCCCCGCGGTTGTGGAACAGCACCGGCGGGGCAGGGGCCTGGTAGTTGAGGGGCGAGCAGTAGTCCCGACGTCCCCCGCTCGAGAAGCACTCCCGCTCCGTCTCGGGGGTCCAGCGGACATAGTTCACCACGATCAGGTCCAGGTGTCCGTCGGTGTCGTAGTCCACGAATGCCGCGCTGGTGCTGAGGGAATCCACCGCGACGCCGGCGCTTTGGGTGGCCTCCTCGAACGTTCCATCCCCGCGATTTCGGAACAGCCGGTTGCCCCCGTACTGGGTGATGTAGAGGTCGGGCCAGCCGTCGCGGTTGCAGTCCCCGACCGTGCAGCCCATCCCGAAGCCCGACGACACCCTCAGGCCCGAGGCCTCGGTCACGTCCGTGAAGCGCCAGCTGCCGTCGTTGCGGTAGAGTCGATGCCGGGGTGGACGCGGCTGCGAGGGATCGAGGTCCCCGCCATCGATGCAGAGGACATCGAGCCGCCCGTCGCGGTTGTAGTCGATGAGGCCGACCCCGCCGCTCTCCATCTCGGGGAGGTAGAACCGACCGCAGGTCCCGATGTGGTGTCGGAAGTCGAGTCCGCTATCGGGTCCCACCGCCTCGAACCAGGGCCGGGTGGGGGTGGTCGCGGGGTTGGGGGTGGGGAGCGACGCGGATGCCGCGGGGTTCTGGGTCGATCCCTGGGAGGATTCTGGGCCCTGCCCGCAGCCCTGGGCGATCGCGATCGCCAGGGCGAGCAGTGCCAGCGCGGAGGTGGATCTCATCGCTGCGGAAATGCGGCCCGGAGCTCGCGATATTCCGCGCTCTGCGGAGCGAGCCGGCCGAGCTGTTCCACGGCGGCCCGGGCCCGGTTGGTGTTGCCCGACTCGAGCGAAAGGAAGCCGAGCATCGCGAGGGCCCGTGGCTGTCCCGGGTCGATCTCGATCGCCCGCTCAACCTGGGCAATAGCCCCGTTTGTGTCGTTGAGGTTCCGCAGGAGGATGTTGCCGAGCTCGAGCGGAATCTCCGGGTTCCTCGGATCACACCGCATGGCCTCCCGGACCGCGGCCACGGCCTCGGCGTCCCGATCCATGGCGAGCCAGGCATTGGCGGCGGCGATGTGGGCGTGGGAGGAGTTGGTGGCGAGCGACAGCGCCGATCGGGCGTCGGCCAGACCCTGCTCGTGGCGTCCCAGGAGGACCTGGGTGTAGGAGCGCGTGATCCAAGGGGCGATGTTTTTGGGATCCCTGGTGATCAGACGGTCGAGCACCGGCAGGGCCTTGTCGGCCTGTCCGGCCTGGTTCAGGGCCATGGCCTGCTGGTGGCTCAGTCCCGGGTGGTCGGGATGGAACTTCAGGGCTTCGCCGAGAAGCTCGATGGCGACATCGGGTCGACCCGCACCGCACAGCTCCTCCGCCTGCACCAGCTGGTCGGGAATCGACTTCATGTGGTGGTGGGCCAGTTCCGACCAATCGTCGGACATCGGATGCCGCACCGAGGCCGCACCGACGGCGAGGGCGATCCGGGCCTCATTGGTACGTCCGACCGACCGGTAGGCCTGGCCCAGGAGGAATCGGGCCGGCCGGGCGGTGGCATCGAGATCGAGGCTCTTCTCCAACAGGGGCACGGCGTCGGAGGCGCGGCCCTGACGGAGTCTGACTTCGCCGAGTCCGGCGGGTCCTCGCCACTCGTCGGGGGCGAGGGTAGAGAGCTTGTTGAAGGCGGTCTCGGCGAGGGCCAGGTCTCCGGTCCGCAGCGCGCATTCCCCAACGCGATACCAACCGGGGGCGAAACCGGGTTCCTGGGTGGTCAGGGCCTGGAACTCCCGGAGGGCTCCGGGCAGGTCGGCCAGTTCCTCGAGTGCGACTGCCGCGTACATGCGGGCCAGGGGTTCATCGGGGTCGATCCGGGCTGTGTCGAGGAACGCCTGTCGGGCCTCGTTCCAGAGGCCGTTGGCGGCGTAGGCGATGCCCAGGGTGGCGCGGCGCGTGGCACTCCGGGGGGCCTGGCGGACCCCTTCGATCACGGCCTCGAGATGGGCGCGGACCTGGGGGTCGAGGGCCGCGGCATCCCGCGGCGTCGGGATCGGGAGCAGCGGTGGACGACGGACCCACTGGACCACGGCGACGGCCACCAGCACGAGGAAGACCCCGGCGAGGATCCGGAGGCGTCGTGGGACCTCGGAGCCGGGGAGGGATGCAGGGGACGCCATGACGTGGAGGAACGTAGCAACTCCGACCAGCCCTGTCCTCCCCCGAGAGAGCAGTCCCGGGTGCACCCCTGCATGGGACGGGACGAGGTCCTGCCCGTCCCCATCTCAAAACGCTGGGTGTGGATGCCGGGAGAGGTTCCTGGGGGGCTGTGTGGTGGGTGATGCAGTGCCCTGCATCACTGGGTGCACCCACAAGAGGCTCGACGTGTTGTGACCCCTCGGAAGAACTCGAATGGCCCAGGAGGAGTGAGGCCTGGAGAAGACGCCTCCGCGTCCTGTGACGCAGAGCGATACTCCACCCCTCTGCCCTCAGGTCAGCGCGTCGGGTTCTTCTCCTTCACGGAGGAGCGATCCTGCATCCAGGCGACGTCGTTGTTGTTGGGGGAGGGCTGGCCCAGTGCCAGCGGCGTGCCCTTCTTCAGGCCGGGCATGGTCCGCTTGTCGGTCCACTTCTTAATCTCGGAGTGGCCGTCGACGAAGGCGAAGCCGCAGGCCCCGTTGTGATAGCTCGCCGGGTAGTCGACGATGGTGTAGGCGGAGGGCTTGATCGGGTCGTAGCCGTCCATGTTCACCGCGAACCATCCGTCGTTGATGCTGTCCTCGCGCTCGTCGACGAACACCCAGGTCTGGGAGGGTTTCTGGATGGCGCCGAGCTTCTTGAACTGCCAGTAGCCGGCGGTGAAGGGGCCACCGCGCTCGCCGAGGTAGCCGTTCATCGAGATGGAGCGGACCCGCGGGACCCCGGTGCGGCCCTTGTTCAGGGACATGTCGGCCGGGCATTTGTACACGCCGGCGGACCCGGCGAACTTGCCGAGCTGGGAGTTCAGCAGGAAGAGGACATTGGTGTTGTCGGGCGTGTAGCTCTGGTTGTTCAGCCAGCCGACGCACCAGGTCTGGTTCGTCTGGGCGGCACCGGTCCCGCCGTCGAGGTTTCCGGGGAGGGTGTCGTTGTTGTCGCCGCAGAACAGGTTGTAGGCGAAGCCGAGCTGCTTGCCGTTGCTCATGCACAGGATGCCCTGCGCCTTGCTCTTCGCCTTGCCGAGGGCGGGCAGGAGCATGCCGGCCAGGATGGCGATGATGGCGATGACGACGAGGAGCTCGATGAGCGTGAATGCCCGGAGGAGCGCCTTCAGGTTTCGACTCTGGGGAGACTTCATGGGATCTGGGATGGAGGTTGGGATGGGGAAGGGGGTCACTGGGTGACGTTCGGGATGTTCTCGGCGGGGGCCTTCGAGGGATCGATCGCCCGGAGGGCATTGATGGCCGCGGTCACGGCATTGCCATCGGGATCCTGCAGCATCGCGGTCAGTCCTGGCACGGCCTCCTTGGCGGAGGCGCCGATCTGGCCAAGGGCGTAGGCGGCGAGGCGGCGCACGACCGGATCGTCGCTCTTGAGCAGGGGGATGATCTCCTTCACGGCCCCGGCGGCATTGGGTCCACCCGCCGCCAGTTCCGAGAGCGCCGCGGCCTTGGCGTCGTTGTCCCCCTTCAACGCGGCGATCTGGGCCGAGACGTCGACCTTCTTCGGCGCCGACTCGCTGTCGCCACATCCTGCCGCCGCAAGGCCGAGCAGGAGACCCGAGGCGACCGCCAGAAGCGCGCGATGGGAACCCCTCCGGGAGTGTGGAGTTCCTGGAACGGGGCGGTGCGACGACACGATGGAGTGGTCCATGGGATTCCTCAGGGAGATGTGAGGAACGTACGGACATACCGTCCCGGGAATCAAACCCGAAGTGGGGCACGGCGTGGGGAGGTTCCTCCGCGCCGATTCACTCGTCTTCAGAGCCAGGTCGCCGATCCGAGGAAGGAACGGCGCTCCGTCGAGTCCCTGCATTCCCTGTGATGGCCCGGCCAATTCGGGAGAGGGTCCCGTCCCCCCATGGGTGCGGAACGTTCCGCCAATCAAGATGGGGCCGTGACGGAGCACAGCCCTACCCGGGATCAGCCCTCGGTCCCCTCGGTGACAAACTTCAGGACGCGCGACTTCTCGGCACGCTTGCGCTGGTTCTCGTCGAGGATCTTCTTGCGCAGGCGGAGGTTCTTCGGGGTGGCCTCGACATATTCGTCGACGTCGATGTACTCCAGAGCCCGTTCGAGGCTGAGCTTCAGCGGGGCGTTGAGCTGGATGCCCTTGCCATCGCCCTGAGAGCGCATGTTCGTGAGCTTCTTCTCCTTCACCGGATTGACCGGGATGTCGTTCTCGCGGGCGTTCTCGCCGACGATCATGCCCACGTAGATCTGGTCGCCGGGCTCGACCATGAGGCGGCCACGCTCCTGGACCATGTTGAGGGCGTAGGAGGTGGCCTCGCCGGAGTCCATCGAGACGAGGGAGCCATTCTTGCGGGCGGCGATCTCACCACGGTCGGTGCCGTACTCGTGGAAGAGATGGCTCATGACGCCCATGCCGCGGGTCATGTTGACGAGGTCGGTCTCGAACCCGATCAGACCGCGCATCGGAATCAGGGCCTCGACCGAGACCTGGTTTCCGACGTGGTTCATGTTCGTGATCTGGGCCTTGCGGAAGGACAGGTTCTCCATCACGGAGCCGAGGTTCTCGGTGGGGACCTCGACGAAGAGCTTCTCGATGGGCTCGAGCGGGTTGCCGTCGGCGTCCTTCTTCCAGAGCACCTCGGGACGCGACACGAGCACCTCGTAGCCCTCGCGGCGCATCTGCTCGACGAGGATGGCGATCTGCATCTCGCCGCGTCCGGCGACGGCGAAGATCTTGGGCTCGGAGGTCTGGGCGATGCGCAGGGCGACGTTGGTCCGGGTCTCCTTCACGAGCCGATCCCAGATGTGGCGTGCCGTCACGAGCTTGCCGTCCAGGCCCGCGAGGGGGCCGTCATTCACGGCGAACTCCATCTGGATCGTGGGCGGATCGATCGGGATGTAGGGCAGGGCGGGGCGCTCCTCGGAGTCGCAGATGGTCTCGCCGATGAAGACCTCCTCGAAGCCCGTGACGCCGATGATGTCACCGGCATGGGCCTCCTGGATCTGGATCCGCTTCATGCCCTCGAAGTGGAAGAGGGCGGTGATCTTGTTGCGGGTGATCTTGCCGTTGCCGTGGCGGCAGATGGCGGTGTCGCCGATCTTGACCTTGCCCTCGTAGATCTTTCCGAAGGCGAGTCGGCCCAGGTAGTCGCTGTAGTCGAGGTTGGCCACGAGGATCTGGAATCCCTCACCCGCATGGGCGCGCGGCGGGGGGATGTGCTTGGCAATGGCCTCGAACAGCGGCTCCATCGTGTCGCTGGCCTGGTCGAGGTCGTTCTTGGCGTAGCCCTGCTTGGCCGAGCAGTAGATGAAGGGGAAGTCGAGC
>SYEM01000128.1 GCA_005801385.1 Verrucomicrobiales bacterium | reverse complement strand
TTCTACCGGCAGATCGGGGACGGTGACCCTGCCGCCATCCATGTTCTCATCCAGGATGGAGCCGGCTTTCATCTTCCCGACGGACATGCCGACCTTCCCGACAACGTGCGGATCGTCACGCTCCCGCCCTACAGCCCGGAATTAAACCCAGTGGAAGGGCTATGGGACCAGCTCAAGGACGGTCTTTGTAACCGGGTGTTCGCCAGTCTGACCGAACAGCGGGAGCGCATCGTGTCCTGGCTGCAGACTTGGTGGTCGGACCCATGCCGCGTCCGTTCCCTCATTCCGGACTGGCTCTTGGTTCAAGCAAACGCTTCCTCTGCAGGCATTATACCGGTCATTTAGGGTAGTTGGTATCAGTAGATGGGCCCATGGCCCTTGGTATGTCCGCCGTTCCGCCAAAAGGCTTCACAGCTGGGACGGTCCTGACCAAGGTCGGGAACGATGACCCCGAGGCAGACCCATGCGTTACGGAACCGGTGTGCGGGACCGGTCTCGCGTCGCAGTTTCCTCGAGGTGGGGGCCCTCAGTGCGCTGGGGTTGGGGCTCTCGGATTTCCTCCGGTTCCAATCCGTCGCGCAGGAGGCAGGCCGGTCGCTCCGGGACAAGGCCGTGATCTTCATCTGGCTGCCCGGAGGTCCGGCCCATGTCGACACCTACGACATGAAGCCGGACCAGCCGATCGAGATCCGGGGCGACTTCCGTCCGATCCGGACCAACGTCTCCGGAATCCAGATCTGTGAGCTGTTCCCGCATCAGGCGAAGATCGCGGACAAGTTCAACATCATCCGGTCCGTCTGCCACGACTTCGCGGACCATGGCGGGGCGCACAAGCGGTTCATGACGGGCCGCATCCCGGCCACGCCCACCGAATTCGTAAACGATGCGCCGGCGGTCACCTCGATCGTCAGCCGCATGATCGAGGAACGGCATCGCGGGGCGCTGCCGCCGGTCATTGCGGGGGTCGATGACGGACGGAGCCAGATCGATGTCTTCAGCCTCGGGCCCGCCTGGGTGGGCTCCGCCAACACGCCGTTCATGGTGGTGGGCGATCCGAGCAGCCCGAAGTTCAAAGTGCAGAACCTGGGTCTCACCCCCGACATGGAAAGACGGCTCGACGACCGGCTCCATCTGCTGTCGGGTCTGGATCGGCTGCGTCGGGACATGGATTCGAGCGGCATGATGTCGGCCATGGACCGGTTCAGCCAACGGGCGGCGGGCATGCTCACCAGCGATGCGATACGGACGGCGTTCGACCTGTCGGCCGAGCCGGTGTCGGTGCGGGACCGCTATGGCTGGAGCGCCTATGGACAGCGCGGGTTGATGGCGCGTCGGCTCGTCGAGGCAGGCTGCCCGTTCGTGACGATGGTCTGGGAGAATCCGTTCCCGAGCGCGTCGATGCCGACCGGCTGCTGCTACAACTGGGATTCGCACGCCGTGAACTGCCACATCTTTGACGATTCCCGGTGGCGGTTTCCGGTCTACGACCAGGCGGTCAGCGCGTTGATCGAGGATCTTCACCAGCGGGGGCTCGACAAGAAGGTGTTGCTCGTGGTGACCGGGGAGTTTGGTCGTACGCCGAGGCTGGAGCAGAAGGTGGGCACCCAGACGGGTATGACCCAGCCCGGACGGGATCACTGGCCCCAGGCGATGAGCCTGATCGTGTCGGGTGGCGGCATGAGGACGGGGCAGATCATTGGTGCGACCAATGCCCGAGGAGAACACCCCGTAGAACGCATCCTCTCCCCGAATGATCTCTGGGCGACGGTCTACCACCACCTCGACATCGACTATAACGCCAACCTGAACGACTTCTCGGGGCGTCCCCAGCCGATCCTTCCGTTCGGGCAGCCGATCCCGGAGCTGCTTCCACCGGCCTGACGGGTGGATCCGAATCGCGCGAACGTCGCGACGGTGTGTCCCGCCTAGTCCACAAGTCCCGCGGCCATGTCCATGCCGTTCGGTCCCTTGGTGTTCCGGGTGGGAAACCAGAACCGCTTCTTCTTCTCCAGTTCCTTGGCTTTCTTGCTGTTGACCCGTTCGACGTGGCCATCGGTCATGGCGTAGTGGCCCTTGTTGTTATGGCGGGTGGCGAGGGTGTGGGCGCCGAAGGTGGGGCCGACCTCACCGAAGTAGTCGTTGGTCGCCATGACGGTCTCCATGAACAGCATGGTCTGATGGGGTGCGATGAAGGTGCTCATCTCCTCGGCGTGGCAGAGGCCGCAGTTCATCGAGAAGCTGAAGTCACGCTTGGCCATGTGTCCGTTCATCACCGGGGGAGCGCCCTTGATCTTCCGACGGGAGCTGAGTTCGACGAAGTCGGTGGGGCAGAGGTAGGAGCCCTTGACGCCGACATAGGGAAAGAGTTTGCCGGTCTTCAGGTCACCGACCTTCACGCACAGCCAGTCGCGGAAGGAGGGAAGGCGCCCTCGGTAGTCGTGGGCGTACATCGTGGCGCCGAGGCCCATCTGGCGCAGGTTGCCGGCGCACACGGTGGCACGGGCCGATTCCTTGGCCTTGCCGAGGACGGGCAGGAGGAGTCCCGCGAGGATCGCGATGATGGCGATCACCACCAGGAGCTCGATGAGGGTGAAGGCCAGGATGTGGTGCGGGCACGACTCGACACGGGAGGAGTTCATGGCTTCCAAGGACGGGGATCGTGCTTTGGGCTAGGGCATCCAGTGATGGGTGACAAGGAGCAATTTACAGGTGTAACCCACTCTTCGCTTCACCCGCCTGATCCCGGTCGGCAGCCTTGCTCGACGCGTGGGGTCCATGAGACGAAACGGGTTCACGTTGATCGAGCTGCTGGTGGTGATCGCCCTCATCGCCATCTTGGCTGCGCTCCTGTTGCCGGCGTTGGCCAAAGCTCGACAGAGATCCCTCGAAGCCGCCTGCCTGTCGAACCTCCATCAGATCGGTGTGGCCGCGCAGTTGTACCAGGGGGAGTCGGAGGATCGCCTGCCGTTCGTTCCCGATGACGCCCTCCAGTTGACCCCGCCCGTCGACGCCAAGGGGAAGCGGTATGCGTGCATGGGTTCATTTATTCCGCTCCTGGAGCGGTACCAGCCGAACCCACGCCTCTGGTGGAGCCCACCCGTCCCGTGGACGGCCACCAACGACTGGCGAGCCCATTTCGTGGGTCCGTGGAGCCGGATGGGGACGAATGCTCCGGTCCGGGGCGTCGCCAACTACATCTCCGACAAGCTGGCCGAGCCGGATCCCGGTGCGGCCCGGTATGCCCGGGGTCGGACACCCGAGAGCATCGCCCGGCTCCGGGGCAGCAGTGTCTCCGACGAGGAATGGCTCATGACCCCGTTCTTCGAGCGTTCCTGGTGGGCAGGGTATGCCGAGGCGTGGTCACGGGGCTCGAGTCGGCCACCCGAGACGGGTTGGTCGGCCCATCGGGGTGGCCGCAACCAGCTCTATCTCGATGGCCGTGCGGGCTGGGTGCGACGGGACATCGCCCGCTGAAGTGGATTCCGGGGATAATCGGCTATGGTTCGAGGTCGGCCGTCTCGAAAACCCGGAGAATGCGATTGAAAGAGTCGCGGAGTTCGGAGTTTGAGCGGACGTCAACCGTGAAGCGTTGGTCCCGGTTGGCGCGTCCGACGACATGACCGTCGGTGAACAGCACGTTGCAGTTGGCCCTTCGGTGATGGGTCTTGGGCCGCAGGTTGAAGACAGCGACGTCCTCTGAACATAGGAACTGGGTGTCGATGGCGAGGGCGCGGATGGGTACCCCATTTCGATTGTTGCCCGGGTCCTCGAGCTTGAGGCTTCGGGGTGTCGCGGGAGGGGTGAAGAACATCTCCGTCACCCCGCCATGGCGGTAGTAGTAGCTGCCACGGGCCTGGTTGGTGCCGACCTTGATCAGTTCCGACTGGGCGTCGGTGGGTTGGTCGGCTCCCGGACAGAACAACACGCGCGGGGTCTGGGTCAGGGTGGAGGCCAGCATCAGGCCAAGACCGGCTGGGCGTCCGTCGCGGAGGGACAGGAGGCTCGTGGGGGATCCGGTGGAAGGATAGAGCTCCGAGGGGTGCGAGAAGGGCGGCGCCTGGGGGCCGTAGGGCATCCACCCGCTGTGGTCCTGGGCGTAGGCGTGAATCGCGATGCCCAGCTGGCGCAGGTTCCCTGTGCACACCGCACGACGCCCTGAGTCCTTTGCCTTGGCCAGACCCGGCAGGAGAAGCCCGGCTAGGATCGCGATGATGGCGATCACCACCAGCAGCTCGATCAGGGTGAATCCCTGGGTTGAAGGGTTGCCGCGGCGCATGGGGTCCCCATGCCAGGTGACGGCTGCGAGGACGCTTCTACCTACCGCAAAGCCTCGATCCGGACAAACCCGCAATCACTGTCCTGGATCGGAAGCTTCCAGGAGAGTTCTTCGCCCGTGCCGGGAAGACCCTCCACTGCAGTCGTCCATAGGGTCAGATCCGTCGAGGTGAGCACCCGATAGGTGAACCCCGGCTGGGATCCCCAACGGAGGGTTAGTACTGCGGGATCCCCGTCCCAGGTCGTGCGGACCTCGACCTGTGGCTCCAATACGATTTCCCGGGAAAGGCGGACGTGGTCGATGTCCCAGTAACCGCCCCGTTGGGACTCCGAGACCACCGAGAGGATCCGCACCCCCATGAGTTTTCCGGACCAGGGGTCGGTGGGGAGCACCGGATCGGTCGACACCGAGAAGTCCACGAAGTGGTTCCGGTCAGTGAAGACCTCCGGGGCATGTTCCACGCGCCGTGTGGCGACCGGGAGGATCGTGCCGTCGGTGCCGCGGTGGTAGAGCGAGATCTCGAGCGGTACGCCGGGCAGCATGTTCCCGCTGCCTCCCATGAGTCCGACCGTCAGGGTGTAACGGCTTCCGGGTTCGAAGGGGACTGAGAACGCGTGGCTGGGTTCCGGGTCATCCCAATCCCGGGTAGTGGCATCCTGGAGGATGCCTGCTCCAGGGATGGCAAACAGGTAGAGGGCCTGCTGGCCGTCCAGGTTGGTCAGATGATCACTGGCCCCTGCGGGCGTGTTGTGAAAGACGCCCGACAGCTGGTCCCACGAGAATCCCCCTCCGGAGGGATAGTCGGGTGGCGGGTCGGTCTCCTGCCAGGAGGCGATCCGGGTGTTGACGTAGTCGGTCTTCGGGAGCTCGAAGGATCCATTTGGGATCGGAACCTCGGCGGCCGAGAGGGACGGGCTCGTCAGCGCGCCCAGCAGGGCGCAACCTGCCGTCATGCATGCAAGGGGGCGCGGCACTGCCATGGAAGCACCGACGTCCTACCGGCGTCGGTGATTCATCGTTGCAGCACCCAGCACCAGGATCCCGGTGGCGCCGAGGGCCCATGTCGACGGTTCCGGGACCGCGGTGAGCTGGACATTGTCGGCCTCCCAGTAGGCTATGCCTTGGGTGCCGTTCGGGGAAAGCGCGCTCAGCTCGATGCCGATCTGCCGACCCGACCAGGCGTCGGAGCTGGACACTGTGCCGAGGGCGACCGAGATCGTACGGAGGGTGTCGGTGTTGGTCAGCTCATCCGTGGCACTGACCACGGTGGAAGCGATGGAGGTCCTGGAGACGCCATCGGTGTAGAAGAGGCCGACGTAGAACTGGGTTCCGGGGGTGAGGGCGCCGCCGCCCCGCAGGCCGACGTCGAGGCTGTAGGCGAGTCCGGGGGTGAAGGTGTTGGCCGTCAGCTGGGTCAGGGCGACGCCAGGGACGGCAAAGACGAAGGCCACCTGGGTGCCACTGGCGTTGACGATGTGCCGAGGCTGACCGGCCGCCGGGTTCGGGAAGATGCCGGCCATCTGGTCCCACTGGTCCGGGGTGATGCCCCATTCGGGCGGCGGGGGCGGGTTCTTCTGCCAGCCGTCCACGAAGGTCGAGGCCGGGAACCCCGGGGGAACCTGGGGCGACTCGAACGAGGGGTTGCTGACGGGAAGGGACTGGGCCGCGACCCCCATCACGGAGAGGGTGGCGAGGGCGAGGCGGGAAGTGCTCTGGATCAAAGGACTCATGATGAACGCGTTACAGTGAGGAGGGTAACGAAGCGTCGTCCCAAGGCGAAGCGGAGAGTGCGTCGGAACCGGGGATTCTGGGTGGCCCCCATCCTGACCTCACCACCAGAAGGTCGGATCGCCATCGGTCCGGACGCGCATCTTGTCGAACCGCCGCCACTCGCCGTGGCCGTCCGCCATCAGGAGATTGCCGCCGCTGGGCAGTCGACCGTTCAGATGGGGGGCCTGGTGCCCTTTCCAGCCGCCGTCGACCTTGGTGTAGCGGTTCTTGGAGCGGTCGGTCTCGTTCATGCCCTGAGACAATGTGGCATCGGCGACGATCACCCGGTCGGAGGCTCCGGGATTGTAGTCGGTTCCATCCTTCATCCGCCACGGCTTCGGGTTCAGCGACTCGGTGATGTTGGTCGTCCGGACCCGCGGGGAGTAGAGCCAGGCGAACTGGTATCCGACCACACGGAAGCCCGTGTTCTTGGCGGTCGTCTCGTTGACGGAGTCGGTGGTGAACTTCCACAGCTCGTCGTTGTCCTGCTTCTCGAATCCGGGGCAGTAGAGGATGTGGCGCTTGGCCCCATTCTGGGTCATCTGGTTCGCGACATGGGCCGGGAGGTCCCAGGGCCAGTTGCCCCCGGTCTTCGAGACCGGGTCGATCATCTCCGGGAAGCGATCCTTGTTGTCGCCCGCGTAGAGGACCGCCGTGACGCCCAGCTGCTTCAGATTGCTGAGGCACTTGATCTGGATGGCCTTCGTCTTCGCCTTGCCGAGGGCCGGCAGAAGCATCCCGGCCAGGATGGCGATGATCGCGATGACGACCAGCAGCTCGATGAGGGTGAAACCGCGGAGGCGAAGAGGAATTGCGGAAGGACGGTTCATGGTTCGGCCGGTGTTCCGGTGACGTCCTGAAATCCGTAAGGACTCTCAGTCGATCGGGAATCCGTGAAGAATCCATGCCTCCATGGTGAAGTCCACCCCGGAGACGCACGGTGAACCCATGGCGGACGGTGTCAGAAGGGGTCCAGGGCGGGATCCGCCTCCCGCCCTCGCCGGTGAGCAACCTGTGAAGAATTGTGGATAACTCACCTGAAGGAACTATGGTCGGAAAGGATGGTCTTCAGGCATCCTCATCGGCATCGATGGTTCGGATCCCCTTCATAGCGGTTGTGCTCGTCCTCCTCCAAGGGGTGGCGTGGTGCAGCCCCGTCCGGGATTCCCTGGCAATGTTTGAAAGCGGAGCGACGGGACCGGAGGCCTCCGCAGCGGATCGGGTTCGGGGCGGGGCGGGGGAGATCAGCCGTTTCCAGATCCTGCCGGAAGTCTGGCGGGCCTACTCGAAGTCGAAGGACTACACGAATCCCCAGGTGGCCTGGACCGTGGCTCGACGCATCCTCGACGACCGGATCTCGGATTTCCAGAAGGCGACGGGGCGTCCGCCGAAGCCCGTTGAGCTCTATCTTCTCTGGAACAAGCCCGGGCACTTCGCAGCCAAGGGCTATAGCGTCAGGAAGGTCTCCTCCCACTACCGGCTGAAGGCTCAGCGGTTCGAGAACCTGTTCCGGTATCTTGAAGCCAAGGCCGCTGGTCCGGCCTTGGAGAACTGACCGGCGCTGTGGCCTGGTGCTCCCCTCAGCCCCCTCCACGCAGCAGCCGATCCTTGATGTCCTGGGGAAGGGTGCTGCGTTCGATCGCCGAGCGTGCAGCCGTCTCATCGACCCGGAGCCATTGGCGGCCGGCGTTCTCGAGGGCGTCCTGCTGGCGGTTCGGATCCGCCAGGGTGCCGGCCCACTCCCAGGCGGTCGAGGGCTCCTGGCTGGACAGGGTCCGGGTGAAGGCGGCCACGGCATCCTCCCGACCGCGTCCGGCCGACAGCGTGTTCAACCAGTCGGCGGTCGCCGCGGGATCATGGCCTGCCCACTGGCTGGCAAGTGTCGTGATCGCGTCGTCGCGGAGGCTGCCCTCGGGAAATCGTTGGATCCAGGAGGCGGTGTAGGCGGGGTCGGCGGTCGCCATGGAGGACAGCACCGCCCGGGTCCCGCTTTCCTGCTCCAGGCCTCCCGGAAGGTTTTGGAGGTATTGGGCAGCTTCCTTTGGGGATTCCGAGGCCCAGGCGCTGAGAACGTTGCCAAGGGCTGCGGTACGGGCGGCGCCCGACGGAAGCCCCTGGACCCAGCCGAGGGCGCCCTGGGGATCCGCGCTGGCCCAGCTGCCGGCGACGCGACTGACCACGTCGTCACGACCCGGCCCCTCTGGAAGCTTCGAGGCGAACGCGGCCGCCTCCTGGGGGCTCCGGCTGGCCCAGGTGGAGGCGATGCTCTCCAGCATCTGCTGGCGGGTGGTGTCGGTCGGCAGCTTCAGGGCGAATGCGGCCGCCTCCTCGGGACTGCGGTTCGCCCAGCTCGACGCGGCCTGGTTGAGCATCTGCTGTCGGGTCTGCCCCACGGGGAGGCTAGCGGCGAACTCTGCGGCGCCCTTGGTGTCGGACTCGATCCAGCTCCAGCTCATGCGCTCGATGGCGGCATTCCGGTCGCGTCCTTCGGGCAGCGTCTTCATCCAAGTGATCGCCCCGTCCAGATCGCTGTCGGCCCAGCGGCTGGCCATGGTTCCAAGAAGGTTCTGACGGCTCTCGCCGGCGGGGAGCAGCTCGAGGAATCGTGCTGCGGTTGACGGGTCCTCGTGTCCGAGGTGTCCCATCAGGCTCTGGATCGCATCGCGGCGGGTTGCGGGATTGGGGACCTCCTTCAACCACGCCATGGCGGCATCCGGATCCTTGGCGGCCCAGTTCTGGGCGAGCTCCGCAATGGCTTGGTTCTTCCCGTTTCCATTGGGAAGTCCCAGCGCGTATTGGGCGGCACCCTGGGGGTCTGCCTTCGCCCAGCTGGAGAGGACGCCGGACAGGGCCTGGTCCCGGGCCGGACCCTCGGGCAATCCCCGGGCCCAGGCGGCGGCGGCGTTCGGATCCCGGTCGGCCCATTCGGTGCCCACGGCACGGAAGGCCCCGACCCGGTTCGGGTCGGACGGCACCGTCTTGAGCAGGGCCGCGGCCGCGGTGGGGTCGGAATCCGCAAGGCTCTCGGCAAGGGCCAGCTGTCCCAGCTGCCGATCGCCATCGGTGGACTGGCGCCCGATCCACTCCCGGAGCGCCGCCGGGTCCTGTCGACCCAGATTGCTGAGGGTCTGGGACAGGGCGTCATCCCGACGGCGTCCCCCCGGCAGCTGTTCCAACAGCTGGGCTGCGGCCTTGGGGTTCTGCCAGGAAAGCCGATTCATGGTGTCGGTGACGGATTTCTTCCGCAGCAGAGACTCCGGCTGGGACTTCAACCAAGCGAGGGCGCCGTCGGCATCCTGATCCATCCACTTCGCTAGGGCAGGCCCCAGGGCCGAGTCCCATCCGCCCCAGCGCCGGGACTTGTCGAACTTGAGGGCCATCTCCGCGGCGGCCTTGGGATCCCGCTCCGCCATCGATTCGATGATCCCGTTGCGGACCATCCCCTGTTGCCCCTTCGGTAGCTTCTCCATCAGCTCCAGGGCGCGATCGGAATGGGTCTCGGCGATGCCCAGGATGACCTGGCCCATCCACTGTTCCCGCTTCACGGCGGAGGTCGACCTGCCGACCCACTCGAGGGCGGCATCCGGGTCGCGTCGGGCCCATTCCTGAAGGGCGGCCTGGATGGCCGGTTCCCGTTCGTCCGCGAGGGTGAGGGCCTGGGCCCAGGTCATCACGGCGAGCGGATCGGACTCCACCCATCGTTCGATCAGCATCCATCGGAACCCGTAGTAGAGATCCCGGGGCAGGATCTGTCGGGCGGTGTCGAGGTGTGCCGGGGTGGTGCGGGTGTCCAGCGACAGGGTGATCCGAGCCAGGGGGCTCCACCGACGGTTCGTGGGCAGCTTGAGGACGGCCCGGAGCTGGTCGGCGAGGTCCAGCGGAGCCGGGTTCGGCGAACCCGGACTTCGGGCGGCCGCATTCGAGACGGAGAGGGGTGTTGCCACCCCAGCGGCGGGAATCTCGCCCCTGGGGGCAGGCCCGCGGGTCCGGGCAGAGAACCATCCACCCAGGAAGCCGGCGGCGAGGGCGAGGGACGTGACGACGGAAAGGGGGCGGGACATGGGACGGAGACGTTTTCTCAGGGGATCCGGGAACCGTCTTCAGGTCACGGACAAAACCGGAAGACGTGGATGAGGGGGCGTTAGCCGCATGGGTTTTCCACGCGTCTCAGGACTTTGTGAGAGATTTCGATCACGAGATGACCTCGGCCTGATTAGGCTTCACCTGGTCCAAATGAGTCCTGCCACCCGAGCCAGTCTGATGCTGGTGTTTACCTGTGCCTACTGGTCCTTCAGCTTTCCGTTCATGAAGGCGCTTGAGCAGGTGGGCCGATCAAACGTCCCCGGGGAGTCGAGCGTGTTCTTCGCGGCGCTCTGCACGTCACTGAGATTCAGCGTCGCGGCCGTCTTCTTCGGACTGTTCTGTGCCCGCACGCTCCGGGGGTTGACCCGATCGGAGGTCTGGCAGGGGGCTGGCATCGGGCTGTTTGGGGGGATGGGGCTGGTGCTCCAGATGGATGGCATGGCCTACACGCTGGCCTCGACCTCGTCGTTCCTGACCCAGGGCTATTGCGTACTGATCCCTTTGTGGTTTTGCGTCACCCGCCTGCGCTGGCCGACGGTGTCGGTGCTGGGGGCGTCGGTCTGTGCGGTGGGGGGCGCTGCGCTCCTGGCACGGTTGGGTACGGAGGACTTCAGTTTCGGTCGCGGCGAGTGGGAGACGCTGGCGGGCAGCGTGCTGTTCACAGCCCAGATCCTGTGGCTGGAGCGACCGTGTTTCCGGGGCAACAACTCCCGCCATGCGACCGTCGTGATGTTTGGCTGCATGGCGTTGTCGACCTGGCCCCTCGCCTGGGCTGCCGGATCCCAGACCGGGGTGCTGACCCGGGCCTATGCCTCCCCGTCCGCGATGGGGCTTCTCGCGCTGCTCATCGGGGTCTGCACCCTCGTCACATTCCCGTTGGCCAACCACTGGCAGCCGCGGGTGAGCGCCACCCAGGCGGGTCTGCTCTACTGCAGCGAGCCGGTGTTCACGGCGATCGTCACCCTGTTTGTGCCGGGTTGGCTCTCAGGCCTGACGGGCATCCGATACCTCAATGAGAGTCTCACGCCCCATCTGCTGGGTGGGGGACTGCTCATCCTCATGGCCAATCTCTGGCTGCTGTTGCGTCCGCCGCCCAATCCACAGGCAGATTCTGCATAGAGTGACAGGTCCTCCTGGAAGCCGCTTCCGGAAGTCGGGAGGGGCCATGGCGCGCCTACGACTTGCCCTTTGCCGCAAACCCAACGCCGTCAAGGAACTGGACCCGTCCGGTGCTGACGTCGTACATCGCCCCCACGATGGCGATCTCGCCGCTCAGCGACATGGCGGCGAGGGCGGGGCTGTGGTTCTGGATCCACCGGATCGTGTTCCGCACATGGATGGCGGTGACGCGGTCGACGAACTCGAGGTTGGCTGCGGACCGGTTGTCCTTCGTCGTCGTCTCAGCGAGGACTGCCTCGGAGATCGGTTCCGTGATCGAGGGCAGATTGGTGAGTCCCGTGGCGGCCACAGGATCGAGACCCTTGTCGATGAAATCGCAGGTGGCCTTCACGGCCCCGCAGCGGGTGTGGCCCAGGACGACGATCAGCTTGGATCCCGCAACCCGGCAGGCGAACTCGAGGCTGCCCATGGCCTTGCCTCGGGCGACGTTGCCTGCGACGCGGACGCTGAAGATGTCCCCGATCCCGAGATCGAAAAGGAGCTCGGCCGGGGCTCGGGAATCGATGCAGCTCAGGATGGCAGCCATCGGATGTTGGCCGGAGGCGGTGGCATCGACCTGCCGTATGAGATCCCGGTGGAGCCTACGGCCGTTCACAAATCGCTCATTGCCTTGCTTGAGGAGGGTCAAGATCCGTTCCGGGGTGAGATTGGACTGCACCTCCCGCGTGCTGACGTCGACGTACTGGATCATGTCCTCCAGCGGGTACCGCTCCTTGAACCCGATCAGGCTGACCTTGAGGCCCCGGGCAGGGGCAATTTCCTGCGTGAATTCTCGGATCATCGAGATGATGTCGCTGTCCACATAGTCGGCGAGTCGGGCGTCGATGAGGACCTGGTCGCCGTTCTTGAATCGGGCGAAGGTCTCTGCGAGCTGGGCCCGGTTGAGGAACGTAGCCTGGTTGGAGAACTCGATCCGGTGGATCATCCCACCGACGTGGGTCTCCTCCAGGAGCCGGAAGCCCCGGAGCAGGTTGCTCTTGAGGATGAACGCGATGCTGACGGCGAGACCGATCAGGGTGCCGGTGAGGAGGTCGGTCAGCACGATGGCCAGGACCGTGATGAAGAACGGCAGGAACTGCTGGATGCCGTCCTGCCACATGGATCGGAAGAGCTTCGGGTTGGCGAGCTTCCAGCCGGTCACGACCAGAACCGCCGCAAGGCAGGACAAGGGAATCCGGTTCAGGACTCCGGGGAGCAGGATCACGCTCCCAAGGAGCAGGATTCCGTGGAAGACGGCAGAGACCCGTGTTCGGCCGCCGGCGTTCACATTGACCGAGCTCCGGACGATCACCGAGGTCATGGGCAGTCCACCGACGAGACCGGCTGCCATGTTGCCAAGACCCTGGGCAAAGAGCTCCCGGTTGGGGGGCGACACCCGCCGTTCCGGATCCAGTTTGTCGGTCGCCTCCAGGTTGAGGAGAGTTTCGAGTGAGGCGACGATCGCCAGCGTGGCCCCGGCAATCCAGACCGCGGGTTTCGAGATGAGGCTGAAGTCCGGGAACTTCAGAAGGTCTCCCCACCCCATGCCGCCCTGTCCCACGACCGGCACGGAGACGAGATGGGAGGCTTCGATGGCCCAGGCGGCGCCCGTCCGGTGCAGGGCCTCGCTGAGAAGGGTGCCGGTGAGGACCGCAGCGAGCGGGCCCGGGAACAAGCTCTTCTTGAGGCCGGTGGCATCCCAGGCGATCAGGATCAGCAGTGACACGAAACCTACCAGGACCGCGCCCGGCAGGAAGGCCTTCAGCGCAGAGGAGATGGCCGTGAAGGTGTTCTTGCCGTCCTCCTGTTCGAAGCTCATGTCCCCCTCGTAGTCCGCGTCATAGCCGACGAGGTGAGGCACCTGTTTGAGGATCAGAAGCACACCGATCGCTGCGAGCAGACCCTTGATGACATTGGTCGGGAAAAAATTGGCGAGGACGCCGCCCTTCAGGAGGCCGAAAACGATCTGTAGTCCGCCCGCGAGCGTCACCGCGAGGAAGAATGCAGGCAGTGAGTTCAACGTGTTGATCTGTGTCATCACAATCGCGGCGAGGCCTGCGGCCGGCCCCGCGACGCTGACGTTCGACCCGCTGAGGGTTCCCACGAGGATGCCGCCGATGATTCCCGAGATGAGCCCGGAGATCAGCGGGGCCCCGGAGGCATGGGCGATGCCCAGACACAAGGGCAGGGCGACAAGAAACACGACGACGCCAGCGATCAGATCGCGTCCCAGGCTTCGGTTGGCGGGGTTGACGGCAGTCAGTGTGGTGGTGGCCATGATTCGGTTGGACTGGACGTTTTGGTCTGCGGGATGTCGACGGGTCTCGGGAGTGAACGAGTTTAGCGCCTTTTCCCGTTCGGGTGAAGGCGAAGTTTTCCTACAAGCAGTTGGCGTTGGCGACCGCAGAGGGACTCCGGTCCCTGAGGTTCCTATTCACCGGTCCTTCTACGAGCACGGACTCAGCGTCGGACCCGTCCACCGGTGGAGCCGGCCATCAAGGCCTCGATTTCCTCGCGGGTGACCTCATTCGCATCGCCCTCGATGGAGTGCGCGAGGCATGAGGCCGCGGTGGCAAAGCGGACCGCCTGTTCCGGGTTTGAGAGGTCCGGAGTGTTCCAGGCGAAGATCAACCCGGCTGAGAAGGCGTCGCCGCCTCCGATTCGGTCCACGATCTGGGTGATCTCATAGGGTGTATGCCGCCCCTCCGCATCCGTCGGGGCCCAGTGATCCTCGCGGGTCGCGACCGTGTAGAGGCATCCGCCCCAGAGATGATGGTGCGCCGAGACACCCTGGCGCTGGGTCATGGCGATGACCTGCAGCCTCGGGAACCGCGCGGCCAGTTGAGTCATGACGTCCAGTGTCGCCTCCCGATCCGGGGTATCCCTAGACGGGGAGATGCCTCGGGGACGTATGTCCAGCATGGAGGCAGCGTCCTCCCGGCCGGCGATCAGATGGGTGACATGGGGCAGGACCCGGTTCATCTCCTGGGTGGCGAGATCCTGCGGCGACAGGCTGGAATCCCAGCGCCACAGCTTGGATCGAAAGTTGAGGTCGCAGGAGACGGGAATCCCCAGCTGCATCGCAGTCCGGGCAGCCTCGAGATTGGCCTCCGCCGCGAGGGCGGACAGGGCCGGGGTGATCCCGGTGAGGTGGAGCCAGCCGGCGTCCGAGAGAACTACCTCCCATCGATAGGTGGCCGATGGAGTCGTTGCGAGGGCACTGCCTTCCCGGTCGTAGACCACCAATCCGCCCCGCTGGTTGGCCCCCTTCTCGACAAAATACAGCCCCAGTCTGCTGTCCGATCGCCGGACCACGCGGTCAAGTCCGATGCCACGGCCCCGCAGACTGGCCAGACAGGCGTCCCCGATCTCGTTCGCGGGGAGTGCGGTGACATAGGAGGTCGATGTGCCGAGCCGTGCGAGCGAGCTTAGAACGTTGGCCTCGGCCCCGGCGAATTCCACCTCGACCGAGCCCGGCATGGACTGGGCGAAGCGGCGGAATCCGGGCATGGAAATCCGCCCGAGGATCTCTCCGAAGGCGACAATGGGTTTCATGAAGAGAGGGGGGCCTGTTGCTGGGTGACCTGGGTCCGGACGGTCCGAGCGGCTTCGCGGATGGCGGCCCAGTCCCCGTTTCGGATCCGTTCGGTGGAGGCGATCCAGGATCCACCGAGGGCGATTATGCCGCGTTCCTGGAGGAATGCCGGGGCGTTCTCCGCGGTCAGGCCTCCCAGCGGGATGAATTGAACCCCCAGGTGGAGGTAGGGCGCCACGGTGGTGCGGAACTGGACCGGGGTTCCCTGGGTGGCCGCAGGGAAGAACTTGAGGACGGGACATCCCAGTTCCACCCCGAGCTCGATGTCGCTCGGCGTGTACACCCCCGGGGCGAAGGGCAGGCCGAACGCCCGGGCGGCATCGATCACCCTCGGGTTCAGTCCTGGCGCGACTGCGAACCGGGCTCCGACGTCCTGGGCTTGCTGCACCTGTCGCGGTGTCAGCACGGTGCCGGCACCGACGCATAGGTCTGGAAACGTCGTGCGGATGCGTCGGATGCCCTCCAGGCCTGCCGGCGTCCGAAGCGTCAGCTCAAGAAGATCAACCCCTCCCTGCAGCAGCGTCTCGGCGAGGCGTTCGGCGGCGTCAGGGTGGTCCACAGTGGCCACGGCAACCACGCGGGAACGTCGGAGGGCGTCAACCCACGCGACCATGGCGGGATTCAGACGGAAGTGGTTGGGATCGGGATCCACGGGTTTCGCTGATGAGGTTACTTCAGATCCTCCCCCCGTAGCCCATTTACGGTCCAGTCGAGGTTGTAGATCGGGGTGTTGCCGTCCTTGAACGGGGCGTTCAGTCGATCGTAGAGGGCGAACTCTGCATGTCCCTCGACGAACAGGAGGGACATGCCTTTGGTGCCGTGTCCGGAACTGGTGGTGCCTTTCCGGATGTCATTCCACTTGCCCTTAGTGCTCGCGAAACAGGGCGAGATGGCCTTCTTGGTCGGATGGATCACCTCCGGGACCTTTCGGAGGCGCATCACCGAGCCATCGTCGGTGTGGTAGAATTGGAAGTAGTAGTAGTAGGACGACGGGAACAGCAGCTCGTTCGTGGTGATGGCCTTGGTGGCCTGGGCCCACTCGACATTGAAGCCACGTCCCTTCTCGGCGGGGCAGACGAAGAAGGCCCGTGAGTTGGTGCTGATGTAGGGGTTGATGAGTTTGAGCAGGTCGACCAATCCCATCTGGGGCCAGTCGCGTCCCGAGTAGGGGAAGGCGTCCCGGTTGTCGCTGGTGTACAGGCTGAAGGTGATGCCCAGCTGACGCAGGTTCGAGAGGCATCGTGCCTGGTGGGCCTTTGCCTTGGCCTTGGCGAGGGACGGCAGGAGCATGCCGGCAAGGACGGCGATGATCGCGATGACGACCAGGAGTTCGATCAGGGTGAACGCCAGGCGGTAAGAGGAATGCCTCTTTGAGTTCATAGAGAGACAGTGTCGGGAATGCCGTCGTTGTGCGAGGGTGGACTCGGTCCGAAATCAGCGGTGATGTCGGGATGGAGTCGAAGCGCAGTTGCCGGACCGGGGGCGCGCCGTACGGTCGCGGGTTCGTTTATCCAGTCCCACCATGCCGCCCAAAACCTGTCGCAACCTCATCGTCATCCTTGGCGACCAGCTTGACGAGGCGTCGGCCGTCTTTCGGGACATGGATCCGAAGAGGGACTGGATCTGGATGGCGGAGGTCTCCCACGAGTCCACCAAGGCCTGGAGTTCCAAGCCAAGAACCGGGGTGTTCCTTGCCGCAATGCGGCACTTCCGGGACCGGTTGCGGCAACTGGGTTGGACCGTGCTGTACCGGGAACTTCTCTCAGAAGGAGCGGAATGGACGGGGTGGGGCAAGGAGCCAGCTCCTGACGAGATGGATGCCGGGGAGACCTTCGCCGAACAGCTGGCATGGGCTGTCGGAGTGGTCCGTCCCGAGAGGTTGGTGACGGTGGAACCCGGCGAGTGGTCGGTGGGGGAGGAGATCCGAGGTGTCGCCACCCAGGCGGGGCTCCCGCTGGAGGTCCGCCCGGATACCCATTTCCTCTGCTCCTTGGAGGAGTTCCGACGTCACGCCTCGGGTCGGCGTCAGCTCCGGATGGAGTTTTTCTATCGGGAGCAGCGCCGTCGGCTGGGCATTCTCATGGAGGGGGACCAGCCGGCTGGCGGGGCGTGGAACTTCGATGCGGAGAACCGGGAGGCCTTCGGCAAGGATGGACCCGTCTCCGTGCCCCCACCGCGAGCGTTCCCGCCCGACACGATCACCGCAGGGGTCATCGGGATGGTTCGACACCGATTCGAGGGCCACCCCGGATCTCTGGACCGGTTCGACTGGCCGGTCACGCGGCCCCAGGCCTTGGAGGCCCTGGAGGAGTTCATAACCCATCGGTTGCCCCAGTTCGGCCGCTGGCAGGATGCCATGTGGACCGGAGAGCCGTGGCTGTACCACTCCCGGCTCAGTGTTGCGCTCAATCTCAAGCTCCTCCACCCCCGGGAGGTGGTGGAGGCCGTGGAAACGGCGTGGAAAGCCGGGACGGTGTCCCTCGCCTCGGCGGAGGGGTTCATTCGTCAGGTGATCGGGTGGCGGGAATACGTCCGGGGGATCTATTGGACCTCGATGCCGGGCTATCTGGAACGGAACGCCTTGGGGGCGGACCAGCCGTTGCCGGCGTGGTTCTGGACGGGGAAGACCGACATGAACTGCCTTGCCGACACCCTTCGGCAAACGCTCGATCTTGGGTATGCCCACCACATTCAGAGGCTCATGGTGACCGGGCTGTTTTCCCTGCTCTTCGGGGTCCGGCCCCGGGAGATCCATGCCTGGTATCTCGCGGTGTATGTCGACGCCGTTGAATGGGTGGAGTTGCCCAACACCCTGGGCATGTCGCAATACGCGGACGGAGGAGTGATGGCGTCCAAGCCGTACATCGCCTCTGGGAAATATATCGATCGGATGTCCAACTACTGCCGCGGATGCCGCTACAATCCAGCGGAGTCGATAGGGCCTGGGGCCTGTCCTTTCACGACCCTCTACTGGGATTTTTTGATCCGGCATGAGGCTCTGCTGGCCGCCAACCCCCGGATGGGCATGCAGGTGCGGAATCTGGGGCGTCTGGGATCGGATCGAGTGAGGGCAATCCAAGATCAGGCAACCCGTTTCCGTGAATCGGGTGCGGCGGGATGAACACCCGACGTTTCATGCCCCTATTGGGAGTCGTGGCGGCAGTTGGGTTCAGAGGGAGCCGTTACACGAGACACGAAATGGAGAGGACCGGATGGAGTTCACACACTTTCGCGCGAACCTCACGCCAGATCGTGGTAGTGGGCCATTACAGCCGGGCTTTTTCCCCGGGATCCCCCGGGATTTGCACGGGCCGAAACCTTCCTGACGTCTGGCATCGGTGCTGCTCCGGAGGGGAAAAGGCGTTGACACTGAAATGCGACGAAACCTAGTGTCCACCTCACTTCACTTCACTACTCACAACCAAATCTATGAATCGTCTCCGACAGCACAAGTTCAGCGCATTCACGCTGATCGAGCTCCTCGTTGTGATCGCGATCATCGCGATCCTCGCCGGCATGCTCCTCCCCGCCCTGGCCAAGGCCAAGGCGAAGGCCAACCGCATCGCCTGCGTCAACAACCTCAAGAATGTGGGCCTGGCCTGCCGTATCTTCGCCACCGACAACAGCGGGCGCTTCCCGTGGGACGTGGCGGTTGCCGAGGGTGGTGCTGCGGACTACGTGGCCGCCACCGGTGGAACGAACTTCCCTGGTGGTCCTGCCGGTGCTGTCAACCTGACCGCGAATCCGGTCTGGGCCATCTATGCCGTGATGTCCAATGAGCTGAGTACCCCCAAGATCATCCTCTGCCCATCCGACTCCAAGAAGCGTCCTGCCGCCAGCTGGCCGGCGATGCTCCGTTCGAACGGCAACACCGTGACCGACCCGAACAAGAGCGTGAGCTACTTCGTCGGAACGACCGCCAATGAGGAGCAGCCCCAGTCGATTCTCGGTGGTGACCGCAACCTCACCAACGGCGTTGGCTCGAACCCCGCTCAGTTTGACGGCGGTCGTGGCAACACCACCAAGGGCGTCCGGGTCGTGATCGCCGCTCCGGCTGGTACTCCGGTCCGCACGGTCAACACCACCGCCGGCTACAGCGGCGACGTGCACCAGAACGCGGGCAACCTCGTCCTCGGTGACGGTTCGGTCCAGCAGGTCACCTCGGGCCGCGCCCGGGAGCAGCTGCGGGACGCCGGTGTCGCCACCGACTCCACCCAGGAGTTCATCTTCCCTTGGGACGCCGACTCCACGAAGTAAGCAAATCCTTTCCCTCACGAGGCGCCCCGCGAGGGGCGCCTTTTTTGTTTCAACAGTCCCCTTCCAATGTCCCCTGTCTCCGACCCCAATCTGTGGATCAGTCTGCTGACCTTGACCCTGCTCGAGGTGGTCCTCGGCATCGACAACCTGATCTTCATCTCGATCCTGAGCGGTAAGCGTCCCTCGGACCAGCAATCGAGGGCGCGTCGCATGGGGCTCGGGTTGGCCTTGATCACTCGGATTCTTCTGCTGCTGTCCCTGTCGTGGGTGATGCGTCTCGACACGCCGTTCTGGCAATCCACGGCCTTCGGTGTTCCGGTGTCGATCTCCGGGAAGGACCTGATCCTGTTGTTGGGGGGGCTGTTCCTGATCGGGAAGAGCACCTACGAGATTCACGAGAAGCTCGAGGGGGTGGATGGTGCCAAGACCGATCGCATGGCCCCCACGTTTGCCGCCGTGGTGACCCAGATCCTCCTGCTCGACATCGTCTTCTCGCTCGATTC
>SYEM01000127.1 GCA_005801385.1 Verrucomicrobiales bacterium | reverse complement strand
TCGGAGCGGAGCAGCTGGGCGACCCGAGGAGCTTGGCCAAGGGCATCCAGGGGCTTTCGTGTTCGAGGCATGGGCAAGATTACAGAGTCCCAACACCCAGAACCAGCTAACTCTACCGATATTTAAGGTTATTTGGTATGAACTCCCCCATGGCCGTGATGACCTCGCCGAAGCTCTCGGGGATCGGCTTTCCGGCAAGACGCTGCAGGTCGGGCTTTGGATCGAAGGTGTCGAGATGGCTGGGCCCACCCTCCATGAACAGGAAGATCACGCTGCGGGCCCGGGGCCGGAGATGCGGACGGGGTGGATCGAGACGTTTCCCGGCCACGGATCCTGGATCCACGGCGTTCCGGCCCGACGCCGGGTCCGCCGCGGCCAGCTGGGCCAAGGCCAGCGCTCCGAATCCGCCGCCGGCGTGCGCGAGAAAGTCCCGCCGGGATCCAGGACGATGGGGCTGGAGGGAGTTCTTCATGCCGGGGTCACTCGACGAACAGGAATCCGCTGGAGTTGAGCAGGGCGTGGCAGAAATCCGCCATCGCCAGGAGCCGGGCATCCGATCGGGGTAGCGACATCTTCCGGGCCGGACGCAGCTCATGGCCACGGCCTGAACCATCGAGGAACGGGCTCGGCTTGGCCTCGAAGCGCCAGAACCCGATCGCGGGGTCCGGAGTTCCTTCGTGGACCCAGAGAAGGCGGTCGGCCGCGGGCGTCGCCCCGGTCAACCGCGTGTCGTCGATCAGACCGTCCCACAACGCCTCACCATTCCGCCGCCCGCCAAGGGTCAGCAGGGGATCCCGGACCGTCATGGCACCCGCGTCGACCCGCAGCTCCACCGTCTGGAGCGGATCCTCGTCGTTCGACAGGTCCTTGAGGCGGAAGGTCACCGTCGTTGGACCCCCGGGGGACGCGCCCACCGTGACACCAACGTAGTAGGGTTTGTCCGTGTGCAGGACGAGATCGGAACAAACCTCGTCGAGGACGGGCGACGCGGGCGGGTTCGGGGTGCGGGCCACCTCGACCATCAGGGACTGGATCCGATGTCGGGATTTCCGGCCGGTCACCCCGACCGTCCACCCGGAGCCCGAGGCGTCTCCGAGGTGTGCGAGCACACGCGGCGAGCCGTCCTCCGGGAGCGAGCGGAGATAGACGAAGGCCTCGAGGGTGACGGGCCCCGGATGCAGGCGACCAGTAAGGGGTGCCGAGAGCGTTTCCTGCGAGGACCGTGGCGTGAAGACCCCGGCCCTTCCATTGCGGAACGGCATCCGTTCGGATCGGAAGCCCGCCGTCGCCGACTGGGCCAGTTCGGGATCCACACGATGCACCTGCCTTTGGATGAACTCCACGGCATCGTCGACCTCCGTCGCTGTCGGACGCCTCCCAAGGGTCAGGAGATAGGCCAATCCGACCGCCTCCTGGGTGCGACCCGGCACCGCAGCCTCGAGTCGCGAGGCCAGGGCCCGCGCCCGGTCGAGCATGAAGGGGCTGTTGATCAGCAGGAGGGACTGGATCGGAGTCGTCGTGACATCCCGCGCCGCGGCACTGGCGAACTGCTGCGGGACATCGAAGACGTCCAGGAGGGGGTCCCGTGCATTGCGCAGGACCTTGGAGTGGATCGATCGATGGAACTGGGAGGCATCCGCCGCACCCGGGACCCGATGGGTCCTCAGTTCGCCCGTCGCCTGGAGCAGGGCGTCCCGGATCTGTTCGGCGTCGAGCCGACGGGTCCGGCCGCGCCAGCACCACTGGTTTTCGGGATCGATCTCCACGGCCCGCTTCCAGTCGGACTCGAGGGTTTCAGGGCGCCTTGGACGACGGTTTCTGTCCGGACCGATCGTCTCGAGGCTCGAGGCCTGTCGGTAGGTCGCGCTGTTCACCAGGAGCCGGTGCAGGGATTTTAGGCTCCACCCATCGGCCACGAACCGCCGGGCCAGCCAGTCCAGCAATGCCGGATGGCTGGGGAGTTCGCCGAGGCGTCCAAAATCGCTGCTGGTTGGGACCAGGCCACGACCGAAGTGGTGCTGCCAGACGCGGTTCACGAGCACCCGGGAGGTCAGCGGGTGGTCCGGACGCGTCAGCCAGATCGCCAGGGCGGCCCGACGGCCGGTCGTCGTGGGAGTAGAACCCTGACGGAGGGGTGTCAACGGGGCGGGATCGAGGACACTGGGGAATCCTGGCGCGATGGGTTCCTCGGGGTGTCCGGGAATGAAGGTCTCCGGGGCGACGGGGCCGACATCCCGGACGGTCAGCGTGATCGGGAGCGGCGCCGGTTTGAGCTCGTTGAATTCCGCAAGCGCCCGCTGGAGGGATCCATGCCGTTCCTTGTCGGCGGGTTTGAGCTGCGAGACCAGGCGTTCATGTTCGTAGGCGAGCTGCCGGTGGGCCAGTGCACCGAGCTGCCGCTCGAGCGGGGAACGCTTCGATTCCGGCTGGCGGAGGATCGCCTGGATGGCTGGCGGAAACTTCGAGATGGCGGTCTCGGAGGACTTCGTCCGGTAGGGCGCCAGCAGGGAGTCGATCTCCCCGCGCAGGGCGGCGGTCTGCTCCTCCCACGCCCGGCCCTGTTCGTTCCACGCCAGGCGGGTCGAGGCGTCGGCAAGCGGGAGATCGTCGTGCAGTTGGATTCCGGCGAAGGCTGCCTGGAGGCGGTAGTAATCCTTCCTGAGCAGGGGATCGAACTTGTGGTCGTGGCAACGGGCGCACTGGAGGCCCAGCCCGAGGAACACATCGCCCGTGGTGTCGGTGATGTCGTTGAGGATCGTGCTCCACTGGCCCGCCACGTCGCGGTTGTTGTACTCGTAGATCCCGCAGCGGAGGTAGCCCGTCGCGGCCAAGGCCTCCGGGTCGTCGGGATACAGCTCGTCACCGGCCAACTGTTCCCGGACGAACCTGTCGTAGGGCTTGTCGGCGTTCAGGGCGTCGACGACGTAGTCCCGGTAGCGCCAGGCGGTCGGACGGAAATCATCGGCCTTGTAGCCGTCGGAGTCCGCGTACCGGACCAGATCGAGCCAGTGTCGGGCCCAGCGTTCCCCGTAGCGCGGACTGTCCAGGAGCCGATCGACCAGCCGTTCATAGGCGTCGGGCCGGGGATCCTTCACGAAGGCCTCGATCTCCGCCGGTTCCGGTGGAAGCCCCCAGAGGTCGAAGCAGAGCCGACGGATCAGCACCCCACGATTCGCCTCGGGGGATGGGGTCAGCCCATGGGAGCTGAATTTCGACAGGATGAAGCGATCCACCTCGTTGCGGGCCCAGTCCGGGTCGCGAACCGATGGCACCTGGACCGGCGACAGCGGCTGGAAGCCCCACCAGCTCCGGTCCGAGTCGGTGATCGGCCCGCGGAGGCGTTTGCAGGGCCACGGTCTGATCCCGAACCGCTGGCCCCCTGTTGGATCCATTCCGAGAGGAGTCCGATCTCCTCGGGGCTCAACGGGTCTCCCTCTGGTGGCATCCGTTCGTCCGCATGTCGGGAGCGGACACGCTCCAGGACCGGACTGTCGGCCGGGTTCCGGGGAGCGATCGCAGGCCTTCCGGAATCACCCCCACGGAGCATCGCCATCCTCGAGTCGAGAACGAGTCCACCGCGGATCCGCTCCGCCCCATGGCTGTGGCATCCAAAGCATTTGTCCTTCAGAAGTTGATGGACTTTCTGCTCCAGGCCGGGCGGGTCGACCGGCGCACCGGTTGCCTCTGGTGGAACCATCAGGACCAGCGCCAAAAGCGCAGATCTCCCGAGGCGGGTGCAGAGGGGAATCACACTTCTGTGGTATCGCCCCCCTCGGAAAGGTGCAATCGGAACCACGGGCGAGGTCCGAATCCTTCCCGCCCACGGAAGCATCCACAACAGACCCGGCCTCCGGCGTTTCAGGACTGACCCGGAAACGCCCCTTCGGCACGATGGAGACCCAATGGAGCCCGCTCCCATGCTCTTCCAGGCCTGGACCCCGTACGACGTTGTCCTCGACCAGAACTACATGTTCCACCGGGAACTCCACGTCCGGGCGGCACGGATTCTTCAAGGGCGATTCGCGACCGGAACCTTCGACCTTCTCGACCTCGGGTGCGGCAGCGCCCGCCACCTCGCCGGGATTCTCCGTGATCATCCGCCCGCCACCTATCGGGGCTACGATTTGTCGGCACAGGCCCTGGAGCTCGCCCGCGTGAATCTCGCGTCCCTTGCGGACCGGGTCCGGCTCGTGAACGCCGACCTCGCCCTCGGCCCCGCAAGCGGCCCGGCCGACGTCGTGTTCTCGGCGTTCGCCATCCATCACCTCAACGTCAGCGCGAAGGTGGCCCTGTTCCGATCCATCCGGTCCTGCCTGCGTCCGGGCGGGATCTTCCTGCTCATCGACGTCGTCCGGGACGAGGGCGAGGAGCGCGCCAGGTTCCTCGACCGGTTCGAGGACGAGATCCGGAGCCAATGGTGGGCCTTGGCCGAGCGGGATGTCGTCGAGATCCTGGACCACATCCGGACGTGTGACTTCCCCGAGACCGACAGCGGCATCCGCGATCTGGCCCGCGACGCGGGTCTTGGTGGATGCCGGGAAACGGAACGTCATGGTTGTCATCAGTTGTGGTGCTTTGACCGGGACTGAGCCCCACGGCCGAGGAGCCCCTGGATTCGGGGTTTCCGGGATCTGGAACCAGCGGTAGGGTCCGGCCAATGACGGCAACGACCCCGCAGCCCTTCGCCTCCCCGGAGATCCCTGACGCCCAGGGACGCTTCGGTCCGTTCGGCGGACGCTACGTCCCCGAGACCCTCTGGTTCCCGCTTCAGCAGCTCGAGGAGGAGTATTTCCGGTCGCAGCAGGATCCGGAGTTCCAGAAGGAGCTGTCGTACTACCTCCGCGAGTTCGTTGGTCGCCCCACCCGGCTCTATCTGGCCGAGCGCCTCACGAAGGAACTCGGTGGTGCCAGGATCTACCTCAAGCGCGAGGACCT
>SYEM01000126.1 GCA_005801385.1 Verrucomicrobiales bacterium | reverse complement strand
GCAACTTCAAGCCCGCCTGCGCGGCTGCGGACAGTTCTGGGGACAGCCGGGCCTGCCGCCTCTGCTTCGACTCTGCGTCGCGGTCAAAAACAAGGACGCGCACCTTCTCTGGAACTGACTTCCACCAACAACTTCGGGATACACGGGCCTGAGGCGACGGATGGTGTTTGGTCTCGGCAGCTCCCGGGCATCCCCGCATTCTCCGGAATCCCTATGATCCGATCCGGAATCCTCAACCCACACCTTCTAGGGCTCATGGCCCGGCTCCGACACACCAACGCGGTCGTGATCGCCGATTCGATGTTCCCGTCGTGGCCAGGAATCGAGACGGTGGACCTGGCCCTGATCTACGGGGTGCCCACGATCCCTCAAGTCCTGCAGGCACTCCTGGCCCAGTGGCATGCCGGCCGGGCATGGATGGCCGAGGAGTTCCTCCAGAAGAACGAAGAAGCGACCCGGGATGAGTTCAGGACCGCGCTCGGGACGGTGCCCATCGAGTTCGAACCCCACCTGGAGTTCAAGCGACGGGTTCCCGGGGCGATCGGACTCATCCGGACCGGAGAGTGCCGGGTCTACACCAACCTGATTCTCGAGTCGGCCTAAACACTGCCGCTTCTGCGGCTTTCGGGGCACCCGACACCCGGGGCTTCACCCCCCTGCGGCCCGGACGGTGTTCGCCAGAAGCATCGCTATTGTCATGGGGCCAACGCCGCCCGGATTCGGAGTGATGAGACCCGCCTTGGGCTGGACCTCGGCGAAGGCCACATCCCCGACCAGCCGGGTCCCCGTCCGACTCGTGGGATCCGGGATGCGGTTGACGCCGACGTCGATGACCGTGGCGCCGGGCTTCACCATGTCGGCCTTCACGAACTCCGGAACCCCCATGGCGGCGATGAGGATGTCGGCCCGACGACAATGAACGGCAATGTCGCGGGTTCCGCTGTGGCACACCGTCACGGTGCAGTTCGCATGCCGCCCCTTCTGCACGAGAATCGAGGCCATGGGTTTGCCAACGATGTTGCCACGTCCCAGGACGACCACCTCGGCACCGTCGAGGGTGACACCGGAACGGATCAGCAGCTCATGGACGCCACCCGGGGTGCAGGGGACGAACCCGGTGGGATCCCCCAGCATGAGCTTGCCCACGTTCAGCGGATGGAACCCGTCGACATCCTTCGCGGGCGACACTTCGGCGAAGACGACGGCCTGATCCATGTGTCGCGGCAACGGGGCCTGGACCAGGATTCCGTGCCACCGGGGGTCGGCATTCAGGGATCGGATCAGCTCGAGAAGACTTTCCTGGCGGGTGGTCTCAGGCAGGACCAGCGTCTGGGAATGGAATCCCAGCTCCTCGGCCCGCTTCTCCTTCATGGAGACGTACACCTGTGAGGCGGGATCCTCCCCCACGCGGATGAAAACCAGTCCGGGCACCACACCACGGGCCTTCAGGGTCGCAACCCGCTGGCCGGTCTCGGAATGGATCTGGGCGGCGATGGCACGCCCGTCGATGAGGTGGGACACAGGAGGGAGGGAATCCTGCCGACGGGGACTCAGCGGTCCTCCTCGACCTGTTCGATCTTGAGCACAGGCAGACGCCAGCGGGGATCACGGTACTCGTAGCCGCTGACCAGGACGCGCTTGCCGGCAAAATCCTTGAGCCGGAGGTCCGCGGGAGGCAGGAGGTAGTCGATCGCTCCCTCCCGATAGGACCCGGCCCGGAGCTCAAAGGCAGTGGGCGCCTGCACGCTGATCGAGGGGAACACCTTGCCCTGACGCACCACGAAACGAGGTGGGAATGTGTCCACCACAAACGGGGGATCCACGTGGGTCAGGAGAAAGAACTTCGCGTCGGTCTCCGGAAGATTGGCGAGCACGCGGGGTGCGCCGAGGATCCGTGGGGCCCCAAGCTGGGTCGGGGCAAGGCGCCGGGAGGACACGGGTTTGTCCTTCTTCGGTTTCGGCGCAAAGAGGGGGAGCATCGCGGGAGCCGACGATTCCGTGGGGGCCGTTTCGACCGGAGAGGCCACGGGATCCTTCGCGGGAACGAGAGGCGGCGGAGTCACGGCCGCGGGGGCGACGGAGACCGGCGGATCCACGCGGGGTGCCGGAGCAGGAGGCGTCGGGACTGTCGGCACCGCAGCGATGGGCGGGGACGTCCTGACTGGGGCGAGGGAGGGCTCGGGCGGGGGTTCGGGTGCCTGGGACCGGGACTTCGCGGGGGCCACCGCAGATTCGGCGACCAGGGCCAGGAGTCGACTGGCCACGAAGGCGACCGAGCCTGCCGGCGGTTCGATCTGCAACCATCCGTCGAACTCGCGAACCACCTTCACCTCGTCACCGGACTTGAGGGTGCCCAACACGCTGTAGTTGCGTCCTGGACCCGCGCGATAGTGCAGTTCCTTGGACCTGACGACACCCGTCTTGCGGTTCACGAGCTGAGCCAGAACCCAGACAGTCACCTGCTGGGGCATCGCGACGCGGCTCCAAGCTTCACCTGGCTCGCTGCCGCTGACCTCTCCCAGCACCTCGACCTCTTGGCCGCCCTTGAGCGTGGCAAGGATCTCGGCGTCGACGGAGGGTTGGGAGCGGACATTGATCCGGTCGCCCTGCACCGAACGCCGCGTCTCACCCAGGGCGTCTTCACCGACCAACCAGAGAACCAGGGACAGGATCAGGACGCGGACGGGAGAATTCATTTCAGGAGCGCGGTGCGGGCTTCGCCGACCATGGGTTCAGATTCCTGTCTTCGGACGGGTGCCGCAAGATCGATTTGACTTCCTGGGGTGTCAGCACCCGCCATCGCCCCACGGGCATCTGCCCGAGTGGGATGGGGCCGATCTGAACCCGCTGGAGCCGTCCAACCGGACGGTCGATCGATTCGAAGAGACGCCGGACCTCGCGGTTCTTGCCTTGTGAGAGCTCGATCTCGACCTCGCTGTGGCTGTTGTTGGCGCTCACGACCCGAACACGGTCGGCCTTGAGAAGATCCTCGCCATCCTGGACCCCTTTGAGGAAGGCCTCGACATGGCCGGCGTCGACACGACCCTCGACCCAGACTCGGTAGCGTTTCCGGATCCCGTAGCGCGGGTGGGTCAGGCGAAGGCTGAAGTCCCCGTCATTCGTCAGGAACAACAACCCCTCACTCTCCCGATCGAGTCGCCCCACGGTGAACAGGTGACCCCATTCCGGAGGGAGGAGATCCGAGACGACCCGTCGGTCCTCCGGATCCCTCCGCGTGCAGAGGAACCCCGGGGGCTTGTTGAGGGCGACGTAGATCTTGCGCCGGACACGGACCGGAGCGTCATCGACGCTGACCTCGGCCTTGGCCGGGTCAACGCGGCTGCCGAGGGTCTGCACGACCTTGCCGTCCACGCGGACCCTTCCGGCGACGATCAATTTCTCGGCCTCGCGTCGCGAGGCGACACCGGCATCCGCTAGGAATTTCTGGAGTCGGACCATGATCCGGAAAACGACACGTGCCGATGGCGGACGCCCGGGATCCCGGGGCACCATCGGCACGGGGTGTGTCGACCTCTTTGGGCCAGACCTACTCCGGCGGCTTCGTCTTGCGGAGGCCGGTGATCCGGTCCCCTTCCTTCCACTGGTTGCGGGATTTGAGCAGCGCAACGCGTTCGAACCGCTTCAGGACATTTCTCTTGGCGGCCGTGGAACCGGAGCTGCGGAGACTGGAGTGTTGTGACATGTCGAAACCTTCGTATATCCGTCGGCTTGCCGCCGGACGGGGCACCGTGTGTAGCAAAGGCCGGGGCCGATGCAAACGGGTTTTTGGTTTCCGATGGCGTTCCCGGGGCACCATTCGAGCTCAATTCCGTCCCGAGGCGCTCCCAACCACATCCTCCCACGCGGCACCGGCGGCGCGTCTGCGGAGTTCGTCGATGATGCCGCCAACGATCCCAGGGCCGTGGAAGACCAGCGCGGAATACATCTGAAGCAAGGAGGCGCCCGCGGTCACCTTCTCCCAGGCCTCCTCGGCGGTTGTGATGCCGCCCACGCCGATGATCGGCAGTCGTCGACCAACCTGACGATGGATGTGGCGGATGACCTCCGTGCTCCGGGCATGCAGGGGACGTCCACTCAACCCCCCTGTATCCTGATAGATCCGTCCGATCAAGGGATCCTGGGTCCCAGGCCGGGTGATGGTCGTGTTGGTGGCCACGATCCCGGCAAGATTGCGCGCAAGGGAGACCTCAAGGATTTCATCCAGCGCCTCCCAGGAGAGATCGGGTGCCACCTTCACGAGGACCGGCTTTGGGTGCGCACCCGAAGGACTGGCCAGTGCGGCGTTCGCCGACTGGAGGGAGGCAAGGATCTGGTCCAGTTCCCGCCGATCCTGCAGCTGCCGGAGGTTGGGGGTGTTGGGGGAGCTGACATTGACCACGAAGAAGTCGGCCAGGGGCCACAACTCCCTGAATGAGGCGAGGTAGTCGTCCGCGGCCGACTCCAGCGGCGTGATCTTGGACTTTCCGAGGTTGATGCCCACCGGGTGCGCCGGCCAGGCACCGCAGGCACGCCAGTTCGCCAATCGGGCAGCAAGGGCAAGGGCCCCCTCATTGTTGAACCCCATCCGGTTGACGATGGCCTCCTCCGCGGGAATCCGGAACAGGCGAGGACGCGGATTGCCCGGTTGGCCATGCCACGTCACCCCCCCGAGCTCGGAAAATCCAAACCCGAGCGCCGGCCACATCGGTGCGGCCACTCCGTTCTTGTCCATGCCCGCCGCCAGACCAAGGGGGTTGGGAAAGTCCAACCCGAAGACGGACACCGGCAACCGTGGCATCGAGGCGACCTGCGAAACCCATTCCCGCATCCAGCGGTTCCGGGAGGCCCACGCCAGGATGTCGAGGGTCAGCCCGTGGGCCCGTTCCGGATCGAGCGAGAACAGGACCGGTCGGGCCAGGACACGATAGGCATTCATTGGGATCGGGAGGTCAGAGCGGATGACGGGCCAGGGCGGAGACCAGCCGGGCGGCAATCAGAACGGCCGTCAGGAGGAGGACGGTCCCACTCACCTGGGACAGCCGACGCAGGGTCGTCATGGAGAACCGCCCATGCCCCCGGGACACTCCCCAGCTGAGACCGGTGAACCAGAGGCAGCCGGCGATCGCGACGCCGATGCAGAACAGCAGCTTGCAGGCGGGGGTGGGGGCCAGGGCCCCATGGGCAACGAGGGAACCGGTAATGCCGATCCAGAGCAGAAGGACCCCAGGATTGGCCAACACCCGGACGAAGCCCGTCCAGAACGCCGTATGAGGGTGCAGCTTCTTCTCCACGAGATGCTCCAGCTCGCCGAGCTTCCCACCGATCTCCAGGTTTCCGGCCCTCAGGTATCGGATGCCCAGCCAGAGGACCAACAGGAAGCTGCTCAGCTCCATCACCGCCCTCACCAGCGGGGTCTGGAACATGGCGGCGAAGCCGGCGGAGGCGACGCCGCAGTAGGCCGTCTCCATCACCGTGGCACCGAGCGCGATCATGAATCCTCGAAGGAATCCATGGGAGGCGCTCTCGTTGAGCACAGTCACGTTGATGGGTCCGCCGAGCGCCGAGGTGATCAGGCCCGCTCCCAGCCCAAGGACACCCGCGTAGATGAGATCCAGCCAGAGCTCCATGGGGGTCAGGAACGCATCGAAAGCAGTCAGGCACCCACAGGGCCGTCGCCGGCAGCCGGGCCTCCCGTTTCCTCGTCGTCCGGTTCGTCATCCACCTCGATCTCACGCTGGAGACGCCGCGAGATGAACGGCCGGATGAATCCGTAGAGCAGATAGGCCGCGAAGACGAAGGGGGCCGCCACCGGCAGGATCTTGCGCCACAGCATCACAAGAAGACCGATCACGATCACAATGATCAGCGACTTCGTGAACGGGTGCTGGGCGCGCCAGTCGAGCTTCTTGAAGGTCGGGTATTTCACCTCGCTCACCATCATGGCCGAGAGGAAGACGAGGATCACCGGCAGGAGATACCGCCAGGACCCAACCCAGGGATCCTTCTCGTTCCACCACAGCATGAAGAGGGTGAGGGAGGCGACCATGCCGGCCGCCATCGGGATGGGGCAGCCCAGGAAATACTTCCCGCCTCCCCCGTCGGACATCGCAGCAAGGCAGTTGAAGCGGGCGAGACGGAAGGCCCCGCAGATGACGTAGATGGAGGCGATGAACCACCCAATCTCGGGATGGGCCACGAAGACATCCCGGAGCACGACCCGATGGACCAGGAACGCCGGGGCCACCCCGAAGCTGACGATGTCCGCCAATGAATCGAACTCGCGTCCGAACGGGGATTCGAACCCACCCGCCCGGGCAACGCGGCCGTCGACCAGGTCGAAGATGCAGGCCAGCAGGATGTAGAACAGGGCCTCCTTGATGACGCGGGGGAAATCCGGGCTCGCCAGGTCTGCCTCCACGATGCGGGTCAGCGCGAGGAATCCGCAGAACAGGTTGGCGGCCGTGAAGAGGTTGGGCAGCAGGTAGATCCTCAGCCGCTCCGTGCCAGGATTGGAGCCCTCGGTGGCGCCGGTGGAACTGGAACGCGGGTCCGACATGGCCTATCCCAGACGCGCCACCACGGTCTCACCGCCCCGCACCCTTTGTCCGAGCCGGACCTCGACCTTAGCCGTCAACGGCAGGTAGACATCCACCCGGGACCCAAACTGGATCAGCGAGATGCGCTCCCCGCGCGGGACGGACTCCCCGATCTGGACCCACGGGATAATCCGGCGGGCGATCAGCCCTGCGATCAGCCGGATTCCAACCCTGCCGCCCGCGGGTTCCGGCAGCTGGAATCCCACCAGCACGTTCTCGTTGTGGCTGGCCGAATCAGTGTTGAGGGCATTCAGGAACTTGCCCGGGGTGTGCCTCAGATGGTTCACGGTGCCCGCAACAGGAGCGTTCTGCACATGCACATCGAACACGGACAGGAAGATTGAGATCCGCCTGCAGCGTCCTCCCATCACTTCCGGCTCCTCCAGTTCGTCGATGACGTCCACCTTGCCATGGGCCGGTGAAACGACCACCCGATCCTCCGAGGGCACCTTGGGATCGGGATCGCGGAAGAACCACAGCACAAAGACGCCGAACAGGAAGCCCAGGAAGGCCACCAACGCGCCCAGGCCGAAGCTTTTCGGCCAGGCGACCGAGAAGAACGCCGCGAGGAACAGGCACACGAGTACCGATTTCGAGAGCATCGCCGCCGCGGCGCCCAACGCTTTTCCCTGATGCTTCACGGCTGAGACCCTAGCGCCGGGCAGCCGGCGAGGGGAATCTGTTTCGCCCAGGACGGATGATGGATTCCGGTTCGACCCGCCGGCCTCCGCGGATCTAGCCTCCCGACGATGAACCGCTACGACCTCCTCATCGACGGAAACTGGATTCCCTCGGCCTCAGGCAACCGCTTCACCACCCGGAATCCCGCCGACACGCGGGACGTCGTCGCCGAGTACGCATCAGCCGGTGAGTCGGAGTCTGTACAGGCCATCGCGGCGGCAACGGCGGCCTTTCCGAAGTGGGCCGCCCTGTCGCCGGTAGCCCGGGGACGCTTCCTGTCGAAGGCCTCCCAGATCCTGGAGTCCCGCAAGCCCGCGCTGGCGGAGCTGTTGGTCCGGGAGGAAGGAAAGACGCTCGTGGAAGCCACCGGAGAGGTCCAACGGGCCGCCGACATCTTCCGGTTCCACGGCGGACTGAGCTATGTCCATGGCGGCGAGACCCTGCCCCACGAGCTGCCGGGCAACCTGATGTACACCCGACGGGAACCTCTCGGCGTGGT
>SYEM01000125.1 GCA_005801385.1 Verrucomicrobiales bacterium | reverse complement strand
GCTCCACCCTGCTCACGCTGATTCTGCTCCCGGTGCTGTATTCCTGGATGGAACCCGCCACGCCGTCGAAACAGCCCGACGCCGGATCCCACGCTTGAATCCGGCACCCGCGCAGGGGCAGCGTCGAGGCCCAATCATGATCCCCTGCCCCCTCCCTCGACGTTCCCGCGCCGGGCTTTCTCTGATGGCCGTCGCGCTGGTGGCCGTCGGCTGCTCGAGTCCCGAGACCGGCTCCCGGCTCCGCCCGATACCCGGGCTTCAGCCCTCAGGGCGGCCAGCAACCACGTCAGGAACCCGGCCCAGGAAAATCCGTGGCGAGGCCTCGTTCTACGGTGCGAAGTACCAGGGGCGACTCACCGCCAACGGCGAACGGTTCGACCGCAACGCCATGACGGCCGCGCACGAGGTTCTGTCGTTCGGCACCCGGGTCCGGATCACCAACCTCCGGAACAACCGGAGCGTGGTCGTGCGCATCAACGACCGGTTCAAGTCGTACAAGGGCCGTCTGATCGACCTCAGCGAGGCCTCCTTCGCCCGGATCGCCCCGCTCGGCCAGGGCGTGATCCCGATCGAACTCGAGGTCCTCGACTGAACGCCCCGCGCCCGGACGCTCCGTGCCACGGACCCATCCGCCACCCCGCCACCCCATGTCCTCCCTGAGCGACCCCGGTTACAGGGCCCATCTCGGCCAGCTGTACCGGACAACATTGCTCGACGACGTCATCCCGTTCTGGCTCCGGCATGGGCTCGACCGCGAGCATGGGGGGATCCTGACCTGTCTCGACCGCGACGGCTCGGTGTTGGACACGGACAAGAGCATCTGGTTCCAGGGCCGCGCCGGATGGATGTTCGCGACCCTGTTCAACACGGTGGAGCGGCGTCCGGAGTGGCTGGAGGCGTCCCGGTCGTGTGTGGACTTCCTGCGGCATCATGGCGAGGCCGACGGGGGCAAGATGTGGTTCAGCGTGACCCGGGATGGCCGGCCGCTCCGGATGCGTCGGTATGTCTTCAGCGAGGCCTTCGCCGCGATCGCCCATGCCGCCTTTGCCCGGGCCACCGGGGAGTCCCAGGCCCACGACGACGCCCTGCGGATGTTCGGGACCTATCTGCGCTACAGCTTCGAGCCCGGGGTGATGACCCCGAAGTTCGAGCCGACACGACCCTCCAAGGGCCTGGCCCCGCGGATGATCGGGATCGTCACGGCCCAGGAACTCCGGGCCTGCCTGGGGGACGTCGAGGTCGGGGGTCGCACGTGCACCGGGTGGATCGACCACCTCATCGGCGAGATCGAGCGGGACTTCCTCAAGCCGGAGCACGGCGCCCTGCTGGAACAGGTCGGACCGTCAGGGGAGATCCTGGACCATTTCGATGGACGGCTTCTCAACCCGGGCCATGCGATCGAGTGCGCCTGGTTCATCCTGCATGAGGCGGCGCATCGGGGGGACAAGCGCCTGGTGCGGCTGGGGACAACAGTCCTCGACGCGATGTGGGCACGGGGATGGGATCCGGAGCACGGTGGGCTCCTGTACTTCACCGATCTCCGAGGGCTGCCAGTGCAGGAGTACTGGCACGACATGAAATTCTGGTGGCCGCACTGCGAGGCGATCATCGCCACGCTGCTGGCGTGGACCCTGACGGGGGAGTCGCACCACTCAGACTGGCATCACGCTGTACACGACTGGAGCTTCCGACACTTTCCGGATCCCAGTCACGGCGAGTGGTTTGGTTATCTTCATCGCGACGGTTCCGTCGCACAGCGTGCAAAGGGAAACCTATTCAAGGGTCCCTTCCACCTTCCCCGGATGCTCTGGTACTGCGACAAACTCCTTTCGTGCTGAGCATCAGCCGCTCGGGCCCCACCCCGCTCTGTTTGCCGTTTTCAGGTTCCTCGGCCAACTCCTCCGCCACCCCATGGAGCTCGTCACGCAGGGGGGCCAATGCATCGAGGAACGCCTCCAAAGGACCCTCTGAAGCGGTCAGGAGACCCTTTCGGGATGCCACTCGGACCACCAGCATCTCGAGGACGAGCGCCCCCGCGAAGAAGGTTCGGCGCAGCTCGTTGCGGGTCGCTTCATCGGCACACGGATAAAGAGTCTCGCAGTAGTTCTGCCACTCACGCTCGAGGCTCAGGTCGGATTGCATGGGTCAGGGAAACCAGTCATGGAATTTGGACTTTCGACCGTTCTCGGCCAGGTCAAGGCTGCTCCTTCGAATCCCCATGTCGGCGGCCTCTCCTCCGGAGATAGGCCGACACGGCCGCCGTCCGGCTCTGGACCCCCAGCCTGGGATAGATGCGCCTCAGGTGGCTCCGAACCGTGTCCACGGAGATCCCGAGCGACTCGGCGATGTCCACATAGCGCTTGCCGGTCGCCAGCAGCTCCAGGATCTGGGTCTCCCGGACCCCCAGGTTCCTGACCCACCTCCCTCCGGTCTTGACCACCGGAATCCGGGTCCCGGAGGGATCCATACAGGACCGGAGCGACTCGACCACCTCAAGCAGCGGGGCATCGGGATCGAGCCGGAAGGATCCTCCGCCTGAGCGCTCTCTCTTGTTCTTCAGGGAGGACACACAGATCACACGCCCCTCGAGGCGTCGGATCAGAGGCTGCAGCGACGGCAAGGCCTCGGTCCTCGAATCCACGATCAGAAACGAATCGGGCCCCAGGACCAGCCCGTCCAAACCCTTTTCCCCGACCTGCGTGAGCGAGGCGAGGCGATTCAAGGAAAGGCTTTCACAGGCGACATTCGAGAGAAGCTCAATCGCGGAACGCAGGGCAATCTCGAGTCCGGCATCCGAGATGATGAGAAGACAGTTTTTGCGGGGGCTGGCGAGGGCCTTTGAGCCACTACCGCTTCGGGCCAACCCTTTGGCGATGTCCATCTCCCGGGGAACAAGACCGGGCGACCGGCGTCCCGGAAGTCCCTTTGCCTTCATGGACACAGACTCGGTCCCGCATCGCGCGCCCACCGTCGGGCTCGGTTCGGAAATCGAAAGATGGAGGGGGGCTCTCCTGATGACATCTTGGAAACGATGGACTGTCCGAACCTCTCACGGGAATAGCATGAAATGGTGAGCCGCAGCGGTTTGAGACGAATACCGTTTTCACCCCGTCGCCCCCCCCGTGTAGCGTCCCAGGAAGAACCGAAACCCACGCATGTTCCACACCCACGGCCAGATCCAGCCCCATCCGGGACCGCGGCCGGACCTCTGCCAACGCCTCGCCACCGGGCTCCGCCTCGCGGTGCTGTCCGCATGGATGTGTGTCCTCCAGGCGGCCGACAGCACGACGGTCTTCAGCGAGATCCACTACCACCCTGCCCAACAGGAATCGTCCCGCGAGTGGATCGAACTGCACAACCTGATGTCGGTCCGCATGGATCTCTCCCGATGGCGTCTGGCCGGAGGGGTCACCTTCATCTTCCCGGAGGGGACCGTGATCCCAGGCGGCGGCCATCTCGTCGTCGCCCTCCAACCCGAGGCCCTGCGATCGATCGGCGTGTCGAATGTCGTTGGGCCGTTCCAGGGGCGTCTGTCCAACGCGGGTGAGCGGCTGGAGCTCCGGAACAACAACAACCGTCTGATGGATGCGGTCGACTACGGGGTGGACCGCCCCTGGCCCGTGGCACCGGACGGGCATGGTCCGTCCCTCGCGAAGCGCACTCCGCTCCTCCCCAGCGACCCGGCATCCTCTTGGCGACCCAGCAGCCAGGCTGGGGGAACACCAGGACGGCCCAACTTTCCGGTCCGTGTCGGCCGGCCCCCGTTGCCCCTGGTACCCACAACCGCTTCGTGGTCCATCGCACCGCTTGGGTCGACCCCACCCGGGGACTGGTCGACCCGGGAGACCGCGCCGGTGGATTGGACCCGCGGGATCGCCCCCCTCCACGGAGGGGATGTCACGCCACCACCTCCCGTGCTGGGGCCGATCGCCTCCCTCTTCGGAACCGGGCTTTCGGAAACCCGAACGCCTCTGCCTCCGGGTACCGCGGATCCCCACTACCGTGTCCTCGCCTCAGCCCACTCCACCCAGCCTCCCCTCCCCGCACCGGCTCTTGTGATCGAGGGGCAGCCGGCCTGGCTGGCCAACGACACCGCCTCCCAGTGGCTGGGACCCGTGAACCCCGGTGAGGAATCCGTCGCGGCCGGAAGCTACCGCTACGCCACCGACTTCTTCCTGACCTCCACGGAGGCGGCCTCCGCCGAGATCCGGGTCCGGATGGCCGCCGACAACCGGGTGAACAGCCTCATCCTCAACGGCGTTCCGACGGGTCGCAGCTGGATCGGTTTCCAGCAGTGGAGCCCGGAAATACCGATCCGTTCGGGATTCCGGGAGGGTACCAACACCCTGGAATTCGTCTGGGCCAACGACGGGGACTCCCCAAACCCCGCCGGTCTGAGGGTCGAGGCGGCAGGGACCGCCCTGTCGGGATCCGACCCCTCGGGACGCCTCGCATGGGTACCCCGCACCGTCCACCTCCGGACCTCATTCCTGTGCGATGCCATCGATACAGGATCGCGGGTCCATCTGACCGGATCGGTCAATGACGGGGCGGTCTTCCGGCTGAACGGGGCTGAGGTCCACCGGGTGAATCTGCCAACCGGAACCCTCTCCCCGTCGACGCCTGCACTGGTGGCGACCCGGGATCAAGGGCAGTCCATCGATCACTGGATCCCGCCCGGGGTGCTGCGGCCAGGACTGAACATCCTGGCCGTCGAGATCCACCAGGCCGAGGACGGTCTGTCGGGTGCCTGGCTCGAGGCGTCGCTCATGGCATTCGAAGTCCCCGAGGACGGCCTGTCGAACCTCGTCCTCAACGAGGTCTCCGGACCCGGACCCGGCTTCTTCCTGGAGCTCATGAATCCGGGCACGGAGGACCAGGGCCTCGATCCATGGGCCATCCGCCGCTCGGGATCGGCCGAAGGGCTGTACCGGTTTCCTGCGGGGATGCGACTCGCACCCGGACGGCAGCTCCTTCTGACCCGAGAAAGCCTCGGTTGGACACCGGTGGCAGGAGACCACCTATCCCTCGTGTGGGCGACCGATGACCGAGTGGCGGATACCCTCGTGGTCCAGGACAGGCCCGAGGGCCGGTTCCCCGACGGATCACCCAACTGGTTCCGGGTCACCCGGATCACCCCGGGAAGCTCCAACGAGGTGGCCCTCGAACGAGCGATCGTGATCAACGAGATCCTGTACCAGCCCCCGGATGGGGCGCCGCCGAACACGTGGGTGGAGCTGTTCAACCGGGAGGACCGCGTCGTGGACCTGACGGGCTGGACCCTCGACGGAGGCATCCGGTTCACCTTCCCGTCCGGCACCCGTCTCCTTCCCGGAGCCCATCTCGTTGTGGCCTCGGATCCCACGGCCCTCCGCGCAGAGGTTCCAGAGATCCCGATCCTCGGCCCTTTCTCCGGGAGGCTTTCCCGCTCCGGTGAAACCCTCCTGCTCCGCGACGCCCTGGGCAATCCGGTCGACTCGGTCACCTATGCCGATTCCGGACGATGGCCCTGGGAGGCTGACGGGGGCGGCTCGAGCCTGGAGCTGCGGGATCCCCGGGCGGACAACGCCTCGCCCGAGGCGTGGGAGGCGAGCGTGGAACCCACACCTTCCGAATGGCAGGCCGTGTCCTATCGGGGCATCGCCACCCCCAGCAGCGGCCCCACGCTGTGGAAGGAGTTCATCGTGGGTCTGCTCGACCAGGGCGAATGCCTGATCGATGACCTGCGCGTGGTGGAGTCACCGGATTCCGGGAGTCCCGTGGAACTGCTCAAGAATGGTTCATTCGAAACCGGCACCTCGTCGTGGCGGTTCCTCGGGAATCATCGTCACAGCCGTGTCATCGAGGATCCTGGTCAACCCGGGAACAAGGTCCTCCACCTCGTGGCCACCGGTCCCACGGAGCATATGCACAATCACCTCGAGACCACGGTGGTCGGGAACCGGTCGCTCGTGAACGGACGGGCCTACGAGGTCTCCTTCCGGGCCCGATGGCTCAAGGGCAGCCCTCAGCTCCACACGCGGCTCTACTTCAATCGGATCGCCCGCACCACCGTGCTGCCCGCACGACGCCTCGTCGGCACGCCCGGCCGGACCAACTCCACCCGTGTGCCCAACCTCGGTCCGACCTTCCTCTCGCTCACGCATACCCCGGCAGTGCCCGACGCAGGCGCACCGATCACCATACAGGCTGCGGTCGAGGATCCGCAGGGCGTGGCCACAGCCCGGGTGCTGTGGTCCGTGAACGGCGGGACCTGGCAGTCGAAGCCCATGACTGTCAGAACCTCCGGAACCATTGCGGCCGAGATTCCGGGAGCCCCTCAGGGATCCGTGGTTCAGTTCTACGTCGAAGCCTCCGACACCCTCGGCGTGAACTCGTGGTCCCCGGCGCGTGGCCCTGCGTCCCGCGCGCTGATCCCTGTTGCGGATGGTCGGGCCGGGTCGGGTCCGCTCCACAACCTGCGCGTCACCATGACCGCGTCCGACTCCGCCTTCCTGTACGCCGCGACGAACCTGATGAGCAACGAACGGCTCGGGGCCACTGTCATCTCCGATGAATCGGAGATCGTCTATGACGTCGGGGTCCACCTGCAGGGCAGCCAGCGCGGTCGACCCGAGGCCGGACGCGTCGGCCTCACGCTCCGGTTCCCGCCCGACCGGCTGTTCCGCGGCATCCATCGGACCGTCTCGATCGACCGGTCCGGGGGCTACACCGGCGTCGGGGGTGACCAGGACGAGATCGTCCTCAAGCACGCACTCCAGCACGCGGGCGGACTGCCCGGCATGTATGACGACCTTGTCCGCATCATCCCGCCCCGGACTGATCTGACCGGACCGGCGCTGCTGATCCTCGCCAAATACGGGGATGTCTTCCTCGATTCCCAGTACGAAAACGGGTCCGAAGGCGATCTGTTCAAGCTGGAGCTGATCTACTTCCCGCTCACCACGACAGGAGGAGCCGAGGGGTTCAAGCTCCCGCAGCCCGACGACATCGTGCCGGTCCGGTATTCCGACCTCGGCACGGATCCAGAGGCGTACCGCTGGTTCTTCCTGCGCGAGAACAACCGGGATCGAGATGACTTCGGCGGCGTCGCCGGGCTCTGGAAGACCCTCACGCTTTCCGGCACCGCGCTCGAGGAGGCGTCCGAGCGGGTGATGGACGTCGACACCTGGCTGCGGGCCATCGCGTTCCAGTCGCTCTTCGGGATGGTGGACACCTATCCCTACGACAATCCCCACAACTTTATGATCTACTTCCGTCCCGAGGATGGTCGGGCCCTGCCCTTCCTGTGGGACATGGACTTCAACTTCGGGGCTGGGGCCACGTCACCCCTCAACCGGACCGGCGCCAACCTGAGCCGACTCGTGGCCCTGCCCGGAAATCTCCGACGGTACTACGGGCACATGCTGGACATGGTGAACTCGACCTTCAACGTGGCCTACCTGGGTCCTTGGATCGATCACTATGGGGGCCTTGTTGGACAGAACTTCGGTGGCATCCGGGGATTTGTGGACGCCCGCTCCAAATTCGTCGCAAGCCAGATCCCGGCCCGGGTTCCCTTCCAGGTGACCCAACCCACGCCGGAGAACCGGGCCGTCGCGACGCCCCAGATCATGCTCCAGGGACGGTCGTGGTTCGACGTCCACTCGGTGTGGATCGAGGGCCCCGACCGGACCAATCAGGTCCGATGGCCGAATCTCACCACCTGGACCTGCGATCTGTCGCTGCTCCTGGGCCCCAATCGGGTGCGGGTCCGCACGGTGGATTTCCACGGGATCTCGACGGTCCGGGACGAGTTCGTGGTTTTCGCAACCGTCCCGGGTGGGGGCGTCGACGAGGACCAGGACGGTCTGCCGGACCTCTGGGAGCGACAGCAGGGATTTGCACCCGAGACGATGGCGGGCACCGACGATCCGGACCAGGACGGCCACCCAAACCGGGCCGAATACGAAGCCGGAACCGACCCTCGGGATCCGGCGAGCCGGCTGGAGCTGATTCCAAACCTGGGTTCGACCCCGCTGCGGTACCGATTCAAGGCCGTCGCCGGGCGATCCTATTCGCTGGTGGTCGACGACCGCCTGCCGGGATCCACCTGGAGCAGTGTGACCCAGATTTCGGCGGGGATGACCGACCGGGTCGTGGACCTGGAACTTCCTCCGTCGCCGGATGCGCGACCCCGGTTCTACCGGATCGTGACCCCACAGATTCCCTGACGGGAGAGCGGTGGGACCCTTGGCGGCGCCGACGGCGTCCACTGAAGGATGAGCCTGTCCGGTGGACGGCGCAGGATCCGGGGTCTGTGAGAAAGCGGCGGGGTGATGCGTTGTGGGGGCAGGAGCGGAATCCAACCCCCAACACCCCGCACCGCGCGTCCCCGCCATGATCCCTCTTCCTGGTCCCCTGCCCTCCGTCCCTGCGTTCCTCCTCCCGACCCTCCTGCTCTTGCTCCACCTGCCTGCGGAGGCCCAGCGGGCTCCGCTACGGGAGCTCCAGATCGACCCCAAGCAAAGCCATATCGTGCTCTCCGGAACGGCCACGGGTGTCCCGCTCCAGGAGCAGGCCCCGGGAAGCCTCTCGAACACCGTCCATGGCGTCCTGCGCATCGCGGTGTCGAACTCCCTCATCCAGTTCGATCGGGACAGTCGAGTCATCGCCGACACGAACGGGTCGTGGCAGCCCCTCCCTGATGGCAAACCTGGCGCCGCTCCGGCATGCTTTGGCGGCACGGCTGCGTCACCACTGGCCTCCGTCGTCGTCGCCCTCCGCGGGGTCGAGCTGCTGATCACGAGCGACCCGATCCCTGTCGAATCCGACCAGTTCCCGGCCTCCGGGCTCCTCTTCCAGTTCCCGACCAACTCCGTCGGATCGCTCGCCTACCGGGTGACGGGCTTCCTCCAGTACCAGGACTGGTTTCAGCTGGAGGGACTGGCCACAAATGGAGTGGCCCAGCTGGGCGAATGGACGGACTCCGGTCAGCCGGCACGGGTCCGCATCCCGCTGGATGCGACCTATCGGTTCGGCCTGCTGAGCGACGACGACAGCACGCTCCGGGTGCAGGGAGTGATCGTGGCCTCCGAAGCCTCCTCGATGTTGCCAGAGATCGTTTCGATAGGTGTTGTCGAAGGTGCCTTCCGCGTGCTTCTGAAAGGCACGGCCGGAGGCGTTGTGACGGTCCAGCAATCGACCGACATGGTGGTCTGGGACACTGCCGGGGAGGTGGCCGTCCCGTCGTCGGGGACGGCGTCCTGGTCGACCCCGGCTACAGGCGACCGGTTGCTCTTCCGGTTCCTGTAGACGAGGAGCGGATCGGGGCCCGCACCCGAGTCCCGGAGGGCTCAGCGTCCCCGTTCCGCGATCTGGCGGGTGATCTCGAAGGCGACGTCGAGGGCCGCCTTGGCCTGGGCGCCACTGACCTTCGGGGTCTGGCGTTCGCGGACGCATTCGAGGAAGTGGGTCAGCTCCAGCCGGAGGGGCTCCTCCTTCGCGATCGGCACCGGCTCACGGACGATGCGTTTCCCAGCAAACTCACTGACGATCGCCGACTCCTTGGCCGACAGCAGCTTTTTGAGCAACGAGCTGGGCTGCTCGCCGTCTTTGGCGAGGCGATAGATGAACCCCTCCTGGAGCCGGTAATCCAAGGAGATGTAGTTGGGCGAGGGCCCGCCGCTGAAGACCCGGATCTTCCGCATCTTCTCGGGACTGATCCGGCTCGCCGTCAGGTTGGCGACGCAGCTGTTCTCGAACCGCAGACGCGCATTGGCGATGTCCTCGCTGCGGCTCAGGACCGGGATGCCGACGGCGTCGACGCTCACGACGGGCGACTTCACGAAGGCGAGGATGACATCGAGATCGTGGATCATGAGGTCCAGAACCACCCCGATGTCGGTGCTGCGGGCCGGATAAGGGGACAGGCGGTGGCATTCCACGAACCGGGGTTCCTGGGCCACGGACTCGAGGTAGGCGAAGACCGGGTTGAAGCGCTCGACGTGCCCCACCTGCAGAACCACAGCCCGGGCCTGGGCGAGGCGGACCAGCTCGGCGGCCTCGTCGGCGTTGGCGGTCATCGGCTTCTCCACCAGCACATGGCGCCCCTGCTCGATGAGTCGCCTGGCGAGAGCGAAATGGGTTGATGTGGGAGTGACGACACTCAGGGCGTCCACGGCCTCGGCAGCCGCCTCGACGCTCGCAAAGGCCGTCACACCGAGACGCTCGGCATGCATCCGGGCCGATTCGGTGTGGACGTCGTAGACCCCGACGAATCGACACACTCCGGAACGGGCGAGGTCGGCGTAGAGACGGGCATGTTCCTTGCCCAGCGAGCCCACGCCCAGGACCGCCACACGCGGCAGATCAGACATGTCGGGGAGACTGTACCGTCAGAAGCGGGCTGAACAGCCCACACCTGACGCGGCGGTTCGGAATCCGAGGCCCATCCCCAGACCGGTCGGCTTCAGCGCACTTCCGCCAGCACGACCCGGAAACCCGTGTCGCTGAAGGAAACACCCGGATCGGAGGAACCCCTTGATGACGACCGCAGAATGAAGTCCTCGAAAAACCATGAACCTCCTCGAACCAAACGCTCGGTGCCTCTAAGAGGACCCGCTGGATCCGTGACGGTTTCGGCCGAGTAATCGCCGAACCAGTCTGCACACCACTCGTCGACATTGCCCAACATGTCGTGGAGTCCCCACGCGTTGGGTTGCATCTGTCTCACAGGGTGGGTCTGGCCACCCGAATTCCCGCTCCACCATGCGATCGCGTCGAGCTTCCCATAGCGGGGCGTGGTTGTCCCAGCCCGGCACGCATACTCCCGTTCCGCCTCCGTGGGCAGGCGGTACTCCTGGCGACGTGGGATACGCCCGGCCTTGACCTCCCGTTCCGTGAGTTTTTGACAGTAGGCCACCGCGTCGAACCAGGTGACATTCTCGACGGGTCGATCCGGGCCCTTGAATTCCGAGGGAACACGTCGCATGACGTCCTGATATTCGGCCTGGGTGACCTCGTGGTCACACATCCAGAAGCCCTGTGTCAGGATCACCGTGTGGGTCGGCCTCTCCTCGACGGAGGCATCCCCATCGTCGGAGGGAGCCCCCATCGTGAAGGTCCCCGCGGGGATCCATTTGAGATCGCCGAAGTCACTGCCTTTCCGGGGCCACTGATACGAAAGCCGACCCGTCTTCCTCGGAAGATTCCCGGGGGAGGGGTTTCCCGAGGCATGCTTCCCGGGGGGAGGGCCTTGCTGGAGATAAAGCCCCCCCTTCGCAAGGGATTGGACGTCGCAGAGGCTCAGAAGGAGACAGCCCAGAATCAGTCCACACGGGATTCCAGCGAACACGGAGCGACACAGGAACGAAGCGCGGGAGGTCATCCCGGAGGTCTGCCAAAGCACACAATTCCTGTCCACCGGGAAGTCTCTTCCCATCTGGAAATAGCAGCGAGCCTTGGAGACGGCGTGAGGCGTTCCGGGGAGGAATGCGATCGAGGGGGGAAACCCGGGGATATTCCGGACCGAAGAGGGATGGTGCGCGATGCAGGGTTCGAACCTGCGACCCCTACCGTGTCAAGG
>SYEM01000124.1 GCA_005801385.1 Verrucomicrobiales bacterium | reverse complement strand
GAGATCTACACCCACGTCGCCGGACAGCACCTCCGGGACGTCCACGACGCCTTCCACCCGCGGGCGCGGTGACCGTCGGCACCGTTCAGGTGCGAACCCCAAGGAACAGGATCGCCAGATCGATGATGAAGAGGAGCACGATGGTGACCTCGAGGACCATCATCCATCGGTTGGCCTGGTCGGACTTCAGGATCTGGTGCAGTTCGTCGAGGGTGCGGAGCTTGTCCGAGACCGCCCGATGCCAGTCGGCGAGATGGAACCGCGCCGCCACCGCTCCGTAGACCCGCGCCAGGTGCCAGTCGCCGAAGAACTTGGTGATGTTCGACAGCTCGTCGTTGAACCGGGTCATGTCGATCCGGAGCTCCCGCAGATCCCGCAGCACCTCGGACCGACGCCGCATCGGCGTGGTCCCGAGATCGCGGTAGCTGCGCTCGAGGGCGGCGTCCAAGACCCGGTCGTAGGCCTCCAGCTCGGCCAGCTGGACATTGGCCAGTTCCAGGATGTGAAGCGTCTCGTCGAAATCCCGGGCCTGGTCCACCAGGAGCGCCGCGTCCCAGTCGATCACCAGGAGATCGTCGGCATAGTAGCTCAGGCTGCGGTTCGTGGACTCCAGCTCCTCCTGGGCCGAGAGGCTGTCGGGATCCTCCTGGGCCAGAAGCGACGCGACCTGTCGTCGATGCCCTTCCAGCCAGACCTCGGCGTTCATCGGGACCCCGTCACCCCCCGTCACCGGGGCCTCGATGCAGAACACCGTGTAGGCCTCCTCGTGGGCCAGCTGGTCGATGGGACGGAGGATGAGGGGGCCCAGATCCTGCCGGATCCGCTCGGCCAGGTGCCGGACCTCGTCGTGGAGCGTCCCGTTGTTGAATCGGAGGTCGTGGTACGGGATCAGCTGCTCGAGGCGTTCGACCTCGAACGGGACCCGGACCGAGATGCTGATGGCCCCGATGGGCAGGATCTTGACGGTGGTATCGACCCGGACCGGTCCGGCAGGACCGCGCCGTTCCTGGGCGGGGAGCCGGACCATCTGCGGCTGGTGGAACAGGAGGTTCCGCGGGCCGCGATGGCTGACATCGACGCTGAACTGGGCCACCGGCTGGCCGAGCAGTTCGCGGAGGGGTTCCCTGCCGAATTCATAGGCAATGTCGAACGCGTAGAGGTAGACCACCTCGCCGCGGAGCCGTGGGCCATGTCCGACGGGGCGGTTCATGCGAGGGGAGGGCCCGTCACCGGAGCGGTTCCAGCCGCCCGGCGGGTGGCCTACTTGGCGGGAGACTTCGTGACGGGTTTCTTGGCGTCCTGCCACGCCCCCATGCCGCCCTCGAGGTTCACCAGGTTGGTGAAGCCCAGGGACTCCATCTTGGCGCACGCCCGGGCACTCCTTCCCCCGGCGGCGCAGTGGACGAGGTACAGCTTGGTCTTGTCCATCTTGGCAACCCTGTCGGCGAAGTCCGTCGCCCGGTAGTCGAGCAACACAGCCCCCTCGATGTTGCCCTCGGCGAATTCGGCCGGGGTCCGGACGTCGAGGATCACGACATTCTTGCCCGCGCGGAGACGGTCGAATTCCTGCACGTCCACGTTGCGGGTCCTGGCAGCGGGTTTCGCCGGGGCGGCATCCTGCTGGGCCCAGGCGATCCACGAGAGGGCGATGGCGGCGAAGGCGGTCCAAAGGAGCTTTTGCATGATGGAATCAGCATCGCGGATGCAGGGCGTCGGGCAAAGGGCATTTGCAGTTTGGGAGCCTGCGGATTAAACCCAGGGATGCGTTTCATCGGCGGAGTCTACGAGAAGCTCCAGCGTCATCCCAAACGGATCATCTTTCCGGAAGGCACGGAACCCCGGGTGCTCCAGGCGGCCCGTCAGTTCCATTCCCTGCGGCTGGGGGTGCCGATCCTCCTGGGTGACCGCCAGGAGGTGAAGGCCGCCGCCGACGCCCTCAACGTCAACCTCGAGGGCATCCGCCGCATCGACCCCTCGCAGAGCCCGGACCTCGACAGCTTCGTGAAGCGGTTCCTGATGCTCCGCCGCAGCAAGGGTATCGCCGAGGAGGAGGCCCGGGAGGCCATGAAGAAGCCAAACTATTTCGGTGCGATGATGGTGGCCATGAAGCAGGCCGACGGACTGGTCTCAGGCGCGAGCGAGGTCTCCGGCGGCGTCCTGAGACCCCTCTTCCAGATCATCAAGGTCGCCCCCAAGACCACCACCGCCTCGTCCTGCATGGTCATGGAGGTGGAGGACACACGCTTCGGCGAGAAGGGCGTCCTGTTCATGGGCGACTGCGGCGTCATCCCGGATCCGACCGTCGACCAGCTGGCGGAAATCGGCCTCAGTGTCGCCCGACTGGCGAACCAGATCCTCGGAACGCGTCCCCGGGTCGCCTTCCTCAGCTACTCGACGCAGGGCAGCGCCACCCACTCCAGCGTCCTCAAGGTCCGGGCGGCCGCCGCGCTGGCACGCCAGAGGGCCGACCAGGACCTGTTCGAGGCCGACTTCGAGGGCGAGCTGCAGGTCGACGCCGCCCTTGTGCCCGAGATCGCCGCCCGCAAGCTGCCCGGAAGCCCGGTCGCCGGCCGGGCGAATGTCCTCGTCTTCCCCGACCTCAACTCCGGCAACATCGCCCACAAGCTCATCCAGCACATCGCCCGCGCCAACGCCTACGGACAGATCCTGCTCGGGCTGGATCGTCCCGCCGCCGACCTCTCCCGCGGCAGCACGTCGCACGACATCCTTGGCGTGGCCGCCATCACCGGTCTCCAGAGCATCGAGTACCAGAAGCTCTACCCCGGCGCGGGTGACACGCTGCCTGGCGACGCCGTCTGAACCGTCCCGACACACCGACTCCACCCGTGCTCCTCAACAGCTCCACCCCCCGGGTCTTCATCGCCGCGACGCGGCAGAACGACGGCAAGACCACCAATTCCCTCGGACTCCTGGCGGCACTCCAGCGGCGGTTCGGACGCGTCGGCTACATCAAGCCCGTCGGACAGCGCTTCGTGGAGATCGACGCCGAGAAGATCGACGAGGACTCGGTGCTGATGGACCGGGTGTTCCGGCTCAACTGTCCGCTGGTTATTGTCATCGGACAAAAACCTTATCGTAAGCCGTGGATGCGAAGCAGCAGCCCCCGAAGAAAGCATCCTAGAGGCTCTAGAGAGACACCTTATGCACCCCAAAG
>SYEM01000123.1 GCA_005801385.1 Verrucomicrobiales bacterium | reverse complement strand
GACAACCTCCACAAACTGCTCCCAGCAAACTGGAAGCCCCAGTCCGTCTGACCCCGCCCGAAGCACCAGCACCGGAGCCAACCGGTCAGCCTTCACGAGAGACCGCGCCATGGAACCATGGGGTTCGGCGTACGCTTACGATGATGAACGCGATGACGCCGTCTTCGCCCCGACTTCTACATCGCGTCGTCTTGTGTCGCACTCTACGGGGAGTGGTCTGGCTGGTTCTTCCGTTTTGCTATCTCGGTGTGCTGCTCGCACCCACGGTCGTTTTGAGCATTCCGTTTCAGGTCTTGCACCCGCGTGCCGTGTCGCCCGTTGATTTCTGGTCCACGACTACGGCAATGAGTGCCCTGGTTTTGTGGTTGTTCTATCGGTCGGCGAGGCCAGCCTCTTCAGCGCGGCGTCAGCGGGTCATTCACGTCGAGGCCATCATCATGTGTATGGCGTTGATGCTCGCAGTCCTTCTCATCGCATGGGTCTTTCCGCCCCGATGAGAATGCCGCCATGCACTTCAGTGGACCGCAGAGGACTGTCGCCGTTGCCATCGGCGCACCTCGTGGCTGCCGTTTCTGAGTCCAGGTCGGTAGACCTTCGCACGCCATGACGCTTCCAACGCTCCAAGAGATCAACCCTCACGACGATTTGGACGGTCGAGTCGCGTGCGAGCATTTCCTTGGCAAGACGCTGGCCGAGGCCGAAGCGCTGTTTCGTGAGAATGATATCTACTACCAGTCAGACTTGTTGTGGATGGGCGTACCTGCATTTCGATTCTATCTGCCGGCGGTGTTTCAGTTTGTTCGCCACGCGGAAGGCGATGTTTCGGATTTCATTTCTCACTTTGCAGGCACCCTGGAGTTTCGCTTGGAGCACGAGGCCAACGAATTGACTCCGGTTGCGTCGGAGCTTGCAGAGTTCTGCAAGGACATCCTGGAGCAGTGGTCGAGGTTCAGCGAGGGCACCGAGGCCTACGGCGATGTTCGCGCGCGTTTCGAGGTGCTACGGACCGCATTCCTTGGGCTGTGTCAGGAGGCCGAGAACCGATCAAGCCGCAGCCGAGGAGTGGCCGCCGGGAACACCGAATGACCGTCGCCCCATGAACCGACTGACTTCCTTTCCCCAGCGACTCCGGATTCCCGCCCTGCTGGGTGTGGTGCTCGAGTTGATCCTCGCCTGCCTCGTTGCCGCGGACGCCACGGGCACACCGCCGGTGTCCCGGGATCCGCTCAAGGTCGATCTCCTTGGTGTCTTTGCCCATCCCGACGATGAGACCGGTGCCGCCGGCACGCTCGTCACCTATGCCCTCGGACGCGGCAAGACCGTCGCAAACGTCTACTGCACCCGGGGCGAGGGGGGCGGCAATATGGTGGGGACCCAATACGGGCCGGCCCTCGGAATCCTGCGCGAAGGGGAACTCCGCGAGTGTCTCGGGCTCATGGGTATCCGGCACTGCTTCTTCCTGGACCGTGCCGACTTCGCCTACACCGAGAGCCTGGCGATCACCCTCGAGAAGTGGGGTCACGAGGCGACGCTCGAGCGACTGGTCCGGCTAATCCGCATCCTCCGGCCGGAGGTGGTGGTCACCATGAACCCCGCACCCAACCCCGGCCAGCATGGCAACCACCAGGCCGCCGGACTGCTGGCGATCGAGGCCTTTGACGCGGCCGCCCGACGCGACCGGTTCCCGGAACAGCTGACGCTCGAGGGGTTGTCGCCCTGGCAGGTGCGGAAGCTCTACCACGGTGGGGCCCCCGGGGCAGGGGCCACGATCGATGTCACGCAGCCGCTGCCGGATGGACGGATCCCGGCGACGGTCGCCGGCATGGCCCTCGCCCACCATCGCTCCCAGGGCTTCGGCGGCATGGCCTCTTCCCCCTGGCTTCGACCCCCCCAGACCTGGGTTCTCGTGAAGACTGTGGTGCCGTTCGACTCGGGGGAATCTGACCTGTTCCGTGGACTCCCCGTGGCCGATCCCATCTCACCAATTCCGTCGCCGCGGTCCGAATCCACCCCGGACAATGCCCCCAAGCTGGCGTTCGTTCCCCGGCCGGCGGTGGAATTCTACCAGGACTGGGTGCGCCAACACGGCATCGGACACGTGGCGGCCGCATTCGAGCCTGACATCCCCGTGGTCGCCGGTGAGGCCAGCCCAATCCTCATCGATGCGCCGGCTTCGATGCGTGCGGCTGTCGGCGATCCGGCGAACTGGAGTCTCCCCGCGGGATGGACGCTGGTAGGTCGAGCCACTCGACTCGGAACGGTGGCGGACGGCAGGCAGCGCCTCGCGGTCCAGGTCCGTCCGCCGGAGGGACATCCCGCCGACGCAGAGATCCGCGTGTCGTTCCCGGGCGCTGCGGTCTCCGAAGAGGTCAAGGCCCGGCTGCATCCGGTGCCGCAGATCCGGGCCAACCAGTTGCGGACTGACCCGGACCTGGACGCGCCTCTCGATGGTGCCGTCTGGAAAACGCTTCCGGAGCACCCGATTGAGTCCGGGTGGACCTGGCAGGGCACCGCCACCGGTCCCGCGGATTGCAGTGGCCGGTTCCGGGTGGCCCGCAATGCCACCCATCTCTGGATCGAGATCCGGGTCCACGACGATGTCGTGGTCACCAACATCGAACCCAACGACATCAAGGGTCACTGGCGGAGTGATTCGGTGGAGCTCTGCCTCGATCCCCAGCCGGGTTCGGCCCACACGCTCGGCTGTTACAAGCTCGGCATTTTTCCATCGGATACCACCGGCCGGGTCCGGGGAAGCCGTGATGCCGACGCGAATCCCGGCGTGGTGGAGTCCACATCGCCGGGCACCCGGATCCATTCGGCACGGACGCCGGACGGTTACCTCATCCGGGCGGCGATCCCGTTCTCGGAGATCGCACCGAAGGGAAGGTCGATCGGGACTCGTCTGGGGTTCAACGTGCTGATCTACGACGGCGACAAGGCCGATGCGGTCCCCGGGGAGAACATCAACCGGGTCCGTCTCGCTTGGGCGCCAAGATCTGGGGTCCAGGGGCGTCCAGAGGACTGGGGACGGCTGGATCTTCAGTGACGGCGTTCTGGCTGCGCCCGTGTGGGGTGGCCTACTGATCCCCGGCGATGGGGAAGCACGCCGTTGGACCGTGTGCAGGGACCGAGTTACGGCTTGCTGGTGTCCGGGACGGCTGCCATAGACTTCCCTCCTCGTGAGCGCCACCGCCATCGGACTGGATGCGTCGATGTACCCGATTGCCATCGGGATCATTGCCATTGGACCGGGGCCCTGTCGCTGAACGAGATTTTCGGAGATCGAAAGCCCCGTTCCGCGACACGGAACGGGGCTTTCGGTTTTCAGGAACCCCAGAGCACCACCCCAATGAAGACACGGCAGGTCGAGATCTACGACACCACGTTGCGCGACGGCGCCCAGGCCGAGGGCATCAACTTCTCCCTCGCCGACAAGCTTCGGATCGCGGAGCGGTTGGACCAGTTCGGTGTGCACTTCATCGAGGGGGGATGGCCGGGATCGAACCCCAAGGATCTCGAATTCTTCCGTCAGGCCTCCCGCCGCCGCTGGCGCTCCGCCCGCATCGCGGCATTCGGGTTCACCCGTCGCAAGGGTGTGGCGGTGGAGGATGACTCCCAGGTCCAGATGCTCCTCGATGCGGAGTCGCCGGCCGTCACCGTCGTCGGCAAGACCTGGCTGCTGCACGTCCATGAGGTGCTTCGGGTGAAGCCCGAAGAGAACCTGGCGATGATCGCCGACACGATCCGCTACCTGAAGGACCACGGACGGTTTGTGGTGTACGACGCCGAGCACGCCTTCGACGGATTCAAGGATTCCCCTGAGTACGCTCTCGCCACCTGGCAGGCGGCGGAGAAGGCCGGCGCCGACGTCGTCTGCCTCTGCGACACCAACGGCGGTTGCCTACCCTCCGAAGTGGCCCGGATCACGGCATTCGCACACGGCAGGCTCAACACCCGGATCGGGATCCACACGCACAATGACTGCGGGTTCGGCGTGGCCAACGGCATCGCCGCGCTGGAGTCGGGAGCCTCCCAGATCCAGGGCACCATCAACGGGTATGGGGAGCGGACCGGGAACTGCAACCTGACCAGCGTCATACCCACCCTGCAGTTCAAGCTGGGATGGAAGGGCGTGCCTTCGAAATCGCTTCCGAAGCTCAAGGAGCTGTCGGAGTTCGTGGACGAGATCGCCAACGTCCGGCATGACCCCCGACAGCCGTGGGTCGGACAGACCGCCTTCGCCCACAAAGGGGGGATCCATGTGCATGCGATCGAGCGGGTGGCCCGCAGCTACGAGCACATCCAGCCCGAGGCGATCGGAAATATCCGACGCGTCCTGGTCAGTGACATGTCCGGCCGCACCAACATCTTGCTCAAGGCCCAGGAGCTTGGGTTCCGGCTGGCCGCCGACGCGCCCGAGACCCGGGCCATCACGGCCCGGGTCAAGGAGCTCGAGGCCCAGGGCTTCGAGTATGAGGCGGCCGAGGCCTCGCTGGCGCTTCTCATCCGGGGCATCCTCGACCACAACCCGGAGCTGCTCTTCACGGTGGAGGACTATCATGTCTCGATGCGTGGCCACGGCACGACCTCGATCTGTGAGGCCACGGTCAAAGTCCGGGTCGGAAAGACCGTCCACCACACCGTGGCGGATGGCGACGGTCCGGTGAACGCCCTCGACGGCGCCCTGCGATCAGCCCTCGCGAAGTCCTTTCCGAAGCTCAAGGCGATCCGTCTGACCGACTACAAGGTCCGCATCCTCGACGGCGTGGCTGGGACGGGAGCGAAGACGCGGGTGCTGATCCAGTCGACCGACGGCCGCCGCGAATGGGGCACCGTGGGGGTGAGCGAGAACATCATCACCGCCTCGTTGCAGGCGCTGGTCGACTCGATGGAGTACGCGCTGCTCAAGCGTTAGGGAACCGTCTTTTGCTTTGTCAGGGAGGGGAGTGACGGGTGATTCTCCCGAAGCATGAGTTCACCGCTGGTTGGGGTCATCATGGGATCGCAGTCGGACTGGGAGACGATGCAGCACACCGTCCGCCAGTTGGAGCAGCTGGGCGTGCCGTTCGAGACCAGCGTGGTGAGTGCCCATCGGACTCCTGATCTCCTGTTCGACTATGCCGCTTCGGCCGAGGGGCGCGGGCTGGAGGTCCTGATTGCTGGTGCCGGCGGGGCGGCGCATCTCCCGGGGATGTGCGCCAGCAAGACCCACCTGCCGGTCCTCGGCGTGCCTATCCAATCCAAGGCCCTCAATGGCATGGACTCCCTTCTCAGCATCGTCCAGATGCCCGGCGGGATCCCGGTGGGTACCCTGGCGATTGGCAAGGCCGGTGCCATCAACGCCGCCCTCCTCGCAACCGCGATCCTCGGGGCGAGGCATCCCCAGTTCCGGAAGGCCTATGGGGAGTTTCGCAGGCAGCAGACCGAAGCGGTCCTGGCCAACCGGGTTCCGGGCAAGGCGGACTGAGCCACGGCCGCACAGCCGGGACAGGATCGCCGACGCTCCGGGAGTGCCACGACGCCTACCGAAGCGTCACGACCATCCTCTGGGCCATGTGGTCGTCGGTATAGTGGTCCAGCACCGCCCGACGGCCGGTTTCACCGAGTCGGACCAGCCGTTCTGGGTCGAGCAGCAGCGGTTCGAGCGCGCTCGCCAAGGCCTCCGGGGTGTTCTCCCCGCACAGCACCCCGCCACCCGTGTCCTCGAGGAGCTCCGGGAACGTGCAGACGCTGGGCTGCACCAGTGGTGTGCCTGCTGCGAGGGATTCGATGACGTAGAGTCCGAAGGACTCGCTAATCCGGGCTGGAACCGACAGGACATCGCAGGAGGCGTAGAACGCGATCTTCTCCTCGCGGGTCAGATTGGGATGGAACGACGCGGCCTCGGAGATTCCGGCTGCCGCCAGTCGTTCCTGCAGATCCGATACGAACGACGCGTCCCCGGGGCCGCAGCCTCCGCCCACCTTGAGTCTCAGGAAAGGGAAGCGACCCGTCTTCCGGAGTCTCAGGAAGGCGTCGACCAGGATGTCGAGTCCCTTGTCCGGGCACATCCGGGCGAAGAATCCGAGGGTCAACGGCTCCCCAGGTTCCTTGGGTTTGCGGGGTTGGAGCGTGTCGTAGCCGGAGAGATGGATCCCATTCGGGACGACTCGGATCCGGTCCCGTGAGATTCCGAGCCGTCGTCCCATGCGGTCCGCAAAGTAACGGCTGGGCGAGATCCAGAGGTCCACGGTGGGGGCGCGCTCCGATAACGTCTGCCAGGCCCTGGGGCCCCAGGGCTCCGGGATCGAGTCCAGGAACGACTCCTCGCTCTGCAGGAAGCACACGACCCGGGTCCCGAGTGCCTCCCGGATCCGTCGGGCGAAGCCGATGAGCAGGGCGTTGGACAGCAGGACGGCGTCGGGCCGCTGCTGGGTCCGAAGCCAATCGATCAGCTCCTCGAGGTCCCGGGCCTGGTGGCCCTGCTCGCCGCGGAGCATCGACACGGTCAGGTCCCCGACATCGGCGGCACGGGTCTTGGCGGCCTTTCCGGCGGCCAGACGCAGCAGGAACGGGGCATCGAAGAGGCGTCGGAACCAGTGGGGTGCCCGGCGATACCAGCCCGCCTTCTGGTCGAAGAACACGTTCAAGCCCCCGAAGAATGTCGGCGATCCGCCCCCCGCCTGCGCCTCGTCCAGCGTCATCGGCAGGTAGAGCGGGACCATCAGGGTGGGATGGCCCTGACGCTGCAGGGCGGCGACCAGGGCGTTGTCGCGGAAGCAGTTCCCGCAGTACATCCCGCCCGCGCCCGGAGTGAGCTGGATCAGGTTCACGGAGCGCGAGCGTACGGCGGATTCGAAACGGGACAAGGAAAGGGCGAGTCGCTCGGGGCCGGTCGGAGGTCGGACCGTGGGCAGGAGGCTAGGACTCCTTTTCTCTGGCATCGAAACCGGGGCTCCGGATTCTTTCCCGACCGATGAAGTCCTTCCGCATCAACCGCCTTTTCCACGCCCGTTCCCGCCGCTGCTTCGATGTCGCCATCGACCACGGATTCTTCAATGAGCGGGGCTTTCTCCAGGGCATCGAGAACCTTGAGTCGGCGGTGAAGACCGTTGTCGCCGCGGCGCCGGATGCGGTCCAGCTCACCGTGGGACAGGCCCACTATCTCCAGTCCCTTCCCGGGAAGGACAAGCCGGCCCTGGTTCTCCGGACCGACGTGGCGAACGTCTACGGCAACGTCCTGCCCAAGTCCCTCTTCAGCCGGATGATCGACGCCCCCGTCGAGCAGGCCATCCGCCTCGATGCCACCTGTGTGGTAGTCAATCTCTTCCGGATCCCTGACCAGCCGGAGGTTACCGATCAGTGCATCCAGAACATCCTCCGCATCAAGCCGGAGTGTGACCGCTATTCGATGCCCCTGATGATCGAGCCCCTCGTCTTCCAACCGAACGCGAAGGCAGGCGGCTACATGGTCGATGGCGACCTCGACAAGATCCTGCCACTCGTGCGCCAGGCCTGTGAGCTGGGAGCCGACATCATCAAGGCCGATCCCACGGATGACGTCTCCGTCTACCACCGCGTCGTGGAGATCGCGGGGCGAATCCCGGTGCTGGTGCGTGGCGGCGGCAAGGCGGCGGATGCGGAAATCCTGTCCAGGACCGAGGCCCTGATGAAGCAGGGGGCGGCAGGCATCGTGTACGGAAGGAACATCATCCAGCATGCGGATCCGGCTGGGATGACCCGTGCCTTGATGGCGTTGGTCCACGACGGGGTCACGGCCTCCGAGGCAGCGCGCTTCATCAAGGCCTGAGCATTCTGCAGGTGTGGGCAAGGGGGGTATCCCAAGACTCCCCGGAGTGTTGTCCAATCCGACACGGGCCATCCAGTGGTCTTGGCCACGCATTGGTCCGAAATCATCTCGTGGATGACCCTGTCTGAGCACCCTCTGACGGTGGCTCTGGGCGTCACACGGGCCGCAGGCACGCGGGCCGGAGTGGGATGGGGCGAGGTCGTGGTCCGATGGACTTCTCCGACTCTTTCGATCGTGTAATTGAAAGGTCAGCCATGGGCCACGCGGCGTGAGTCCATTGGTGTCAGAACAAGGGCGGAAAGACCGCCACACCAAGACAACCTCAACCAAACCAAGTCATCCATGAACGCCGCATACAAGAAGCTGATCCCCATCGCCCTCGCCGGAGGTCTCGCAGGTGCCGTGACCGCGGTCTGGGCCGGACCCAAACCCTCCAAGGCCAACACCGAGGTTCCCGAGCTGAGACTGTCGGTCGACGAGACCCCGGTCGCCCGGGATGGCCGTCTGGTGGGCAGCTACTCCGATGTGATCAAGAAGGTCAGTCCGAGCGTGGTCCGGGTGAATGTCACCCAGAAGGCCAAGCTGGCCTCGGCGCAGATGCCCGATCTCTCCCAGGTCCCCCCGCAACTCCGCCGCTTCTTCGGTGAGAGCGCGCCGTTCGGGATGCCCGAGGAGTCCGGACGCGGTCCCCGTCAACACGGACTCGGCTCCGGCGTCATCGTCACGCCCGATGGCTACATTCTGACCAACAATCACGTGGTCGATGGGGCCGATGAGGTGAAGGTCGCCCTCCAGGACGGACGTGAGCTCGACGCCAAGGTCATCGGACGTGATCCCAAGACCGATGTCGCCGTCCTGAAGGTCGAGGCCGACGAGCTGCCGGCGATCGCCCTCGGCGACAGCGAGGCGATCGAGGTGGGCGACGTGGTCCTCGCGATCGGCAACCCCTTCGGCATCGG
>SYEM01000122.1 GCA_005801385.1 Verrucomicrobiales bacterium | reverse complement strand
CTTGGCGCCGGCGGCGATGTGGCCCTTGGCCTGCTCCGCCTCGGTGAAGAGGCCGGTCGACTCGCGCACGATGTCCACCCCGAACTGCTTCCAGGGCAGTTCCGCGGGGGACTTGGCGCTGACGACGTGGATGTCGGCATCGTTGACGACGAGGACGTCGTCCTCGGCCTTGTCGGGCGAGCTCTTCTTGCTGCTGACGGTGCCCTGGAAACGACCCTGGGTGGAGTCGTACTTGAGGAGGTAGGCCAGGTTGTCGGCGGGGACGAGGTCACCGACGGCGACGACCTGCACGTCCTTGCCGACGAGGCCCTGCTCCACCATGGCGCGGAAGACCAGACGGCCGATCCGGCCGAACCCATTGATCGCTACTTTGACAGGCATGTTCTTGATTTCGTTTGCTAAGTTTCAGGATGAGAAAACCGAAAGCCCAGCGTATTCGCGAAGGGGGTCGGGTCAACGCGTTTTTGGGAGACAGACCGCGCTGCAGGCCCATACAGGCCGGATCTGACGCACGATCGTCATGGTTCCAGCGGTTGGCAACCCGCGCAGAAGTAGGTGGATCTCGAGGCCTGTCGGATCCGCTGGATCGGCCGACCACATCGGGGGCACGGAGCCCCCTCGCGGTCATACACCCGGAATCCAGACCCCTTCCCATTGGACCCAGGGCCTCCCATCTCCCGATGGAACAGGGTCCACTTCGCGGGATCCCGGGACCGGGTGGCCGTCAACCCGACCGTGATGGCTTCGGACAGCACGGAGCGGATGGCCCGGTGCAGCCGGTGGACCTCTGCCTCACCAAGGTCCCGGTTCGGGCGCTGCGGATGGATCCCCGCTTCGAACAAACACTCGGCGGCGTAGATGTTGCCGATCCCTGCGAGGCATCGGGGATCCATCAGCCGTACCTTGATGGGCTGTGCGCTGTCGCCGAGCGCGGTGGCCAATCGTTCGGGAGTGAATTCCGGGTCCAGGGGTTCAGGACCGAAGCCCTCGGGTATGGCCCAGACCCGATCAATCCAACCCAGACCCCGGGCGTCCGAGAATACCAGTCGCCCCTGGTCGAGGTGAAAGGTGACTGCCGGATAGCTTGGGGATTCCTGGGCACCATCCACGACGGCCACCCGACCGGTCATTCCCAGATGGATCTGGAGGAACCCATCCGAGACCCCATGTTCGGACTCCAGTCCGAAAAGAAGAACCTTGGCCCGTCGCGCCACGGATCCAAAAACCCTTCCAATGCAGTGGCCCGTGAACGTCCGGGTTGATTCCTGAGAGATCGATCCGGGCCGATGGATCTCAACCCGCTGAAGTATCCGACCGGCCAGCCGCGGGGCGAGCCTACGGCGCAGCACCTCGATTTCTGGAAGCTCCGGCATGTAGCGGAGGCTAGCGCGGATGCGACATCCCGCCATCGGTCATCGGCGGACGGGGCTGCGGTCGACCCAGACAATCCGGGTCGCAAAATCCCAACGCTTGCATTTGCGTTCCTCGGTCCGCATCGTTTTCGGCTCTGACTTATCAACAAACTACACGGCCGTCCGTGGAGCCTTTAAGAACATGAGTGAACCCCTCGATCTCGCCCTCGACCTGGAGAAGGCCTTTCTTCCCTCCTGGGCCCAGAATTCCGGCGACGCTGCAAGCGCCAACAAATACGCCAAATACGACGGCAGTGAGGGCGCGGAACGAGGGGAAGGCCGGGGCTTCCGCGGGAATCGTCCGCCCCGTCCGGGTGGGCCCGGACGCGGGGGTGGTGGATTCGGTGGTGGCGGTGGAGTCGGGCCCCGTTCTGACCGCGGACCGCGACGTGATTTCGGACCCCGACCTGGTGGACGGGGTCCCGGGGGACCTGGTGGACCCGGCGGCAGTGGTGGTGGACTCCGTTGGGATCCCACCCAGGCCGGCGAGGGTGGGCGACCGGGTCGTCCCCGGGACGGACACCGTCCCGATCGCCGCGAGGCTCCTGAGCCGCTGATCCCGGTCGACATCGATCTCCGCCCCGATCCTGCGGGCGTCTCCTCGCTCGCCCGCCAGATCAAGCTGGGTGGACGGGCCTATCCATTGCTCGAGGTCGCGGGTCTGGTGGTCCAGAAACCCGACCGCTACGAGGTCACCTTCCGCGTCCTGAAGGGCAAGGATGGCCAGCCTCAGCAGCGCCTGTTCGTGTGCTCGCTGGATGACAGCATCTGGCTGAGCGAGGCCGATGCGGTCCGCCATGCGCTGAAGGCGCACTTCGACACCTTCTACCAGACCCAGAACCAGCCGTGCGATCCGCCGAAGGGTGTCTGGACCCTAGTGGCGATGTTCGACGAGATTGTCCTGGGCCCTCCGAACTATCATGGATACCAGGAGCGTCTCCGGGAGATCCATGCCCAGCGGGCCCCCCGGCTGCCGTTCGAGGTCTTCAAGAGCAAGGTCCGGATCGTCAAGGATGAGGCGGCCGTGAAGCAGTGGGTGGACGGGCAGAGCCAACGCCTCGAATACACCACGCTCAACGTTCCGGAAGCCCAGACCCTCCACTCCGTCGGCGAGGTGGAGATCCATTTCCGGTCGGTGCACGCCACCAACCTTGTGAAGGAGGTCTCGCACTGGACGCTGAACCGGGCGCCGAACGCCCCGCGTCTGCCCGAGCCGCTCCTGCGCCTCTTCCGCGTGACCATGGACCGGGAGCGTCGGTTCCCGATCCGCACCATGACATCCCTGAGCGGGGCCTTTGCCCAGGCGGGTCTGCAGTTCTTCAAGCGCGACAAGACCGTCGTGCACGTGGCTGTGGCCCGGCCCCACTTCCTCGATCTCGACGCGACCGCGGTCCAACCCGGGCTGCGTCAGATCATCGAATACATCAATGCGAATTCCGGGACGACCCGGAAGCAGCTGGTCGAGGCGATCGCGCCAAGTCCCGCCCCCGAGGCCGCTCCGACACCGGTGACTCCAGCGCCTGAGGCCTCCTCGACACCGGCAGAGGGAGCCGCGCCAGCGCCCGCCCCTGCCCCCGCCGCTCCGACGCCGACCGCCGCGCAGCAGGAGCTGTTGGGCAACCTCCACTGGCTCATTCATCAGGGCCACGTTATCGAATTCGCCAACGGACTGCTCGAGACGGCCAAGAAGCCGACCCCGAAGCCCGAGCCCGCGGCACCGAAGGCCCAGGAACCAAGGGGCGACCGTCCGAAGAAGGATCGCCCCCCTCGGCCCCGTGGACGCTACGTCTTCGACAACGCGGGGCTGCTCCCGATTCCCGCAGCGCAGCCGGCCCTCGTGGGCTGAGCCCCGACACCTCGTCCAACCCGGCAGATCCCCTCGCGGACTGCCGGGTTTTTCATTCCAGGCACGGCACCACCTTGCCCGATCCGTGGCCCGCCACCATCCTCGGCCCATGAGGATCATTCACCTTGAGATCGCGGCGTGGTTCGCGTTCGCCCTGCTGGTCGCGTGGGGGTGCAACCCCAAGCCGGATGCGCCAGCCCCTGGCAGCGCCTCCTCCAGCATCACCAACTACACGGTCCGCGGCGTGGTGAAGTCGCTGAAGCGACCGGAACGCGAGGCGGTGATCCGTCATGAGGAAATCCCCGGATACATGCCCGCCATGACCATGCCGTTCACGGTCCGGGAATCCCGGGAGCTGGATGGGGTCGACCCCGGCGACTCCGTGGAGTTCCGGTTGCGGGTGACCGAAACCGACGGCTGGATCGACCAGGTCAAGGTCGTGGCAAAAGCGGATCCAGCGACCCGGAAGCCGGTCGTGACGAACACGCCTGTAGCGACCCCGACCGCGACGAACGCGGCCTTCCGGGTGCTCCCAAACGTGCCGGATCTGAAGCCCGGGGACTTGGTCCCGGACTACGCCTTCACAAACCAGCTCGGCCAGACCCTCCAGCTGGGATCCTTCCGGGGACAGGCCCTTGCGGTCTCGTTCATCTTCACCCGGTGCCCATTCCCGCTCTTCTGTCCCCGCATGAGTGAGCGCTTTGCCGAGGTCCAGGCCGCGTTTGCCGCACAGAAGGTCCAGGCCACGAACTGGCACCTGCTTTCGATCACGTTCGATCCCGAGTTCGACACACCCGAGGTGCTGAAGGCCTATGGCCAGCGCTGGAAGGCGGATCCGAGGCACTGGACTCTGGCGACGGGGGGCTTCGACCAGATCGAGCCCTTCGCCACCAGCGTGGGACTCTACTTTGGCCGGGGGGTGTCGATCGCGGACCAGAACCACAATCTTCGGACCCTCGTGATCGGACCCGACGGTCGACTCGTGCGGGTCTTCCGCGGCAACGAATGGTCCGCCGAGGAGCTCGTGCAGTCGCTCCGCGAGGCGATGGCCACGCCGGAGAAGACCTCCGGGAAGTGACGCCGCACCGGGTCACAAACGCCCAGGATCACCGTCCCTTCGTCGCAAAGTCCTGAATCCGGTTCCGGTCGGCGGCGAGGAGGTAGACGAGACCGCCGATGGCGCTCCAGACGAGGTTGACGGTGTAGGCGATCAGGGAGAGCGAGAGGGCGAGTCCAGGCTTCAGAGACAATCCTGGGATCGAGAGGAGCCAGACGAAGAGGTTCTCCCGGACGCCGAGTCCGGAGGGAGTCACCGGGAGGGCGGCGATGCAGACGGCCGAGAGCGAGACCAGGGCGATCAACGAGGCGTCCACGGTCATCCCAAGCCCACGGGCCAGCACCCCATAGGTGAGGGCCACCACGATCCCGATGGCAGCCGACAACGCCAGCATCCGGACCAGGAACCAGGGACGACGCCCAAACTGCCGACAGGTCGCCAGAGCTCGAAGCGCAGACGAACCGTGCGGAATCCTTCGGGCGAGCCTCGAGATCCATCCTCCCTCCTCCAGCAACCGGGTGTAGAACCCCGCCACCAGCAGGCCGAGGGCGGCCATCAGCATGAGCAACAGCGTCAGGGCAACCACCTGGAACCGCTGGAAATCCTCCACCAGGTGCCAGTGATCTACCACGAGCACGCCGGCAACCACCAGGAGTCCCAGCATGCCGAGCAGGCGATCGACGAAGACGGTCACCGCCGCCTCTCCCTCCTGGTTCGGACAGCTCCGGGCGGCATACCAGGCCTTGATGACATCCCCGCCGGCCGTGCCGAGGAGGAACGCGTTGAAGAACTGGGCGATCAGGGAGATCCGCACCACGTCCCTGCCCCCCATGGACAGCCCCTGTTCCTGAAGGACCTGCCTCCAACGCCAGGCCCCGAGGGCCACGAGGAGTCCACAGAGGAGAAACGCGGTCGCCAGGCTCACGCCGTCGAGGAGACGGAAGGTCGCCCACAGGGCCAGTGGCCCATGGATCCAGGCGAGTCGGCGCTGTTCCCACTTCCCCAGCGAGGTCCATTCCGGCCCCCCGTTCCTCAGCAGCTCCAGCTGGACCTCGTTGCAGAAGATGACGTGCAGGATCACCGCCAGCAGCAGCCAGCCCACAAGAGCTCTGGCCACGCTCGGGATCGACGGGGCACGCACGACGGACCCTACTCCTCGCCCCAGACCGACTTGATGTGCGCAAACCCGCGACGGACATGCTCCGTCTCGGTTCCGGGACTGAGCTCGAGGACCTTGATGTGCTCGGGCCGGACAAAGGGGCGAAGCGCGCCGTAGTCGATCATGCCCGAACCTGGCGGGCAGTGGTCGTGCTGCCCCTCCTCGTCGGCGATCACATCGTGCACATGCAGTCCCCCCAGCCGCTCGGCCATTCCCTCCAGATGGAGCGCATGCTGGATCAGGCCCAGGTTCTCCTTGATCTGGGCATGCCCACAATCGTGCCAGTAACGGACGTTCGGCGGCAGCTGGGCGAGGAAGATGGGAAGATCGTGATCGAACGGGATCTCCTCGACCGCCTCCCGGTTCTCGATCCCCAGCAGCAGCCCCTCGGCGGCGGCGGCATCGGCCAGGTTGCGGATCATGTCGAGGGCCAGCTCGAGGGGGCGTTCCTTCCGGCGCTCCCGCTTGGAGTCCATCTCCTCGACCAGCTTGCGATACCGGGGCGTCTCCCGCTCGCCGCGGGCGACCATCTCCTCGAGCTTCTCGTTGTAGTCCTTGATGTCGACCTGACCCGAATGCAGGACGACCAGCCTGGCGCCGACCCGTGCGGCGGTCTCGATCGTCTTGAGCGAGTGTTTCCAGGCCGACTCCCGTTCCCGGCGATCCTCGGCGCTGAACTTGAACAGGTTCGGGGCCGGCCAATGCACGCCCATGGGCAACGGGCAGAAGTTGTGGAGGGTCGAGATCTTGATCTCACCCGCCTGCACGGCGTCGAGGATGCCGGGCAGCAGGCTGATGCGGATGCCGTGGCTCAGCTCGGCATACTCGAAGCCGAGCTCACGGATCTCACGCAGCATCGCCCGGCCGTCGGTGTGGCGTCCGGAGTTCCAACAGGTCGAAAGGGAGTACATGGAAGTGAAAAATCGCCGGAGGTGCCCCTGCGGACAACAACCGGCGACATGGGATTCGATCCGACAGGCCGTTCATCACTGATCGGCGTAGCGGGCGGCCAGCATTGCGCTGAACTTGGCCACCTTGAGCTTGCGGCGGCGGCGCTCGCTCGGCTTCTCGTAGTGCCGCTTGTTGCGGACCTCACGGAGGGTGTTCTCCCGGTCGACCTTCTTCTTCAGTCGGCGCAGGGCCCGATCGATCGGTTCGCCTTTCTTGAGTTTGATTTCGCTCAAATCACGTTCACGTCCTTTCCTCAACACGGTTCCAGGACCGGACGGCCCGGGACTCCGCGCCCGCCTGTACGGGACAGACGGGAAAACCGGGAACTCGCCTAGGCAAGCCCCGGGGGACGAGTGGGATACGCTTTTTTCAGACCGAGGCAAGAGCGGAAACCGGTTCTGAGCCACTTATTCCGCCCACCCGAAAGGTCGCCAGAGGCGGGAGGGACGGATTGTGGACCGGGTTGGTGATGCCCAGGTCACTCCCGAAGACGCACCGGGCGCTCGTTCCGCGACTGCAGAAGCGTCCGCCAACCCTCACCCACCGACCCGGGTCCAGCCTTCCCCAACAGGGTCGCATCCGGAAAGGCCAAACCGTCAGCCCGAAACCCCTTATTCCATTTTGCCACAACGAGTTCCAATGCCGGAGGCCTGCCTGATGGCGGTACCACGTAGTCGTATCCCGACGGGACGAGATCCGGCGTTCCCCGCAGCGACCGCTCCGCGACGCACCGCACTGCGGCATACGGGTCATCCAGGAGAAGCCCAAGGTAGGGGGCGATCCAGTCCGACCCCGACACCGCCCGGGCCGGAGCCCACCCCAGGTGCCAGGCCATGAGGGCCCGCTGCCCCGCGTCCCCGGACAGGGTCAGCCGGACGGAATCCGCGACCGTCCGCTGCACCTCGTCCAACACCGGGGCCTTTTGGCCATACCAACGCTCCAGATGCCCGGCGGTCCAGTCCAGGGTGCGATCCAGATGACACAGATTGCAGGCGTTCGGCCGCCCCGTGGACAGCTCCGCATCCACCCTGGGACTGCTGACCTGATGGCTCCGGATCGCGGTGAGGACCCCGTAGGTCGTGTGCGGCATGTGGCAGTTGTAGCAGTCGCTCCCCGAGGATCCGGGCCGGTGGTGCGTATGGGCCTCCTGGACGGCCGGTTCCCGGACCCGCTCATGGCACTGCGTGCAGGCCCGGACGTCCTGGCGGTTCGACGCCAGGAGGTCGGCCGGTTCGCTTTCATGCAGGGAATGACACGACAGGCAGGAGAACCGGCCTCCCTTGGAACAGGGGGATCGGACCAGTCCGTTGTGTTCCCGGCCGCTGACGCGGACCATGCCGTCGGACCAGAAGAAATCCTCGAGGAGCTGCGGATTGCGGGCGAGGTACTCGCGCAGTCCCGGCACGCGTTCCACTTCGTCGGGCTGGATGAGGGGGGTGGTGTCCGCGAGCACATCGCCGGGGCGGAACCGGAAGCCGTCCTGACGCCAGTTCTCGGCCCGGTCGATCCACTTCATCGAGTGGCAGAAGCCACAGGTCTCGGACGCCCTCAGCGGATCGATCCTCTCGGGATGGACGATCTCGCGGGCGAGGGTGGTCGGGTCCGGCTTCGGGGCGTCCAGACCCGCGGCCCGACGCGCCTCGACATGGGTCCGACCGGGTCCATGGCAGGCTTCACAGGAGATGCCGAGCTCGGCGGCCCGGGTGTCCATGCGCCTCGCCACGGGGTCGACCCGCGGTTCGATCGCCGTGGTGTGACACCGGCTGCAGGTGACATTCCAGGCCTCCGACTGATGCGACATCCCCGGGGGACGCAGGAAGGTCGAGTTGCGGGGCACCCACCGCTGCTCGGGAATCAGCCAGGTGAACGGGAAGCCCACCTGCAGGTTGCCGCTGCCCTCCGGCATCCAGAACACCTGCATGTGATGGGACCCCGTCACAAGGGTCACCTCGGTGTCGAGGACCGGCGCACCCGCGCCGGACAGCGGACCCGGGGCCACCTTCTCCAGGCGGACCTTGAGGGCCTCTCCCTCCTGCGACAGCCGGAAACGGGTGCCATCGTTGGTGAGGACAACATTCCTGAAATTGGCCCGCACGGTCTCCGGGGAAGCCCGCTGGGTCATGGTCCGATGATAGGTCCGATGCCAGGACTGGAACTGATCGGCATGGCATTCTTTGCAGGATTCGGAACCGAGGTAGCCCTCGGGACCTCCCTGCCGTGGGGTCCGGTCGTCGGACGCGGGGACCGATTGGGACCGGGTTGGGTTGGAGGCCTGCTCCAGTGGCGACGGAGTGGCGACCGGCTCCCCGCGTCGGGAACATCCAGCCAAGGCCAGGATGAGAAGGACCCACATCACCCCCCCCAGGGCGGACACCCTCGGGATCCGCGGAGGAGTCGGGAACCGGAGGTGCATGACGCCGGAGGGGTGGGGTCACCGCGGGGACAGCGTCCCCAGGAGATGCGCCATCTCGAGCGCGGTGCGCGCCGCCTCGCGTCCGCGGTTGGTCTTCGGGTCCAGACACCGGACCCGCGCCTGCTCCGCGCCTGTGACCGTCAGCACCTCATGGATCATCGGGACCCCGGTCTTGAGCGCGAGCCGCATCAGACCCTGGCTGACCGCCTCGCCGATGTGGTTGGCATGAGACGTCTCGCCCTGGAGGATCAGCCCGAGGCAGATCACGGCGTCGGGCGTATGGGTAAGACGCCGTGCGAGGGCCGCGGCGGCGACCGGGATCTCCCAGGCCCCCGGGACCCGGACCACTTCGGGCTCCGGGGCGCCGGCGGACCGGAGCGTCTCCCGGGCCGATTCCAGCATGCCGTCGACGAACGGGGCGTTGTACCGCGAGGCGACGATGGCGATCCGCCGTCCGGATCCGGGAGGGAGCGAGGCACCTGAGTCCGCGGTCAACATGACAGAACCCTCGTGCACGCGGGCGGCTCACTCAACCCCCAACTCGCGCTCGGAAGAGGATCCAGCGAACAAGTTGCTTGGCGGGCAGACGTGGACCAGACGATGCTCAGGATTTGGCCTCGACCTCCTTCTGAACCCCATGTCCCTCCGATACCTGAACCTCCTGCTGGGCCTGCTGCTGGGCCTGCTGTTGGGCCTTGGCCTCCGGATTGCCGCTGCTGCGGCGGCCGCCCCCACGTCTCCCGCGGACTCCTGGCCGACGAACGCCCTGAGCCTGAACGACGCGCTGGAGGTCGCCCTGCGGCAGAGTCCGACCATCCTGAAGGGACGCCAGGACATCCAGGAATCCTACGGTGTCTCCCTGCAGCTCAGGTCCGCCATGCTGCCGCGGATCACGGGCGCAGCCTCCTACCTCGCCATCGGGGACGGCAACATCGAGTCCGTCCAGACACCCTCCTTCGGCTTCCGCCTGCGCAACGACCAGTTCTGGAACGCCAACATCCTGGTGAGCCAGCCCATCTATGCCGGCGGCGGGATCCAGTCCCGGGTCCGATCCGCCGGGCTCACCCGCGAGGCCGCCCTCGCCCAGTTCCAGGCGATCGTCGCGGACACCCTCCTCTCCATCAAGGTGGCCTACGACGACGTCCTGCTCTCGATGGAGCAGATCCAGACCCAGAAGGCGTCGGTGGCGCTGCTCGGGAAGGAGCTCCTGGACCAGAAGCGGCGCTTCGACGCCGGGACGGCCCCGCGGTTCAACGTGCTGCGGGCCGAGGTCGAACTCGCCAACGCCAAACCCCGGCTGATCCGCGCCGAGAACGCGTTCCGCATCTCCCGGGACAATCTGGCGACGCTGCTGGGCTGGAACATTCCGACCAACGGCCTCGACAGCATCCCGCTGCAGCTCTCCGGCCGCCTCGCCGCGGAACCCTTCGACATCACCCTCCCCATGGCCATCGCCAAGGCACGGGTCCAGCGCCCCGAGCTGACCGTCCGCGCCATGGACCGCCGACTGAGGAAGGAGGACGTCACCCAGGCCCAGGCCAACTACTACCCCTCCGTTGGGATCGCGGGCGGATACCAGGGTCAGAGTCGTGTGTTCTCGGATGACCTCTCGCTGGTCCTCGACGGCTGGACCGCCGGGGCGCAGTTCAACTGGAGCATCCTCGACTTCGGTCTGACCAAGGGGCGGGTCGACGCCGCGAAGGCGCGGCTGGCGAAGTCCGAGATCGACCAGGACGACACCGTTCGTCGGATCGACCTCGAGGTCCGGACCGCCCACTCCACCTTCATCGAGGCGCGCGAGGTCCTCGCGTCCCAGCAGAAGGTGATCGAACAGGCGGAGGAGGCGGTCCGCCTCGCGATGGCCCGGAACGACGCCGGATCAGGCACCCAGCTGGATGTCCTGTCGGCCCAGACGGCGCTCACCGAGGCCCGCACGGTGCATGCCCAGGCCCTGCGCGACTATGCCGTGGCCCTTGCTCGCCTCGACCGGGCCATGGGCGATGGCATCCAGCTTCTCGCGGGCAAGCTCTGAGCCCCGCGTCGGCCGACTCCCGTTCGCCCCCTCTCAGTGGGCCACAGCCTCGGCCTCGGCCACCCTCTCCAGGACCACCTCGAGCATCCGGGGATCGCTGCCGATTCCCGGGGTGTACCAGACCCGTCGCCCCTCGCGGACGGTCGGATTGATCCAGGTCGGTTGCCCCGACCGCATCCGGGACGCCACCGTGTCGGGCGATTCCCCCAGCAACACGGGGATATCCTCCTGGCTGTGGAGTCCATCGCTCATGAAGAACGGGACGACCACCAGATCCCCGGTGGCACAGCTGCGGATGCAGTCCTCGATGCGGGGATCCTCCTCCATGAAGACTCCGTGGACCTCGGCGTAGATCCCCAGACGTCGGATCTCCGAGACCTGGACCTCCACCGACTTCCTGGAGTTCTCGTTGTTGCCCGTACCGTGGCCCGCGATGTACAGGCTGGTCCGACCAGGCTCCGGTGGCGGGCCCGAGGCCGCGGGAAATCGGGTGACGATCCCACCGGCCCTCTCGAGGATCAGCTGCGTCATGGACACGTGGGTACCCACCGGAAGGCAGTAGTGCAGGTCCTGGCCGCCGACGCGCCGATGCCGGACCTGCTGGCCGGCGCCATCGAGCATCCCCAGCTCCCTGGGGATCACCTCCTCGGTGAAGTAGCCCTCGCTGATGAACATCGGGACGATGAAGACCCGGGGGGACACCACCTGCCGGAGGCATCCGCAGAACGTCGGCTGTTCCTTCCAGAACCCGGTGGCCACCTCGGCGAAGAGACCGGTCTGGCGGACCCGCGCGGCCTGCTCGCGCACGGGCCGCGACGAATCGGCGTTGAGGGTGGATCCGTGACCCAGAAGCACCAGGGCCGAGTCGGTACGACGGCGCGGCACCCGGGTTCCGTCGACGGGAACCCAGCCGGGACCCATGCCCAACGCCGGATCCCCTTCACCGGAGGCCTCCATCAACCCTGGGGAGGAAAGGCGTTCTGCTCGGTCTCCATCCACCGGGTCGCGTAGTGGATCAGCGCGGTGGAGTCGGGGAGCTTGAGCTTGTCCTTGATGTGCCCACGGTGGACGTCGACGGTCTTCGGACTGAGCCCGAGCTCGCCGGCGATCTCGCGGGTGGTCATGCCCTGACCGATGAGGCGGAAGACCTCGAACTCGCGGTCGGTGAGGTCGGCGATCCCGGGTTGGGAACCCGCCTTCGCGGGGCGGCCGAGGCTCTTGACCACCTTTTCCGTGATGGCGGGGCTGAGGTAGATGCCGCCACCGAGGACCTTGCGGATCGCGACCATCAGCTCCTCACCCCCGGCTCCCTTCATGATGTAGCCCTGCGCCCCGGCCTTGAGCGCCCGTTCGGCATGGAGGTCCTCGCCATTCATCGAGAGGATCAGGATGGCCAGATCCGGGAACCGGGCCCGGACATCCCGGACGAATTCCATGCCGCTGCGGCCGGGCATGTTCATGTCGGTCAGCAGGAGGTCGGGGACGATCCTGTCGAGCAGTGTCATCGCCTCGGCCGGATTCCCGGCCTCGCCGCAGATCTCCAGGTCGGACTCCCGGCCGATGAGCTGGGCGAGCCCGAGGCGCAGGATGGGATGGTCCTCGACGAGCATGATCCGTCGGAGCGGAACCGCGGGTGCAGGTGGCGTCGCGGACGCGGTGGCCTCCGGAACGACGGCCTTGGTGTCGCGTTTGTCCTTCGATTTCATACGGCTTTCCACAGCGAGCAGGTGATACGCAGTCCCCGGCGTGGCGCCGGACCGACCTCGAGGGTCGCACCGATCATCTCGGCGCGGTACTTCATGACCCGCATCCCCATGCCCATATCGTCACCATCGGGACCGGAAAATCCACAACCATCATCTTCGACCGTGAGGACGATCCGCGGGGATCGCTGGGCGAGGCGGATCTGGACCCGACCCGCTCCGGAATGCTTGAGCGCATTGTTCACCGCCTCCTGGGCGATCCGGTAGAGCTGGGTCGCCACGGTGACCTCCTTCAGCAGCACCGGTCGCGGACACAGGAACCGGCACTGGACCTTGGTCATCGTCCGGACCCCCATCGCCAGCTCCTCGAGGGCACGCATGAGACCGTCGTCCTCGAGCGGGACCGGGGAGAGCCCGTGGGAGAGGAGCCGCGCCTCGGTGACCGCCTCCCGGAGCTGATGCGTCAGGTTCTGGACCTGCGGCTGGAGGTTCGGGGCCTTGATCCGGACATCGCTCGCAAGCGCCTGTCCGAACAGCTCCAGCGCCGTGAGCCGCTGTCCCAGCCCGTCATGGAGATCCCGTCCGAACCGACGCTGCTCCCGCTCCCGGGCCTCGAGCGCCTCCTTCTCCAGCTCCAGACGCTCGGTGATGTCCATCAGGGTCCCGACCACCTTCACCGTCCGACCCCGCCGGGCCGCCACCGCCTCCCCAACCACCTGGACATGCCGGACGCGTCCGTCCGGACGCACGATCCGGCACTGGAGGTCGTAGCCGATGCCGCGTCGGACCAGCTGGGCGATCGTCGACTGCACCCGCGCCCGGTCGTCGGGGTGGACGAACCCGTCGACGAAACGTTCCAACGAGAGCCGTTCCTCGATGCCCAGACCGAGGATGCGGTAGACCTGGGTGGACCAGCTTGCACGGGGCTCGGATTCGAGGATGACCTCGTAGCTGCCGAGCTGGGCGATCTTCTGGGCGCGGGCAAGGCTGGCCTCGCTCCGCCGCAGGGCATCTGCGGTCTGCTTCCGATCGATGAACTGGCCGATCTGTCCCCCGAGGCTGCCGACGAGCCCGATCAGCTCCGGATCGGCGTCGAGGGACCGGGTGCTGTAGAAGACCATGACGGCCAGGGTCCGGCCCTCGAATCGCGCCGGGAAGGCGAGCGCCGACCGCAGACGCGCCCTCGAGGCGGATCGGCGACGGCTGAACCCGGTGCACGACGACAGGTCCGAGACCCAGCAGGGTTCGCCGGCGGGGAGGACCTGTCGGGCCAGCCATGCCGGATCTCCCAGCCGGGGCGACCAGCCCTGGTTGATGAAGTCCGCGAGCGCAGGCGAGGGCGCATGCCACGCCTTCAGGATCCGCAGGGTCCAGGTTCAATACATGGGTGACAGGGTTGGTTCAGAACATGGGTAACAGAATGGCTAGAGATGCTGGCTAGCGATGAGGCTAGCCAGCATGCCCTGGCTGGAGACCCAAGCAATGGACCAACGGATTGAGTTCGTGAT
>SYEM01000121.1 GCA_005801385.1 Verrucomicrobiales bacterium | reverse complement strand
GGGACAGCAGCAGCGCGTGGCCATCGCACGGGCCCTGGTGAACGACCCGAAGATCGTCTTCGCGGACGAACCGACCGGGAACCTCGACACCCATACCGGAGAGGTGATCCTGACCCTCTTCCGCAAGCTCAGCCAGGAGGGCCGCACGATCATCCTGGTCACCCACAACCCGGAGATCGCCGCCGTCACACCGCGTCGGATCGAGATCCGGAATGGCAAGATCGCCGAACGGGTGGATGAACGCCTGGCCGGACTCGACCGCGTCGCCGCCAGGTCGCAATCCGGCTCCGCCCCCTCCCCCTCCCCCGCATAGACCCCCCACATGTCCCTCTGGAACGCCATCACGGTCGGTCTGAAGGAGATCTGGGCGCACAAGTTCCGGAGCCTCCTCACGATGCTCGGGATCATCCTGGGCGTGTCCTCGCTGGTCGCGATGAACGCCCTCGTCCAGGGGATGGAGAACGGGGCCCGGGAATCCCTCATCGCCGTCGGCGGCCTCGCCAAGGTGCGCGTCGAGGCCCAGCCCGTCCCGGTCGAGCAGCGCCACATGCGCGACCTCGCCGTCGGACTCACCATGAACGATGTCTATGCCCTCCGGAACTCTGCTCCGGAGGCCGTGAAGATCTCCCCGGAGATGCGGATGGACGGCATGAACCCGACCCTCGCCGCCAACGGGAAGACCTACCGCACGTTCATGACCTCCGGCGTCTGGCCCATCCAGGCCGAGCTCATGGAGCACAAGATCGCCCATGGCCGGATGTTCAACGAGTTCGATGACGAGCAGGCCCGGAACGTCGTCGTGATCGGGACCGGCATCCGGGACGAGCTCTTCGGGAAGCCCGAGGACACCGGCGAACCTGTCATCCCGCTGGGCAAGACCATGACCATCAACGGCTATCCGTTCACGATCATCGGGATGTTCGACCACTACGAGAGCGAGCAGGACCGCACGTCCCGGGAGCTGCGCGAGCAGGAACAGCGGGCGCGTCAGGCCGCCGCGGTCACCAACAGTGCCTCCGGACCACAGCGCAGCCGGGGCTACGGTGGCGGTGGACGCCGGGGCAGCTTCGCGTTCTGGATCAAGAACAACACCGTCTACATGCCGCTCAACACCATGTGGATGAAGATGAAGTCGGGGCAGACCAACATCTCGGCCATCCCCACCCTGAACAACATCGAGATCCGGGTCGCGGATCCCGATCGCATCAACGAGGCGCTCACCCAGATCCGCAACGTTCTCATGGTCACTCACCGGGGCATCGAGGACTTCTCGTTCCGCACCCAGGAGGACTGGGCCGACCAGATCAACACCTTCATCAGCGCCGCCCGCATCAGCGGTGGCCTCATCGCCGGCATCAGTCTCCTGGTCGGTGGCATCGGCATCATGAACATCATGCTCGCCAGCATCAGCGAGCGCATCCGCGAGATCGGCATCCGCAAGGCCGTCGGAGCCGGTGACGCCGAGGTGTTCATCCAGATCCTCATCGAGAGCACCGTCATCGCCGTCATCGGCGGGCTCGTCGGACTCGCCACCAGCTTCGGACTCATCCAGCTCATCCGTGCCGTCACCCCCACCGACAACGCCCCGGTGGTCACCCTCGGCTCCATGGGCCTCGCCTTCGCCGCCAGCGTCACCATCGGCGTCCTTGCCGGCCTCATCCCCGCCTTCCGCGCCTCACGCATGAACGTCATCCAGGCGCTTCGCTACGACTGATGATCCTCCTCAACTCCATCGCCGTCGGACTGAAGGAGATCTGGGCCCACAAGTCCCGGTCATTCCTCACAATGCTCGGGATCATCCTCGGGGTGACCAGCCTCGTGGGCATGTCCGCCATCATCAAGGGCATGGAGAACGGGATGAAGGAGACCATGGTGGCCATGGGTGGGGTGGACAAGGTGCTGGTCCAACCCCAGGCCGTCCCGGCCTGGCAGGATCATCTCGCCGACTCCGCACCGGGCCGCACCCTGGTCGACGTCGAGGCCCTGCGCCGCAGCGCCCCCCTGCTCCGGGTCGTTTCACCCGAGATGGCGATCGAGGACGTCATCCTCAGCCGAGGCGACAAGCGGACCGAGCCCAGCGAATGCGTCGGCGGCTGGCCCGCCGTGCTCGAGATGAACCTGCACACGGTGGCCCACGGCCGCTTCTTCAACGAGATCGACGAGGAGGCGGCCCGACCGGTCTGCGTGATCGGAACCGGCATCCGCGATGAACTGTTCGGGAAACCCGACGATGTCGGACGCGAGATCATCCCGATCGGTGAGACGATCCAGATCAACGGCCAACCCTTTGTCATTGTTGGAATGTTCCAGGAATACATGGGCGAGCAGGAGGCCAAGGAACGGGCGCGCCAACGGGAGCAGAAGGGCAAGCCGGCCGAGGTGGGCGGACCCAAGCGGTCCCGCGGCTGGGGCAAGAAGGGAGGCTGGGCGTTCTGGCGGAAGAACATGACCGTCTACATCCCCCTCAACACCGCCTGGGTCCGCTTCCGCTCCGGCGGCACCACCCTTAACAGCGTCCCGGACCCCCGACTGACCGACATCGACATCAAGGTCGCCGACTTCAGCCGCCTCGCAGAGGCCCTCCAGCAGGCCAAGAACGTGATGCTCCTCACCCACCAGGGGATCGAGGACTTCACCTTCGAAACCCAGGAGAACCAGGTCGAGAGCATCAACAAGCAGATCCAGAACGCCCGGCTGAGCGGCGGGATCATCGCCGGCATCAGCCTGCTCGTGGGCGGGATCGGCATCATGAACATCATGCTCGCGAGCATCAACGAACGCGTCCGCGAGATCGGCATCTGCAAGGCCGTCGGCGCCACAGGCGCCAACATCTTCATCCAGATCCTCATCGAGAGCGCCGTCCTGGCCCTCATCGGCGGCCTCCTCGGCCTCGGTGTCTCCGAGCTGTTCGTCGACCTCCTCGCCAAGGTCACCCCGACCTCCAACTCCCCCATGATCACGCGCAACGCGGAGCTGGTCGCGGTCGCCTTCAGCGCCGCCGTCGGCATCTTGGCCGGCGTGCTCCCCGCGATCAAGGCCGCCCGCTTCAGCCCCATCGAGGCGCTCCGCTACGAATAGGGAGGGAACTGGAGACTCCTGGTCCGTGCAGGATCGGGGATTCCCGTGAAGGCGCCGCGGCACCGATCAACCCTCGCTGTCATCGAACACCGGAAGCGTGCGTTTCGTCCGGACCCGCTTCCGGATGCTCTCGATCGGAAGCGACCCACGAACCTCCCAAAGGATCTCCGCGCCGTCCTCGAGGTCCTCATAGACGGGTAGCAGCATGGAGATCCCGGCGGACCGCCACTCACCGTCCTCCGTCCGCGACGGATGACCCGCACGGGCGAGCGCGAGGGCCTTTCGGTAGGCTTCGTCACGGTTCCCCGCACGGATCAACCGGGTGTTCTCCCAGACCGGATGACGGGTCCGCGGCGACGTGCCCTTCCCCATGGCCACCCAGTACTCCACCTCGCGGAAGATCCACCATCCCGAGTGGCTTTGATTGCAGGCGGGGATTGCGGGGTGTCGACGAGACGGGTGAGGCATGCCAGCAGGATGATCCACGTCAATCGGGTCAGGCGATCCTGAACAAGGGTTCTCCGTCCTCGCTCTTCCTCCGTGTCGTTGCGGAGGTCCAAAGGCAAGACGGGCGAGATAACGACAGAGGCGATTCCGGCAGGGTTGTGCTCCGTCGTGGCCCCACCTCGATCCGCCACACGTGGCGCACCCGTGAAGGGAGACGGGATCCGCTCACGTGTCAGAGGAATCCGGCTGGGCTGACCCGTTCGCTCCACCCTCGCGGAAAAGATGGGACGCAACGGAGTGCGATCCCTACAGCGGGTGGGCGCTCCCGCGTCCAGTGATGCAGGGTACTGCATCATCCACCCGCCCCCCCTTCACCGCCTCCCTCAATCTCCTCCTCTCTCCCATTTTTCCTCCGTACCTCCGCGTCTTTGTGTGAGTCCCCGTCTGTTCCTCCGCGTTTCGCAAGCCGCCTCCTCTCCCCAAATCTGGCGATGGTAGACCTGCCCACCGATCTGATCCGATCACCGGGATGTCCATTCCCGCATCCGATTTCGATGGCGCCTGGAAAGAGACTGTCGAGGGCTCCCTGCAGCCTCTCCTCGAGCTCATCCTCCCGATCGTGGCCCGCGACATCGACTGGACCCGTGGGTTCCAGTTCCTCGACTCCGAGCTCAGGGCCCTATTCCCAAGGAACCGATCCCGGCGTCGCGTCGACAAACTCATCCGGGTCTTCTTCCGGGACGGACGCGCCCGCTGGATCTACCTCCACCTCGAGATCCAGTCCCAGGCCTCGACGGACACCCCGAAGCGGATGCTCCAGTATTTCTACCGGATCTACGACCAGTACGGGATGCCCCTCCTCAGCGTCGCCATCCTCGCCGATCCCGATCCCACCCACCGACCCGGCGACCTGGATCTGCGTGTGGCCGGATCGGGCTGCCTCTTCCAGTACCACACCTGCAAGCTCACCGATTTCACCGACGACTTCCTCGAATCCAGCACCAATCCGGTCGCCAAGGTGATCCTCGCCCATCGCATCGCCCAGCGGACCGCCAAGGATCCAGCGGCACGGATGCACGCGAAGCTTCGTTGGATCCGGGAACTGTTCCGTCAGGGATTCCACCGGAGCCAGATCGACAACCTGTTCCGGGCCCTCGAAGCCATGAACCCATTGCCTGAGGAGCTCGACGTTGAATTCGCCAGCCACGTCAGCGACTCTGACCCAGACACAATCATGCCCCTCATCACCAGCTTCGAACGCCGTGCCCTCGCGAAGGGACTCTCCCAGGGACTCTCCCAGGGTCGAGCCGAAGGACAGACCGAGGGGCAGCGTACTGCCCTCCGGGAGGCCATTC